>JAJZVB010000055.1 GCA_021845885.1 Pseudomonadota bacterium
GCAAGGTGTCCGCGCTGGGCGCTTACATTGATTACGCCGTAACGGACAGGTTTCCGGCTATATACCCTGATTGATCGAATCGGAAGCGGCGACGGCAGAAAGATAGGGGTTCGACTGCAGCGCCGAAGCCCAGCCGTCTGGCGGCTGCCCAAGTGCATCACCAAGGATGAGGCATCAAATTACCCGAGCACGAGCAGCGTGGCGAATAAATGGGGGCGGGGGATAATATCCCCGATGCGATCTGGGTGTGCTCAAGGAAAGCGATTTCAAGTTCAGCGCCGAAAACGCGCGGCGCCCTCCTCGTTCAGCCTCACAGCTCGCCATCCAGGGGCAGGTGTGACAGCAGATCGACCTTGAACTTTCGCCATTCACTCAGGGCGGGTTCCGTGTCGTAATTAACGATTTTCCCGCCTTCCCTGGTTTGCCAGATCAATTCAGGCCTTCCATTCTCGTCCCGCAACAGCAGTCTGTAGGCGTTCTCGGGCCCTGTCAATTCTTCGAAGCGCCGGGCCACTTGGTTTGCCAATTCAGGACTATCGATGATCAGGCCGATTTCTGTGTTCAGCTTTTCAGAGCGCTGGTCCAGATTCATGGATCCGATGTACACGCTTTTCCGATCAAACACCAGCATCTTGCCATGCAAGCCATAAGTTCCATATCCAGCCATCTTTCTGGTCTCCCCGCTGCCCATGGAATTTCCGAGGGTTGCCTTGATTTCGAAGAGCCTGGCCCCCTCCTCAAGCAAGGCCAGCCGATAATGCATGTATCCCGCTTGAGCTGCCAGCACATGGGTTGAATTCAGGGAATTGGTCAATATTTGAATATCCACATTTCGGTCGCGCAGCACCCTGAATACCGCCATGCCGTCTTCCCCGGGAACGAAGAATGGACTCATCACCAGGAGCTCATGCCGAACCGAGCGCAAGGCTTTGTTCACGGTACGTTGCATCAACTGACCGGGCAGTTCTCCCTTCTCAACACGCCGCTTTTCCGGGCTGTCATAGACCAGTTGGGCGGGCGCCCAAATCAGACGAAGCCGCCCTGAAAATATGCCATCAAGCGGTTCTCCCGCTGACAGCCTGGCTGCATAATTGAAACTGCGGCGCTGTTCTTCGAGTTTCTTGCGAAACCTGGCCAGAATTGCCGCACTCGGGCGCTTGTTCGTCAGCGCGTTGACTGGAATAGCCAATGCACTGTTCCAGAAGTCGTCAAATGTCACGGAAAGCTGCTTCACCATCGGGCCGACCGTGAACAGGTCGTCATCCCCCAGCTGGGATAGGGGGTCGACCTGGAAGTAGGCATCTCCGATATTGCGCCCACCGATCAATGCGACGGCGTTATCCGCTACGAACAGTTTGTTGTGCATGCGGTAGTCGAGTCTCGGTTTGTTGAATGCAAACTCGATCGCTCGCAGCGCATTGGAATGCCCGCGATATGAGAATGGATTGAAAACCCGGAACTCGATATTGGGGTGAGCCGTCAGGATCCTCAATTGATCATCCCTGGCATCCGTATCGCCGTCGTCCACCAGGATGCGCACGCGCACCCCCCGGTCGGCTGCGTGAAGCAGGGCATCCGCCAGGCGCAATCCTGATGCATCACCGCGAAAGATGTAGTACTGAAGATCGAGGGTATGCCTGGCCTTGCGAGCGATTTCCAGTCGCGCCAGAAGGCCGTTGAATCCCGTATTGATCAGAAGGAACCCGGAATCCTCAGCATGTTCCTTCGCAGCCCTGCAAAATTGCCGGCCCAGAGGGGTGTCTTCAGGATGGGAAAATGCACCGGAAGGGCTTTTCGGCGTACCTGAGCCGGGTGGAAGGGAAGCGCATCCGTGCAGCAACAGCAAAATCGCAGCCATGGCAGCTTGAGGCCATCTCTGCCAAAGATCATTCAGGATTGTGCTGGCAATCAGGCACATGAATTAAAGTGCGGATATCTTCCCGATGAAAGACGGGATCTCTGCGGCGCTCGTCCAGGCATCGGCCTGATTTGGAATCGGTCCCGCGTTTTGTGCACATGGAGTGTTCTATCAAAGCTGAATTCGCATCCAGGGTTGGATAGTAAATCGGATTTACGCGGTTTTCCAGTCTCATGAAATCCGCATGGTTTCGCGAGAGGATGGTCGAGATGGCCTCCTGGCCCAGAAGGATTTTAAAAATTCCTGCCCCCAAAAGAAATGGTCTGGAGATGTTATCTATACCCACTTGATTTTATGGCGCTTATCGGAAGAATCGAACTTCCGGCCTACTGATTGCAAATTCGATTTTATGGGATTTTACTGTGAAAGAACATGGGGGTTGGGACAAATAATGCCCCCAACCCCCATGTAAATGCATGATCAGGGGTGGCGGCAACCGCAATGCCCGTTAGGGGAAATCAATCCTTCCGGACGAATATGAAGCTGCATGTAGCTCTCGACCGGCGGGCAGGTGCAGACCAGGTTTTTGTCTCCGTAAACGTTGTCGATCCTCGCAACGGAAGGCCAGAACTTGCCCTCCCTGACCCAGGGCAGGGGAAAGGCAGCCTGCTCGCGCGTGTAGCGCCTGTTCCATCCGCTCGAAGTCACGGCATGGGCGGTATGGGGCGAGCGCTTGATGACGTTTTCCTTCCTGTCAGCCCGCCCCGCGATAATTTCGTCGATTTCGCCCCTGATGGCAATCATCGCATCGCAAAAGCGGTCGAGCTCCATCTTCGATTCGCTCTCCGTGGGCTCGACCATCAAAGTGTCGACGACCGGGAAGGAGGTCGTTGGCGCATGGAAGCCGAAATCCATCAGCCTTTTCGCAATGTCGGCCACCTCTATCCCGGCGTCCCGCTTGAATTCCATGCAGTTCAGAATCATCTCGTGGGCGCAGCGCCCGTTCTTCCCGGCATAAAGGGTGGGATAATGATCCTTCAGCATTTCCTTGATGTAATTGGCATTGAGGATCGCGATTTTCGTCGCCCGGGTGAGCCCGGATCCGCCCATCAATTTGATGTATCCGTAGGAGACGAGCAGGATCAGCGCGCTGCCGTATGGCGCCGCGGACACCGAATGGATCCCCTGCTCGCCCCCCGTTTTGACGACTGGATGGGCTGGAAGGAAGGGAGCGAGATGGGCAGCCACGCCGATCGGGCCCATTCCGGGCCCTCCGCCGCCATGGGGAATGGCGAAGGTCTTGTGCAAATTGAGGTGGCATACGTCAGCCCCGATTTTTCCGGGGCTGGTGAGGCCCACCTGCGCGTTCATGTTCGCCCCGTCCATGTAAACCTGCCCGCCGTTCTCGTGGATGATAGCGGTGATGTCCATGATCGATTCCTCGTATACGCCGTGCGTGCTGGGATAGGTCACCATCAGGCAGGAAAGCCTTTCCCGGTGGAGTTCGGCCTTCTCACGGAGGTCCTCCAGGTCGATGTTGCCCTGCCTGTCGCATTTCACCACCACGATGTCCATGCCGCACATCGCCGCGCTTGCAGGATTGGTTCCATGCGCCGATGAAGGAATCAGGGCGACGTTTCTTTGGCCTTCCCCCCTGGAGCGGTGATAGGCCTGGATGACGAGCAATCCCGCATATTCCCCCTGGGCGCCGCTGTTGGGCTGGAAGCTCATGCGCGCAAAGCCTGTGATCTCGCAAAGCGCGGCATCGAGCCCGAAAATGATTTCCTGGAATCCCAGCGCCTGCTCCATAGGCACGAAAGGATGCAGATTGGCGAACTCGGGCCAGGTCAGGGGCAAAAGCTCGGAAGCCGCATTCAGCTTCATGGTGCAGGAGCCGAGCGGGATCATCGAATGGGTCAGAGAAAGATCCCTGTTTTCGAGCCGCTTGATGTAACGCATCATCAGCGTTTCCGAATGATGCGAATTAAAAACGGGATGGGTGAGGAAGGGCGACTGCCTGAATCTTATTTTCGCATTCCCGCCCATCACCTCTTCTTCGTTCAATTCAGGAGCGGGCCGGCCTGCAGCCCTGGCGAAAACGGAAAGGATGTCGTTCAAGTCCTGAATCGATACGGTCTCGTCCAGGGCAATGCCCAGCCCTTCGGCTCCGTAATGGAAATTGATCCCGGAAGACTCGGCGATTTCCCTGATCTTCAGGTTGTCGGCATGAAGGAGCTCGATGGTGTCGAAGAAGCACTCGTGGGCCACGACATAACCCATCTTCTTCAATGCTTCGGAGAGCGCTGAAGCGGAAAGGTGGACGCGGAGCGCGATGCTTCTCAATCCTCCGGGCCCGTGATAGACCGCATACATACCCGCCATGATGGCGAGCAGCGCCTGGGCCGTGCAGATGTTGGAAGTCGCCTTCTCGCGCCTGATATGCTGCTCCCTGGTCTGAAGCGCCATGCGCAATGCGGGTTCGCCTTCGGCATCGATCGAAACGCCTATGATCCTCCCGGGCATGGTGCGCCTGAATGCATCCCTGCAGGCGAAATAGGCGGCATGCGGCCCTCCATAGCCCATGGGCACGCCGAAACGCTGGGTCGAGCCGAAAACGATGTCCGCACCCCATTCTCCCGGCGGAGTCAGAAGAACGAGGCTCAGCATGTCGGCTGCGACGGCGATGGTCACGCCCTTTTCCTTCGCGTGCGAAGCGAAATCGGCATAATCGTGAACGGCGCCGTTTGCAGCGGGATATTGAAGCAGGGCCCCATAGCATTGTTCAAGATTGACCGTCCTGAAGTCGCCTATCACGAGTGTTATGCCCAATGGCTCAGCCCGGGTCTTGAGGAGCTCCACGGTCTGGGGGAAGCATTCGTGTGACACGAAAAAGCTGTTTTTTTCCCTTGAAGCCGCATCCCGGGAGCGGTGCAGCATGGTCATTGCTTCAGCCGCAGCGGTCGCTTCGTCCAGAAGCGAGGCATTGGCGATTTCCATCCCGGTGAGGTCCATCACCATGGTCTGGAAATTCAGAAGCGCCTCCAGCCGCCCCTGCGCGATCTCGGCCTGATAGGGCGTATAGGCGGTATACCAGCCTGGATTTTCAAATAGATTGCGCTGGATCACGGCAGGCATGACGGTGCCGTAATAGCCCAGGCCGATATAGCTCCTGTAAACCTTGTTCTTCGCGGCGATGCCGCGTAAATGGGCAAGGTATTCGTGTTCGGACATGCCCTCGGGAAGGTTGAGGGGTATTTCCAGGCGTATTCCGGAAGGGATGGTCTGATCGATCAGCTCTTCGAGCGATTGCGCATCGATCTTCTTCAGCATGTCCAGAACTTCGGATTCTGAAGGGCCGTTGTGGCGTTTTGCGAATGAGTTCATGAGTTTCAGTGCGCTTCGCTTTCCACTATGGCCTGATAGGCCCGGGCATCCAGAAGCGCGTCGAGGTCCGAAACATTGTCGGGCCTGATCCTGAACAGCCACGTTGAATAGGCATCCTCGTTGACCTTTTCCGGAGATCCGTCGAGATCCCCGTTTTTCTCCACAATTTCACCGGAGATGGGCGCATAGACATCGGAAGCCGCCTTCACCGATTCGACCACGGCGCATTCCTCCCCCTGATTCACTTTCCGTCCGACTTCAGGGGTCTCGACGTAAACCATGTCGCCGAGAAGGCTTTGGGCATGGTCCGTGATGCCCACGGTCACGATGCCGTCTTCTTCCAGTTTCACCCATTCGTGGGACGAAGTATATTTCAGATCCGAGGGAATGTTCATTTTTTCTCCAGTTCAGATGAGGGATTTGCCGTTTCTTGCAAAGGGATATTTCACGATTTTCGCGCGCAACGGTTTTTCGCGCACGGTGACGCTGACTTCTTCTCCGGGAACCGCTTCCTTTGGAATCCTCGCCAAAGCGATCGACTGCCCCAGCGTGGGAGAAAAGCTTCCGCTCGTGATCTCCCCGGGGCCTTTTGAAGTCGATACCTTCTGGTGACTCCTCAAGACGCCACGGTCGAGCAGGACGAGTCCCGCGAGCTGGAATTTAACAGGCTTCTCAAGAAGCGCCGCCTTGCCCATGAAATCCCTTTCGCTCTTCAGATCGACCGTCCAGGCGAGCCCCGCCTCCAATGGATTGACCGATTCGTCCATGTCCTGGCCGTAAAGGTTCATGCCGGCCTCGAGCCTCAACGTGTCGCGGGCGCCGAGCCCGACAGGCGGAACCCCGAGACCGTGCAATGCCTTCCAGAAATTCTCGGCCAGTCCCGAAGGTAACATGATCTCGAATCCGTCCTCCCCCGTATAGCCCGTCCTGGCAATGAAATAGGGATCATATTCGGCGGCGTAAAAGGGCTTGAGGTTGGAGGTGACCGATTCCGAACCCGGAATGGCCTGCCACACCCGCTCTCTTGCATGGGGCCCCTGCACGGCGATCATGGCGAGATCGCTTCTGGGAACGATTTCGACGGAAAAACCGGAAGCCTTTTCCTTCATCCAGGTGACATCCTTCTCCGCGGTTCCCGCGTTGACGACGATCCTGAACCAGGATTCTTCGAGATAATAGATGATGAGGTCGTCCACCACGCCCCCTTCCTCATTCAGCATGGCGGAATAAAGGGCCTTGCCTTTTTCCTTCAGCTTGTCGACGTTGTTCGCGACGAGGTACCTGAGGAAATTCCGGCAATCTTTCCCTTTGAGGTCGAGCACCTGCATGTGGGAAACGTCGAACATGCCGCAGTCGTTGCGGACCTTGTGATGCTCGTCGACCTGAGAACCGTAATGGAGTGGCATTTCCCATCCGCCGAAATCGACAAGCTTGGCGCCCATGTCGACATGGGCCTGAAAAAGCGGTGTTCTTTTTAGCATGAGACATCCCTAGAAAAAAGACAATCCACCCTTCTGTCCTTTTACCTGAGAGATTGCAGATGGCCTGCGTGCCCCTTCGGTGGCTGAATTTCAGCGCTCTCCAGAATAGCCTGCATTCAGCGGTTCTTAAGCCTGAGCGATTCCGGGCGGTTGCGCCTTCGGCGGTGCCTTGCGGCACACTCTCCCGCTGATGCGTTAAACGGCAAAGCGCACTATACCCGAGCGCCAAAATGCTTGCAACTACGGGTAGAAAAGATAGAGCCTGTATCCGGAAGGCTGCAGCGCCCCCGTATCAAGGTCGAGGCTGACATTCACAGCTGAATCGGGGGGGATGCCTTCTTCGACCCTGACGTCCTTGCGCAAATAATCGGAAGGGCCGAAAACCTTCCTCGCAAGCGGGCCATCCTGCGCATCGGTCAGCGTGATTTCGATGAGGGGATAGGCCTGGGCATACGGGGCCCCATTCCTGATCAATGCCTTGAGATCGATCACACCCGCCCTATCCTTTTCGGCATTCAGGCTCGAAGACTCGATTCCGATCAATTCGGCTTTCCCGGGCAATGGAACGGTGCACTCGAGCAGCCTGCAATAGTCGTGAAGGAAAGGCTTCATGCCGGGGATGGCGATGCCGATTTCCATCCTGAACTGATAGAAGGACTGGGCAAGAAAAGAAACGAAAAGCAGCGCGGAACCCAGGCCCCATGCCCAGCGGAATTTCGAAGGCTTTTCCCCGACGAAGAATTCCTCTTCGGAGGATTCCGGCAATGCCTCGATTTCGGGCAAGGGACTTTCTTCGCGAGCGGGTTCTCCGGCTGGTAGCGGCTTTTCGAAATCATGCTCGTCCCGCACCTGCGCGGGTTCCGATGCGGCTTCAGGAATGGGCGAATCGTGCAACGTGGAAAGGCTGTCGAATGCATTGAACACCTCGGAACAATTTCCGCATCGAACCAGGCCGTGGTGGGTTTTCAGGAGCTCAGAGGTGATCCTGAAGGAAGTCGAGCAATGAGGACAACGGGTTATCATGCCCATCGCCTGGCCCCTATCTTCTCTTTTTCCCCGAGAGGCATGACCAACCCTCGCTCGTCACAGGCGCCTCCATTTCGAACCATTCCGAGTAGATTCCCAGAATCTCCTGCGCCTGCCTCTCGAGTATGCCCGAAAGGACGATGCTTTCCTTCGAATATTCGGCAAGGATCGGGGCGAGCAGCTTCAACGGATTGGTCAGGATGTTCGCGACCACGATGTCGTATTTCCCATGAGGGGCATCCCCGGGCAGATGAAAAGGGATTTCGACCCGGTTCTGCAGGGCGTTCTGCCTGCTGGCCAGAATGGCCTGGGGATCGATGTCTATCCCCACCGCGAGGGATGCGCCGAGCTTCAATGCCGCTATGGCGAGAATCCCCGAACCGCAGCCGTAATCGAGCACAGTTTTCCCGCCTTTCAGGTGCGCGTCAAGCCATTCCAGGCATAGCCTGGTGGTGGGATGGCTTCCCGTTCCGAAGGCGAGTCCGGGGTCGAGGATCAGATTGACAGAATCGGGCCGGCTGTCATGCCATGAGGGGGTGATCCATAGCCGATCCGAAATCCTGATCGGCGAAAACTGCGATTGCGTCAGCCTGACCCAGTCCTGCTCTTTCACTTCACCCAGGGCATATTCAGGAACATGCGAGAGGCCCGCGCGCAGGGACGCGGATTCGACGGCTCCGGCCGGATCGACGCCCTCTTCGAAAAGGGCGGTGACCCTTGCAAATTCCCATATCCTTTCGGAAGGCTCGCCGGGCTCGTTGAATATGGCCTGCTCGATTTCGGTCCCCTCGTGAGGATCGTGGATGTCGACCGACAACGCTCCTTCCTCGATCAACGCATCGCTGAACAATTCGGCATCCTGGGCGCCGATCTCGACCGTGATCGACAGCCAGCTCATTCAGAAGGCGCGAGGCTCGCCAGCTTCTGTTCCAGATAATGGATGCTGGTGCCGCCGCTGATGAAGGCTGCATCCTGGAGAAGCAGGCGGTGCAGCGGGATGTTCGTGTCTATCCCCTCGACGATCATTTCGGAAAGGGCGCTGCGCATCCTGGCGAAAGCCTGTTCCCTCGTATCGCCGTAAGCGATCACCTTGCCTATCATCGAATCGTAATTGGGGGGGACGAAATAATTGTGGTAGACATGGGAATCCACCCTGATGCCGGGGCCGCCGGGCGTATGATAGGCCGTGATCCTACCCGGGGAAGGCGTGAGCCTGAAAGGATGCTCGGCATTGATCCTGCATTCGACTGCATGCCCCCTGAACTGGATGTCGCGCTGCTTGAGATCCAGCTTTTCATTGGCGGCAATGCGGATCTGCTCCTGAACGATGTCCACCCCGGTGATCATCTCGGTGACGGGATGCTCGACCTGGACGCGCGTATTCATTTCGATGAAATAGAACTCGTCGTTCTCGTAGAGGAACTCGAAGGTTCCCGCGCCGCGATAGCCTATCTTCCTGCATGCTTCCGCGCAGCGTTCGCCTATCTTGTTCCTCAGGCGCGGGGAAATGCCGAATGCAGGAGCCTCTTCGATGATCTTTTGATGGCGCCTCTGCATCGAACAATCCCGCTCCCCGAGATGGAGGGCATTGCCATGCCCGTCGGCGAGAACCTGGACTTCGATATGCCTCGGGTTCTCCAGGAATTTTTCGACGTAAACCATGGGATTGCCGAAAGCAGCCTGGGCTTCGGCCTTCGTCATCGAAACGGCATTCAAAAGCGCAGCCTCGGTATGCACAACGCGCATGCCCCGCCCTCCTCCGCCCCCTGCCGCCTTGATGATCACGGGATAACCGATGCTTCTGACGATCTTCACGATCTCTGCGGGGGAATCGGGAAGCGCATCGTCGTAACCTGGAACGCAGGGCACGCCGGCGCGCTTCATGGCATTCTTCGCGCTGACCTTGTCCCCCATCATCCTGATGGTTTCGGGGCGAGGGCCGATGAAAACGAAGCCGCTTTTTTCAACCCTTTCAGCAAAATCGGCATTCTCCGAAAGAAAGCCGTAACCCGGATGGATGGCCTGGGCATCGGTCACTTCGGCAGCGCTGATGATCGCGGGAATATTGAGGTAGCTCAATGAAGAAGGCGCAGGGCCGATGCAGACCGATTCGTCCGCGAGCCTGACGTACTTCGCATCGGCATCCGCTTCGGAATGGACTGCGACCGTCTTGATGTTGAGTTCGCGGCAGGCGCGCTGGATTCTGAGCGCGATTTCGCCCCTGTTGGCTATAAGAATTTTCTCGAACATCGAGCTTACTCGATCACAAAGAGTGGCTCGCCGTATTCAACGGGCTGGCCGTTCTCGACGAGGATCGCCTTGATGATCCCGGCCTTGTCGGACTCGATTTCGTTCAGAAGCTTCATCGCTTCGATGATGCAAAGCGTGTCGCCGGCTTCGACACTGCTCCCGACTTCCACGAAAGGATCCGCTCCTGGGGAGGCTGCGCGATAGAAAGTCCCGACCATGGGCGACTTGAGCACGTGCCCCGAAGGCTCCGCTGCCGCGGCAGGTGCTGCGCCAGGGACGCCCACGGGAACATGGTGCACCACGGGAGTGGGCGCATAGACAGGCTGGGCGGGAAGGGCACGGCTGATGCGCACGGTTTCCTCCCCTTCCGTGATTTCAAGTTCGGATATGCCGGACTGCTCGACAAGGTCGATCAGCTTTTTCAGTTTCCTCAAGTCCATAGTTCAATCCCTGGAAGAATGTTGAAGCGCGTATTGCAGCGCTAGCTCGTACCCCTTTGCGCCCAAACCGCCGATCACGCCGACTGCGAGGTCGGAGAAATAGGATTCCGCGCGGAAGGGCTCTCGGGCGAAGATGTTGGAAAGATGCACTTCTATGAAAGGCAGTCCGACTGCGGCAAGAGCATCGCGCATCGCGATGCTGGTATGCGTGTAGGCGGCAGGATTGATGATGATGAAATCCGTGCCATCCAGCCTTGCCGCCTGGATGCGATCGATCAATGCGGATTCGGCATTGCTTTGGAAGCAGTCCAGCCTCGAACCGGAATTTTCGGCAATCGACTTCAGCCGGGCATCGATGCCCTCCAAGGTATCGCTGCCGTAAATCCCCGGTTCACGGGTCCCCAACAGGTTGAGATTGGGGCCATGTAATACGAGTATATTTTTCACCGCGCAAGTTTGCCGCAAATCGAGGGCACTTGTCCAGCTTTCAGGATGATTTTGTCGTCAAGTTCATAGCAGTTTGCTGACGATGTCGTCGAGTTCCGACTCGGGCCACGCGCCGGCATGGCTTGCGACAAGCTCGCCTTTCCTGTCGAAAACCGCCGTGTAAGGCAGCCCGGAAAGATTCAGCAAGGATGAACCCTGATCGACGAGAATCGGATAATTCACCCCGATTTTGTGGGAAAATTCGCCCGCCTTGTCAGGGCTGTCCACGGCTATCCCGACGAAAACAAGACCCGATTTCCCGTATCTTTCCTGAAGATCGATGAATCCGGGCATTTCCATGCGGCAGGGCGGGCACCAGGACGCCCAGAAATTGACGACCAGCACCTTGCCCTGCCATTGCGAAATGGCCTGGGCATGGCCTTCGAGATCGGGAAGGCTCGCCTTCAGCACGGCTTCGACACGGCTTTTTTCTCCCGCATCCCGAGGCTTGGGATAATACACGAAGACCAGCAGGAGAACGATGGCCGCGATGACGAAAAGATTGCCGAGGGTTTTCATCATGACATCGACGAATTGAGGGCTGCCAGGAAGGAGTCGGCATCCTGCTCGCCCACGAGATGCAGCGATTCCCCGCCCTGCCTGTCGAAGAGGATGATGCCGGGCGGGCCGAAGAGTTCGAATTTCTTGAGGAGTACGGCATCTTCCGCGGAATTCTGCGTCACGTCGGCCTGAAGCAGTACGGCATCGGCCAGTTTAGCCTTCACTCTGGAATCGGCAAATAGGGTGCGCTCCATTTCCTTGCAGGAAATGCACCAGTCCGCATAGAAATCGAGCATCACGAAGCGTCCCCGGCTTTGATCGAGACGGCTCTGCAGTTCCGCAAGGCTTTTTATCTTTTCGAAATGAATCGAATCCGACGCCGCGCCCGCGGTCTTCAGTCCCGCAAGGGGCTGAAGGATATCTCTGCCGCCGCTCAAGGCCCCGGCAAGCAATGCGATGCCGAGGAGAAGCGCGATCACACCCACTCCTTTTCCGAATTTCCTGAATCCGGAAGCGCCGTGAGGGAGCGGATCGATTGCATGGAGATAGATCGCAGAAACGATGAGTAGCGCCGCCCAAAGCAGCATGTTCGCAACAGCCGGAATGATCGGCGAAATGAACCAGATCGCAAGGCCGAGCAGCACCACGCCGAAGAAATTCTTGACCGCCTGCATCCACGGACCCGCCTTGGGCAGGAGGGAGCCGGCTGAAACACCGATGGCGAGAAGCGGCAACCCCATTCCCAGCCCCATCGCGAACAGGGCCGATCCCCCGAGCAGGACGTCATGGGTTTTGCCTATGTAAAGCAGGGCGCCCGCCAAGGGGGCCGCACAGCAGGGGCCCACGATCAACGCGGAAATCGCCCCCATCAGAAAAACGCCTGAAAGATGTCCTCCACGCAACCTGTTGCTCGCGTCAGAGAGTTTTCCCTGCAGGAATGCAGGCATTTGCAGGTCGTAGAAACCGAACATGGAAAGCGCAAGGAGGACGAAAGCGAATGAAAAAGTGCCCAGAACCCAGGGGTTTTGCAACGCATCCGAAATCAGCACCCCCGAATAACCCGCTGCAACCCCGGCTATGGCATAGACGATCGCAAGCCCCAGAACATAGGCGGCCGAAAGCAGGAAACCCTTCATTCTCGTCATCTGACCGCCGTGACCGACGATGATCCCCGAAAGGATGGGGATCATC
>JAJZVB010000056.1 GCA_021845885.1 Pseudomonadota bacterium
GAAAAGGAAAAGCACGATCCAGAACAGGACCCTGTCGTAATCGGCCTCCATTTTCAACTGCGTCTGCATGCTTCAAGCTTCCCGAATGCGTCCACGAAAACCTCGGCCCTGTGGACATAATTCCTGAACATGTCGAAACTCGCGCAGGCCGGCGAAAGCAATACCGAGTCCCCCTTTTGCGCGGCGCCGAATGCCTGCTTCACTGCGTCCATCATGTCCTTCGCATGAAGGATCTGCGTTTTCTTGCTCAAGGCGCACTCGATGACGGGAGCATCCCGCCCTATCAGCACGACAGCCCTGGCATGGCTTTCAACAGGTTCCCTGAGAGGCGAAAAATCCTGGCCCTTTCCATCCCCGCCGAGTATCAGCACGACCTTGCCTTCCAATCCCTTCAAGGCCGCAATGGTCGCCCCGACATTCGTTCCCTTCGAGTCGTCGTAGAAGGTCACCCCTTCCATTTCGCCGATCTTTTCCACCCTGTGGGGCAATCCCCTGAATGCCTTGAGAGCCTGAACCAGGTTCTCTTCCGGAACATCAAGGCATGAACAGAGGGCAAGGGAAGCCAGCGCGTTGAGGGCATTGTGAAGCCCCGTCACCTTGAGATCGGATGCCTTCATGAGACGCTTCTTCCCTCTTGCCAGCCATGTCTCATTGCCTTCGCGAACCAGACCGTATTCGCTTTCGTCTTTCGGCAATGAGCTCCCGAAAGTGAGGAGAGCCCTTCCCTCGATTTTCATGGAAAGCGTCGCCGGATCGTCCCTGTTGAGCACCTGCAAGCCGCTTCCGTGAAATATCGCCGCTTTCGCCCTGCCGTATTCGGTCATGGACGCGTAGCGGTCGAGATGATCCTCGCTCAGGTTGAGCACCGTTGCTGAAGCCGCATTCAGACTTTCCAGCGTCTCGAGCTGAAAACTGGACAATTCGAGGACATAGACGGAAGGATTTTCGTCCAGGGTATTCAGGACGGGAAGGCCGATGTTCCCGGCGACGACGGTATTCAACCCGCCCTTCGAGCACATTTCCCCGACCATGGAAGTGACCGTGCTCTTGCCGTTGGAACCGGTGATCGCGATCACTTTCGGAACGGGATGCCGATCCATGATTTCCCTGGCGAAAAGCTCCACATCGCCGAACACCGGGATTCCCATTTTTCCTGCAGCCTTGATCAAGGGCTCATCGAGAGACAATCCGGGACTGATCAGGACGAGATCCTTGTCTTTCAGCAATTCCTGCCTGAAGGGCCCGGTTGAAACCGGGATACCTTCCAGTCCAGAAGCTCCTGGCGGATTCTCCCTGGTGTCAGCGGCATGCACTTCAGCCCCCTTCGATTTCAGCCAATTGACTGCGGAAATGCCCGTTTCCCCCAGGCCAAGAACGAGAACATGCTTTCCTTTAAGGTCCATGTTCACCTCAGCTTCAGGGTGGAAAGGCCGACCAGGACCAGCATCATGGTGATGATCCAGAAGCGCACGACGACCTGGGTTTCCTTCCATCCCTTCAATTCGAAGTGATGATGCAGCGGCGCCATCCTGAAAACCCGCCTGCCCGTGAGCTTGTAGGAGGCGACCTGGAGCATCACGGAAAGCGTTTCGATGACGAATACGCCGCCCATCATGAACAGCACGATTTCCTGTCTGACGATGACGGCGATAAGTCCCAGGGCGCCGCCCAGGGCGAGCGCCCCGACGTCCCCCATGAACACTTCAGCCGGGTAGGCATTGAACCAGAGAAAGGCGAGCCCCGCACCGGTCAGCGCGCCGCAGAAGACGGAAAGCTCCCCGGCTCCCGGAATATGGGGAACGCCCAGGTATTTCGAAAAAACGGCATGCCCCGCCACATAGGAGAATATCGAGAAGGCCCCTGCAATCAGCACGGTGGGCATGATCGCCAGCCCGTCGAGCCCGTCCGTCAGATTGACCGCATTGCTCGTCCCGACGATGACGAAATAGGAAAGCAGGATGAAGCCTACGGTTCCGAGTGGAAACACCAGATGCTTGAAAAAGGGCACGATGAGCTCTGTTTCGGCGGGAAGCGTGGCCGTATTCGCCAGATACGCCGCCACGCCCAGGGCGATCGCCGACTGCCAGAACATTTTCGCCTTTGCCGAAAGCCCCTTGGGGTTTTTTTCGACGACCTTCCTGTAATCGTCCACCCAGCCTATCACCCCGTAGCCGAGCGTCGTAATCAGCATCAGCCAGATGTAGCGGTTGGTGAGTTCTCCCCAGAGCAGCGTGGATATCGCTATGGAAATCAATATCAGCGCCCCGCCCATGGTCGGGGTTCCCGCCTTGACGAGGTGGGTCTGGGGACCGTCCGTCCTCACGGCCTGCCCTATCTTGTAGGTGGTGAGCTTCCTGATCATGGCCGGCCCGATCAGGAACGAAATCGCGAGCGAAGTCATCGAGGCGAGGACGGTCCTGAGCGTGATGTAGCTGAACGCATTGAAGGCATGGATGTCGTGCGACAACGATTGGGCCAGCATCAGGAGCATGCCTTATCCTTTTCTTGCAGTTTTTCGACGACCCGCTCCATTTTCATGAAACGCGATCCCTTGACGAGAACAGTCATGCCCGGGCAAAGCAGGCTTTCAGCCTTCGCGACAAGCGCATCGATATCCTCGAAATGATGCGCGCCATTCCCGAACATTTTCGAGCTTTCTTCGCTCGACTTCCCCAAAGTGAGAAGCATCCCTATCCCCGCTTCCCTTGCGGATTTTCCCATTTCGGCGTGCAGCTTCATTGAATCGGGCCCGAGTTCGCCCATGTCGCCCATGATGAGCATCGTGCTTTCCCTCTGGGCAAGCCATGAAATCGCCGCGAGAACGGAATCGGGGTTGGCATTGTAGGTGTCGTCCACGAGGAAGGCCCCCTGTTTTCCCGGTTTTCTCTGCATCCTGCCCGGCACGCCGGTGAATTTTTCCAGCCCCTTCCTGACCGCATCCCTGTCGACTCCCGCGGACATCGCAGCCGCAGCTGCGGCCAGCGCGTTTCTCACGTTGTGAAGCCCGGGAACGTTGATTTTCAGTCCGATTTCCCCCTGCGGGGTATGCATGAGAATTTCGCTTTCCATCTCATGGAGCGTATGATCGGCGGTGAAATCGGCTTTCGCATTCAATCCGAATTCGACGATTTGTTTGCCCTTGGCAAGCTCCCGCCAAAGGGGCGCATGGACATCGTCCGCATTGATGATGGCGATCCCTGTTTCCTTCAATCCTTCGAAAATTTCCCCCTTCGCCTTGGCCACGTTGTAAACCGAACCTCCCAGCCCTTCGAGATGGGCGCTGGCGGCATTGGTGACCAGCGCGATGTCCGGTCTTGCGATTTTGCACAAATAGGCGATTTCTCCCGGATGGTTCATGCCCATTTCGACCACGGCGTAATCATGGTTTTCGCGCAAATCGAGCAGGGTGAGCGGAAGGCCGATGTCGTTGTTGAGGTTCCCCTTGGTGGCAAGGACTTCGCCCCGCTCCTTCAGGATGGAGGCCAGCATTTCCTTCACGGTGGTCTTCCCGTTGCTCCCTGTCACGGCCAGCACGGGAATGCTGAATCGGCTTCTCCAAAAAGAGGCCAGTTTTCCGAGGGCGAGCCGGGTATCCTTCACGATCAGCAACGGAATGACCGACTCGACTTTTCTCTCGACCATCGCAGCCGCAGCGCCGTCACTCGCTGCCCTGGATACGAAATCGGCTGCGTCGAAATTTTTTCCCTTCAGGGCGACGAAAAGATCGCCTTTTGTTATCTTCCTGCTGTCGGTCGATACGGCATGAAATTCGGTGTTTCCGCCTAAGCGTTGAGCTTCGAGCACGCCTGCGATCTCGTCCAGGGTCAGCATCTTTCCCTCCAGGATTCGAGCGCGCCCATCGCGACTTCCCTGTCGCTGAAAGGCAGCTTCACTCCATTGATTTCCTGGTAATTCTCGTGTCCCTTTCCTGCGATGAGCACCACGTCCCCGATTTCCGCATCGCCAATCGCCCGCCTGACCGCCTCCCCCCTGTCGACAATCACGCGATAATTCCCCTCCATGCCCCCGGCGATCTGCCGGATGATTTCTTCTGCAGGCTCGCTCCTCGGATTGTCGGACGTGACGAAGACCTGATCGGAAAGTCGGGAAGCAATTTCCCCCATGACCGGCCTTTTTCCCCTGTCCCTGTCCCCTCCGCATCCGAAAACGCAGATCAGATGCCCCGAAGTGACTTCCCTGAGCGCTTCGAGCACATTTTCCAGCGCATCGGGCGTATGGGCGTAATCGATCACGACAAGCGGACTTTCCTTTCCGCCTATTCTCTCCATTCTTCCTGGAACGGCTTCCAGGCCCGACAGGGCGTCGATCGAATCTTCCAGGCCGTAGCCGCTGGCGAGCAGCACGGCCAGCACGCCGAGAAGATTCGAGGCGTTGAACCTGCCTATGGCCGGGGAAGAGACCATGCCCTTGCCCCAGGAGGACTCGACATCCATGGAAAGCATTCCGCCCTGCATCCTCAGGTTCTTTCCCTTCACCTGCATCTTTTCGTGCATTTCCGAAAACCCGTAGGCTATTTTTTCCGCCGAAGAAGGCTTCTTCATGATCTCGAAGCCGAAGCCGTCGTCCACGTTGAGCACCGAATATTTCAGCTCGGGGCGCTCGAAAAGACGCGCCTTGGCTGCGCCGTAGGCATCCATGTCTCCGTGATAATCGAGATGATCCCTTGTCAGGTTGGTGAGCAATGCGACATCGAAATGGATGCCGTTGACTCGACCCTGGGCGAGCGCATGGGAAGAAACTTCCATGGCGACGCATTTCGCGCCTTCTTTCAGGTAATCCGCGAACAGGCCGTGCAGCATCACCGCGTCAGGCGTGGTATTGGACGAAGGAGAAAGATTTCCGGGAAAGCCGTTGCCCAGCGTGCCGACGATTGCGGTCTTTTTTCCCAGTCTGTTCAGGGCCTGGGCGATCCAGTGGGTGCTCGACGTCTTTCCGTTGGTTCCCGTCACCCCGATGACCCAGAGCTTGCGCGAGGGGCTGCCATGGACGTAATCCGCGATTATTCCCGACTTGTTCCTGAGATCCGTTACAGGCAGATTGGGAATGTTCCAAGAGTCATTCCAGGAATAGCCCTCCCTTTCCCAGATCACGGAAGCCGCCCCTGCCTTTATCGCGTCGGCTATGAAATCCCTTCCGTCCATGTTCTCGCCCCTGCAGGCGACGAAGGTGTCGCCAGGCATGACTTTCCTGCTGTCCGTGACGAGCCGCCTGATTCCAAGGGCATCGAGTTCCTTTTTCACAGGCCCTCCCTGTTCGGCGCCGGCTCGTCGGAAGGCACGCCGAGGATCTGCAATGCGCCCCCCATCACCCTGCTGAAGACCGGCGCCGAAACTTCCCCGCCGTAATATTTTCCGCCAGAAGGCTCGTCGACCGTCACGGCGACGATCAGGCGGGGATTCGTTGCCGGTGCAAAGCCCACGAACGAGGCGATGTATTTGTGGGCTGCATAGCCGTTTCCTTCGACCTTGTGCGCGGTTCCAGTCTTCCCGGCCACGATGTAGCCGACGACCTGGGCAGCGGGCCCCGTGCCCCCGGGCTGGACCACCATTTCGAGCATTTTTTTCATCTCATCCGCGGTCTTCCCGGATATCACCCGACGCCCATCCGGAAGGCCGCTTCTTTTCAGGAAAGTGACGGGCTGGAGCACACCTTCATTGGCGAAAATGGTGTAGGCCCTCGCCAGCTGCAACAGGCTCACCGAAACGCCGTTTCCGAAAGAAACCGTGGCCTGTTCTATGGGCCGCCAGCTTTCATAAGGCCTGAGCCTGCCGGCGGCTTCTCCCGGAAAACCCGAATCCGGAACCGTACCGAATCCCGAATCGTGCAGCAGGGTCCACATGGTTTTGGGCTCGAGCGAAAGCGCGATCTTGGATGCGCCGACGTTGCTGGATTTCTGGATGATCTGGGAAACCGTGAGCGCCCCCGATTTTTCAGCATCATGAATCGTCGCGCGGCCTATGGTGAGCGTGCCCGGGGCGGTCTGGAGAACAGTATCGGGCGCATATTTCCCGGATTCGAGGGCTGCCGCTATGGTGAAGGGCTTGAGGGTGGAGCCCGGCTCGTAATTGTCCGTCACCGCCCGATTGCGCACGAGACCCGCCTTCATGTCTTCCCTGTTGTTGGGATTGAAGGTCGGCACGCCCGCCATGGCGAGCACTTCCCCGGTCCTGCAATCGAGCACCACGATTTCGCCGGCTTTCGCCTTGTTTTCCTCGACCGCGCGACTGATTTCCCTGTAGGCGAGATACTGGATCTTGCTGTCGATGCTGAGCATGATGTCCTGCCCCGGTTTGGGCGTGCGGATGCTTTCCACGTCCTCGACTATCCTGCCCAGCCTGTCCTTGATCACCCTGCGGCTCCCCGGCTTTCCAGCGAGCAGGTTCTGGTAGGCGAGCTCGAGCCCCTCCTGCCCGTTGTCGTCCGCATTGGTGAAGCCCAGCACATGCGCCATGACGTCCCCGGAAGGGTAATAGCGGCGGTATTCGCGCTGCAGGAATATTCCGGGAATCTTGAGTTCGACGACCTTCGCCGCAACATCCGGAGGCAACTGGCGGTCGAGATAGACGAAATCCTTCCCGTCCTCGCCCAGCTTCTTTTTGATTTCCTTCACGGGAATATTCAGTATGCCGGCCAGCGCCTGCAATTGATCCGAATCGATTTCGACGTCACCCGGACTCGCCCAGACGGATTCGACCGGGGTGCTGACGGCGAGGGGTTCATTGTTCCGGTCGGCAATCTCCCCGCGGTGAGCGGAAAGCTCGATCACCCTGCTGTATCGGGATTCGCCTTTCTGCTCGAGAAAGTCGTTGCGTATCCCCTGGAGATAAATTGCCCTTGTCAGCATTCCCGCAAAACATAACATGATCAAACCCAGAAGCAGATGGGCGCGCCAGGCCGGCAATTGCACGGTTAGCACCCTGGGTCTGTAGCTCATCTGCCTTCCTTTTCCGGAAAAACCGTCCTGATGCGGGAAGGCCCGGGCACCTTCATGCGCAAGTCGCCACTCGCGATTTTTTCTATTCTCGACGGCGTGGCCCAGGTGCTTTGCTCAAGCTGAAGCTGCCCCCATTCCACATCCAGCCTTTTCGCCTCTTCCTTTTCCTTCTGCAGTTCGACGAAAAGCTTCCTCGCCTTGTACTGGGAGGTCACGACCCCCAGCGAGCAGGAAATCAGAATCGCAAAAAGCACCAGATTGAGCCGCATTCGATCTCACCCCATTTTCTGCGCACCCGTTCTTTCGGCCACCCTCATCACCGCGCTCCTGGCCCGAGGATTCTCCTCGACCTCCGCATCGGAAGGCTTGATCCGCCCGATCAGACGCAGCTTCGCTTCCACGAAATCCGATTCCCTCACGGGCAGCCTTTTCGGCAGCACATCCCTGCTGGACTCCGCCTTCATGAACTGCTTGACCCTGCGGTCCTCGAGGGAATGGAAGCTGATCACGACCAGCCTCCCTCCGGGATTCAGCGCCTCGAGGCATTGAGGCAGCACTAGCGAAAGCTCCTCAAGCTCCTGATTGATGAAAATCCGTATAGCCTGGAAAGTGCGGGTCGCCGGATTCTGACCGGGCTCACTCGTGCGTACGGCCTTTGCCACGATCTCGGCAAGCTGCCTCGTTGTGGCAATGCGCCCTCCCGATCGAGACGCAACAATCGCTCTTGCAATCTGTTTAGCAAACCGTTCTTCGCCATAGTTTCTTATCACCTCCGTCAGTTCTTTTTCCGAAGCGCCCTGTATCCATTCCTCGGCCGTCTGCCCCCGACTCGTATCCATCCTCATGTCCAGGGGCCCTTCGAACCTGAAGCTGAATCCCCTTTCGGCCTCGTCGAGCTGCGGGGAGGAAACGCCCAGATCGAGCAGGATGCCGTCGACGCCTTTCACCCCGGCTCTATCGAGCACCCTTCCCAATTTTCCGAAAGCGCTGTGCACCATGGTCAGATTGCCGCCCCCAATCGACTCGCCCTCGCTGACTGCGGCAGGATCGCGATCCAGCGCGATCAGCCTTCCCGCATGCCCGAGCTTCGAAAGGATGCGCCTGGCATGCCCACCCCGGCCGAATGTGCAATCCACATAGGTCCCGCCCTGCCTGACATTCAGTGCATCAACCGCCTCTTCGAGAAGGACGGTCTGGTGCAGACTCACAAGGAGAAGCCCTCCAGTTCGGCAGGCATGCCCTCTTCAAGCGAGCCCACAGAAAGCCCGAGCCACCTGTCCTCTTCCCACAATTCCAGCCTGTTCCCCTGTCCGGCAAGCACGACGCGCTTTTCGAGCGCGGCATATTCGCGCAAGGGGCCGGGGAGCAGGATGCGTCCGGCGCCGTCCATCTCGACATCCTCCGCATAGCCCACCAGCAGTCTTTGCAGCGCCCTTGTTTTCGGATTGAAGCTTGAAAGCCCCATGAGCTTCTTCTGTATGGGATCCCATTCCTGCCTCGGATAAACCAGCAGGCATCGGTCCGGATCGGCGGTGACGACCAGATGCCCCTCGCAGGAACCCATCAGCTCATCCCTGTATTTGGCAGGAATGGCGAGGCGCCCCTTGCTGTCCAGATTGAGTTGAGCCGATCCGTGAAACATTCCATCCTCCGGGAGAAAATCTCCACGATTCCCCACTTTTTACCACGTATCCCCACTATAGTGAAAAAAATAAGCCCGGTCAAGGGCAACAACGGACTTTCTTCATTTCCCACAAAGACTTAGAAAGAAAATATCGGTATGCAATGTTATGTTATTTTAAATAATCAGCTACACGATAAACTTAATGTAATTTATTAGGTTTTGACGGAGGGCATTGAAGAACGCCATATCATTGCAATCCTCGCCCTGTATAATATGGCAACGATAGATTCACGATATTGGGGAAAAAGGATGAGAAAAATCTTGGTGACGGGCGGGGCGGGCTTCATCGGCTCTGCAGTCGTCCGGCAGTTCATTTCGGAAACGCCCCACTCCGTGGTCAATGTCGACAAGCTGACCTATTCGGGCAATCTCGAATCGCTGAAGTCCGTATCGAAAGATCCGAGATATTATTTCGAGCATGTGGACATTTGCGACGGCGAAGCACTGCAAAGGGTTTTCGAAACGCACAAGCCCGACTGCGTGATGCACCTTGCGGCCGAATCGCATGTGGACCGCTCGATCTCGGGCCCTTCCGAATTCATTCGGACCAACATCGTCGGCACCTATACTCTGCTCGAAGCTTCGCGCAATTACTGGGTTTCGCTTGCCCCGGAAAAGAAGCAATCTTTCCGCTTCCATCACATTTCTACCGACGAGGTCTATGGCAGCCTGGGAAATGAAGGCTTCTTCACGGAAGAAACGCCCTACAGTCCGAATTCCCCCTATTCGGCGAGCAAGGCTTCCTCCGACCATCTGGTGCGGGCATGGCACCATACCTACGGGCTTCCCGTCGTCACCACGAACTGCTCCAATAACTACGGCCCCTACCATTTCCCGGAAAAACTGATTCCGTTGATGATCCTCAATGCCATGAAGGGGAGGCCTTTGCCCGTTTACGGCAAGGGGGAAAACATACGCGACTGGCTCTACGTCGAAGACCATGCCCGGGCCCTGAGGCTCGTGCTGGACAGGGGGAAAATCGGGGAAAGCTACAACATCGGGGGCGGAAACGAAAAAACCAACCTCGAAGTGGTCCATACCGTGTGCTCGATCCTCGACGAACTCCTGCCTTCGGACTCTCCGCATGCCTCCCTGATCACCTTCGTCAAGGACAGGCCGGGTCATGATTACCGCTATGCGATCGATGCGTCGAAGATAGAAAACGAGCTCGGATGGATTCCTTTGGAAACCTTCGAATCGGGCATCAGGAAAACGGTGGAATGGTACATAAGCAATGCCGAATGGGTGGATCACGTCACCAGCGGGGAATACCGGAACTGGATCGAAAACCATTATGAAAAGGGGATTTCATGAAAGGCATCATCCTCGCAGGCGGATCGGGAACCCGCCTCTATCCTGTCACCAAGGCGATCTCCAAGCAGCTTCTTCCCGTCTATGACAAGCCGATGATCTATTATCCCCTTTCCACCCTGATGCTTGCAGGGATCAGGGAGATTCTGATCATTTCCACCCCGCAGGACATTCCTCGCTTCGAGCAGCTTCTCGGCGACGGGAGCGAATGGGGGATCAGCCTTTCCTATGCCGTCCAGCCGACGCCTGACGGGCTCGCCCAGGCCTTCCTGATCGGCGAGGACTTCATAGGCAATTCTTCCTGCTCCCTGATTCTCGGCGACAATATCTTCCATGGGCACGAATTCGCTGAAGACCTCAAGGCCGCATCGAAAAAGGAAATGGGAGCGACCGTGTTCGCCTATCCCGTCCAGGATCCGGAACGATACGGGGTGGTCGAATTCGACAGGAACGGGCGGGCAGTGAGCCTCGAAGAAAAGCCCCGGTTCCCGAAATCCAGATATGCAGTGACGGGCCTTTATTTCTACGACAACGAAGTGGCGGACATCGCAAAATCGATCCAGCCTTCGGCAAGGGGAGAGCTCGAGATCACCGATGTCAATCTGCATTACCTGAGGAGGGGGCTGCTGGAAGTGCAGCAGATGGGGCGGGGCATGGCCTGGCTCGACACGGGAACCCATGAATCGCTGCTCGAGGCTTCCCTTTTCATCGAAACGTTGGAAAAAAGACAGGGCCTGAAAATATGCTGCCCGGAGGAGATTGCCTACAGGATGGGCTACATTTCCGCGGAAAAACTCGAGGAACTTGCCGCCCCCCTTTCCAAGAACGGCTACGGCCAGTACCTGACCGCCCTGCTGAAGGAGGGATTGCAATGAAGGCCATTCCTTCTTCCATTCCCGATGTATTGATCATCGAACCGAAAGTTTTTGGGGACGAGCGGGGCTTCTTTTTCGAAAGCTACAATGCCAGGAAATTCGAGGAAATCACGGGGAGCCACCCCTGTTTCGTACAGGACAATCATTCGAAGTCAGGTCGGCATGTGTTGCGTGGACTCCATTACCAGATCAGGCAGCCGCAGGGCAAACTGGTCCGGGTGATTTCAGGGGAAGTGTTTGACGTCGCCGTGGACATCAGGAAGAGTTCGCCCACTTTCGGGAAATGGACAGGGGAAATCCTTTCAGCGGAAAACAAAAGAATGCTCTGGGTTCCCGAAGGATTCGCCCACGGCTTCATGGTGCTTTCCGATTACGCAGAATTCCTTTACAAGACGACGGATTACTGGGCTCCGGAATACGAGCGCTCGATCGCATGGAACGATCCGGATCTCGCCATAGAATGGCCGTTGAATTCCGAGCCGCCCATCCTTTCTGCCAAGGACAGGGAAGGCAAGCTTTTCAGGGAAGCGGAGGTTTTCGAATGAAAATCCTGATCACCGGAAGAAGCGGCCAGGTCGGATGGGAACTCGCCCGCACCCTTGCCCCGCTGGGCGATGTGATTGCCCTGGATCAGCAGGAAATGGATCTTGCCGAACCCGATTCAATCAGGAAGAAAATCCGGGAAATCGGACCGCAACTGATCGTCAATGCGGCCGCCTATACTGCCGTCGACAAGGCCGAATCCGACATGGACCTCGCTATGAAGGTCAATGGAGCCGCTCCCGGGATTCTCGCCGAAGAAGCGAAAAAACTGGATGCACCCATCGTGCATTATTCGACCGACTATATCTTCGATGGAAAAAAGATCGGCCCTTATGCCGAGGATGACGAAACAAACCCCATGAGCGTTTATGGAAGAACGAAGCTCATCGGGGAAGAAGCGGTCAGGGCTTCGGGGGCTGATCACCTTATTTTCAGGACGAGCTGGGTTTACGGGACGAGGGGGCACAATTTTCTGCTCACCATCCTGAGGCTTGCGAAGGAGCGAGAGGAACTCAGGATCGTGGACGACCAGATCGGCGCGCCGACCTGGAGCAGGATGATCGCCGAAGCCACTTCCCTAGCGCTGGTCCAATTTCTTCCTTGCAGGGAAAAAAGCGGCACCTATCATCTCACCTCGAAGGGAAGCACTTCCTGGCACGGCTTCGCTCAGGCCATGCTGGACAATCTCGAGAAAAGGCCGAGGCTCTTGCCCATTCCCACGGAAAATTACCCACTTCCCGCAATGCGGCCGAAGAATTCCTTGCTTTCCAACGAAAAGCTGAAATCTGCTTTCGGGCTTTCCTTGCCCGACTGGAAAGCCTGCCTGGACCAGTGCATGGCGGACAAGGGCTGCGCTACTCAATAGGCAAGCCGTGCGATATAATCCGTTCAACGAATGAACGCAATGATGTGAAATCTGCGCCGCAAGGCAGAGCAAATCCGGGAGGAAAAGTGATGCTGAAAGAACTGGAATCGGAATCGGTCGAGATCATCAGGGAAGCGGTGGCCACCTCAAGGAATCCGGTCATGCTCTATTCCATAGGCAAGGATTCATCGG
>JAJZVB010000057.1 GCA_021845885.1 Pseudomonadota bacterium
GCCTTGTGGTGAAAAGGGGAGGGGATGAGCCCCTCCCGACAGCATTACTTCAGGACCATTTCGTCGCCTTTGCCCTTCTTGGGGTCGGCATCGGGCTTGTTCATCAGCACCGTGATGGCGCCGCGCAATGCCGCGCCCATGGTATGGTCGACGATGGCATTGTTGGTTGCGCGATCCTTCGGAGAAACGATGTCGAAGGCATCCCCTTCGGCCACGGCGACGTTGTAGGTCTGGATGCCGTAGAGTGTGTTCTTGGGGTTGCCGTTGATGTAGACCCTGTCCCAGATCCCCGCGATGGGATGGAAAGCGACGGGCATGTTGATGTTGGCGTTCACGAAATAGATCCTGACGCGCTCTCCGGGCTTCGATTCGAGAACCTGGGAAGCATCCGGATCATGAACCGGATCGTAATGCAGGATCTTGCCGTTGATCAGGTTGCCCGCCCAGCCCTTGTTCTCGAGCATCGCCTTGTAGTTCTCGGCATCCGGGAAATACTGTCCCTCGACCAGCACGTATTCGCGGTCAGGCTTGGGGAAGGCCTTGGAATAGCCTTCCTTGGGATCGACGATGATGACCCCGTACATGCCTCTCGCGATATGCTGCACCATGGGGCTCGCGCCGCAGTGATACATGAACACGCCGGGCACTTTCGCCACGAAAGTGAAATGCTTCTTCTCGCCGGGCTTGATGGGCGCGAATTCGTTCAGCACGTCGACTTGCGCTGCATGGAAGTCGATCGCGTGCGAATTCTTGTTTTCAGCAGGATTGATCAGGGTGAAGTCGACGGTGTCGCCTTCCTTCACGCGCACGACAGGCCCGGGGATGCTGCCGTTGAAAGTCCAGGCTGAGTATTTCGTCGCGCCCTTGTTGTCGACGCTGAGCGTCACTTCCTGGGCGGTGAGCGTCACTTCGACGGTTTTCGCGCTCGCCTGTTGTGCGCCGAAAATCGCGGATGCGGTCAATGCGGCTATGGCTGTCTTCTTGAATGCATTCATGGATAAACCCCTCGTCAGTTGTGGATTGAAAAAAATCTTGAGATTGCGTTTTGATGGTTGATCTGTACCCCCTCCTTTCGAACTGTTCAACTTCCCCCGAACTTGCATTTGCACAATGTGCGCAGATATTGCGCCATGTCCCTGATTTCATCGTCGCTCAGGGTGTCCCCCCAGGGCGGCATCAGCACCGACTTGTCTATCGAAAGCCCGCCTTCCTTGATCACCTTGAAAAGGGTGTCGTCCGAACGCGCGGACATCGCCTTGGCGTCGGTATGGTCCCGGGGCTGCACGGACATGTCCCTGATGTTGATGCCCTTGCCGTTTCCAATCAAACCGTGGCACTGAACGCAATAGGTCCTGTAATTGTCCTGGGCTGTCTCCTTGGCCATGGAGGGCAGCGAGAAGACGAGAAGGGTCAGGAAAATCAGCTTATTTCCCATTGGTTTTCTCCTTGCTCAATGCTTCGAGGTAATGGACGAGCTTCTGGATATTCATGTCGGATACATGCTTGTTGGGCATCCAGATCTTCGGGTCCCAAGCCTGGGGGCTTCTGATGTAGCTCGCGATATATTCGGGCTGCAGCCGATCTCCTGCGGTATAGAGCTCGGGGCCGGAAAGTCCGCCGTAATCGGGCTCTATCCTGTGGCAGGCTATGCAGCCCAGGAACTTGTCGAAAACCATCTCGCCCATCGATTTCGAAATCGTGCCTTCCTCGATCTTTTCCTTCGAAATCAGGTCGCTCTTCGGCTTCAATGTCATCAGGGTGTCCGCAACGGCTTCCGCGTCAGTTTTTGAAAGCGCCACATGGGGCTTCAAGGTCGAAGGATCGACGACATCCTGTTTCTCGCCCGGCTTGATGTGATCCTCGTAGAATTCCCCTGCAGGCCTGATCTGGGTGGGATTCTGCATCCATTGAACCAGCCATTCCTTCCTGTATTTGTTTCCCGCGTAGAAGAGGTCGGGGCCTTTCCTTGCCCAGAGTTCCTTCAGGGTCTGCGGTGCGGGGCCGGTCAGGTTGTGGCAGGATGAACACTGGCTTTTCAGGATGTCCATTCCGCCGTCGGCCCAGGCCGTCTGGGCCAATGCCAGGGTCATCGCAATCAATATCTTCTTCATTTCAGTGCCTCCTGCGTCCCTGTTCTTCGGGCTGGCCTGCGAATCCGGGGCTGTTGAAGATGCCGTATCCCTGCTTCATCGATTCGCTGTAGAAGAAATTCGGATCGTAGTCCTTGTTCGCCCAGGCATACCAGGGTTCCTTCGGGGTGCCGTCGTATTCGACGACGGTCATGGGTCCCCCCATCATTCCGCCGTTGTTCGACATATGCTTGTCGACGTGATCATGAACCACGAATCTTCCGCTGTTGTTCATTTGAACGATCGCGTCGAAGCGCACGCCTGGCGCCACGGCGAGCGTGTCGGCGTAGTACGGGACTTTGAGCGGATAGCCGTCTTTGGCGATCACCAGCATGTCGTGGCCATGCAGGTGGATCAGGTGAGTCTCGTCTCCTGCTCCGATCAGACGCATGCGCATGACGTCGCCCTTCTTCACCCGGATCGGCTGGGTCATCGGGAAGGATTTGCCGTTCACGGAGAAATAGTCGGCCACGTCATGCGGGCTTCCTCCCTTGCCGTAGGTCTCTGCATAGGGGGATTCCCAGCTGGAGAACATCATGATGACGTCCTTGGTGACGGTTTTCTCGATCGGCTGAGGCTTCTTGGGATCCACGATCAGCGGCCCCCACATGCCGCGCATGGCGACATGTTCCCAGACGTTGACATGACAGTGGTACCAGAGGGTCCCCGGTCTGTCGGCAATCCAGTGATAAGTGAAGGTGTCGCCGGGCTGGATCGGCTCCTGGGTGACGCCGGGCACGCCGTCGTTTTTCCAGTTGTCGATCTGGTCGATGCCGTGCCAGTGGATGGTATGGGGAAGCGTCGTGTTGTTGGTCACATGGACCGTCACATTGTCGCCTTCCATGACATGGATCAACGGTCCGGGAACCTGCCCGTTGAAGGCGAAGACCTTGTAATCGAAGCCGGGAGCGACATGTACCTTGACTTCCTCTATGGTCATGTTGAATTCGCGCGTGTCAGCCCAGCTCAAGGCCGGGAGCAGCGCAAAAAGGAAAACGAGAAACAGCCTGAATCGTTTCATACCTCCTCCTTGAATATGTCTTATGGATACATTATTAAAGGCTAATATATCAATGTGTGATATATGTAGCGGAATCATAATCTCCTGGATTCGGCCTGTCAATAGATCATGTAAACAAAATGCATCTTTATGCTGGAGATGCACTCAACTCGTTGTTTCAATGAGGATTAAAGGACGATCTGGGCGCCGATCTCGACTACCCGGTTGGGGGGAATCCTGAAGAAGGGCACGGCGCTGCCCGCATTTCTGAACATGGCGACGAAAAGTTTTTCACGCCACAGAGCCATTTTCGGGCCCGCCTTGGGAATCAGCATTTCCCTGGAAAGGAAAAAGGAGGTTTCCATGGGTTCGAGTATGAGGATCTTCTGCGAAAAAATCGCCTTGGGCAGATTGGGCTCGTCCTTGAATCCGAACTTGACGATCATGCGGTGGAAATTGTTCTGCATGGCCTCATATTCGATGCGCTCGCCGTCAGGTACATGGGGAATTTCGAGCACACGCACATTGAGGATCACCACCCGCTCGTGCAGCACC
The DNA here is from genome assembly GCA_021845885.1 of Pseudomonadota bacterium. Classification (GTDB taxonomy): domain Bacteria; phylum Pseudomonadota; class Gammaproteobacteria; order Burkholderiales; family JABEVD01; genus JABEVD01. The sequence goes on from JAJZVB010000057.1 coordinate 3,685, forward strand.
TTGTTGTGCTTCAAATTGTGAAGGAGCGCATGCGGCACGCCTTCGGGATTGGCGGTCAGGAAAATCGCCGTTCCCGGCACCCTGACCACGGAATCGGGCGAAAGCGATGCGACAAAAGGGGCGAGTTCGATCGATTCCCGCTTCATGTGTTCGGCGAGCAAAACTCTTCCCTGTTTCCAGGTCGTCATCAGGACGAAGATGACCGAAGCCAGGGCGAGCGGAAACCATCCCCCTTCCTCGATCTTGATCAGATTGGCGCTGAAGAAGGCCATGTCCACCGTCATCAGGAATGAAATCAGCAATGCACCCCTGAGAAAGCCCCATCCCCACAATCTGCGCACGACGATGAAGGCCAGTATGGTCGTGACGGTCATGGTTCCGGTGACCGCGATGCCGTAGGCCGATGCGAGCTTCGCCGAGGATCCGAATCCGAGAACCAGCGCCGTCACGGCGAGAAGAAGGGCCCAGTTGATTCCGGGCACGTAAATCTGCCCGATTTCCGCCTCGGAAGTGTGCTGGGTTTCCATCCTCGGCGCATAGCCTAGCCTTACGGCCTGGTTCGTCATGGAAAATGCGCCGGATATCACGGCTTGGGAAGCGATGACGGTGGCGATCGTGGAAAGAACGACCATGGGATAGAGCGCCCAATGCGGTGCGAGGAAATAGAAGGGGTTCTCGATCGCCTTCGGATCGTGAATCAGGAGCGCGCCCTGGCCGAAATAATTGAGCACAAGGGAGGGCAGCACGAAGCCGAACCAGGCGAGCTGAACCGGTTTTCTTCCGAAGTGACCCATGTCCGCATAAAGCGCTTCGGCGCCGGTTAGCGCGAGCACCACCCCGCCCAGGGAAATGAAGCCCAGCCACGGATTGCCCATCAGGAAATTCACTCCGTGCATGGGATTGAGCGCCTTCAGCACATGCGGCTCGGACAGGATGCTCAATGTCCCGAAGAGTGCCAAAGTGATGAACCAGAGGCACATGATCGGTCCGAAAAGCGCGCCCACGCTTGCCGTTCCCCTGCGCTGGAAGAAAAAAAGGACGAAAAGGATGGCGAGCGTCAACGGAATGACATAGCTCTTGAAAAGCGGGCTCGCCACCTGCAGCCCCTCGACTGCCGAGAGAACCGAAATGGCCGGGGTGATGACGCCGTCCCCGTAAAACAGCGCCGTGCCGAAAAGCCCCAGCATCAGGATCACGGCGCGCCTTTTTTCGTTTTTCCCCAGTTTCCCTAGAACGAGCGAGAGGAGCGCCATGATGCCGCCTTCCCCGCGGTTGTCCGCATGCATGATGAACGCCACGTACTTGAAGGAAACCACGATCATCAGCGACCAGAAAATCAGGGAAAGGATGCCGAGGATATTCTCCGAGTTCAGCGGCACAGGATGAATTCCTGCGGTGAATATGGTGTTCAGGGTATAGAGCGGGCTTGTTCCGATGTCGCCGTAGACTATCCCCAGTGCGGCAAGCGACAGGTTCGCGAGGCTGGATTTGCCGGATTTTTCCATTTTTTTCCTGAACGTATACGCCCGACCAAGAATAGCCGATCCTGCCCATCCGAGCAATACGCTATTTTCCTCCTGTAAGAATGTAGCAAGGGACTGTCTTTAAAATTCCACCCCAATCGAGACTGAATGATCCTATGGCCCCTATTACAACCAGTAGCGTTGCAGTTCTGCTTGTCGCAGCCATGACTTCCGGCTGCGCGGTAGGGCCCGATTTCAAGCGGCCCGAGGCGCCCGCCGCGAAAAGTTATTCGCCCACGCCTATGCCCATGAAAACCGTATCGGCCCCGGTCCGTGACGGGGAATCCCAGCACTACGACGCAATAAAAGACATTCCTTTCGACTGGTGGACGCTTTTCAGGTCCCCGCAAATCAATTCCCTGATCGAGCGGGCGTTCAAGGCCAATCCCAGCATCGAGTCGGCGCAGGCTTCATTGCGCGAGGCTCAGGACAATGTGGCGGCGCAGCAGGGATTCTTCTATCCGACGATAGGGATGGACTACATGCCATCCAGAAACAAGCTCGCAGGCAACATGGGCGGCAACTCCCCGGGCGTCCAGGGCAACGGCAGCGTGATCCAGACCTATTCCAATCCGCCCCCGGGTTTGCCGCCCTATAATGCCCCGGTCTATTACAATTTCCATACCGCCCAGCTGACGGTGGGCTTCGTTCCGGACGTTTTCGGGCTGAACCGCAGGCAAGTGGAGTCCCTCCAGGCCCAGGCGCAGGCTCAGCGATTCCAGCTCGAGGCGACCTACATCACGCTGGCTTCCAATATCGTTGCAGCGGCCTTGCAGGAAGCTTCCTTGCGCGCGCAGATCAAGGCTGCGAGCAGGATCGTCGAGATCAATTCGGAACTGCTCGACGTGCTCAGAAGCCAGATCAAGCTCGGTTACGTGACGGGTGTCGATGTCGCCGATCAGGAATCCAGCCTGGCCCAGGCGAAACAGGCGCTTGCGCCGCTAAAAAAGCAGCTCGAGCAGACCCGCGACCTGATTCGGGCCCTCGCCGGCAATCTGCCAAACGAAGACGTCAGCGAGACTTTCGAATTGTCTGATCTGCATTTGCCCCAGGCACTTCCCCTGAGCCTGCCCTCGAGGATAGTCGAACAGCGGCCCGATGTCAGGGCTGCCGAAGAAGCCTTGCATGCTGCCAGCGCTCAGGTGGGGGTCGCCGTGGCGAACAGGCTGCCCCAGTTCGCCATTACCGGAGCGGTAGGGGGCATGGCATCCACTCCGGGCCAGATGTTCAGCTCCGGAGGCGGTTTTTTCAATCTCATCGGCAACGTCGGCCAGACGATTTTCGACGGGGGAACGCTGGCTGCAAGGAAGAGGGCAGCCGACCAGGGGCTGATCCAGGCTCAGGCGCAATACAGGAGCACGGTCATCGCCGCGCTGCAGAATGTCGCGGACACCCTGCATGCGATCGAGTCCGATGCGGATGCGTTGAAGTCATCCGCAGAAAACGAGCGCTCGGCTCGAACCGCCTTCGACATCACCCGAAAGCAGTTCGAGGCGGGTTACGTGAATTATCAAACCCTGCTCGCTGCAGATCAGAATCACCTGCAGGCCGTCATCAACCTTTCCCAGGCTCAGGCAAGCCGCCTGGGGGATACCGCGGCGCTTTACCAGGCGCTGGGCGGCGGATGGTGGAATCGCGACAGGAAACCTTGAAGGAACAGGCATGTCCGGAATCGAACAGGGCAAGGGAAAATCTCTGCCCGGGAAAAAACAGATGCTGATCGTGGCGGCCATCGCATTGGCTGCGTCATTGCTTTACCTTGCATTCTCGCACAAAAAGGCTGATCTGAACGAGCCCGGGGCAGAGGCTTCTCTTGGCACATTCAGACCCACCCGCCAGCAATGGGACAGCTTCAAAATCGAGACGGTCAGGAAAATGACATTCCGCACCAGGGTCTCGACGGAAGGCATCGTGGCCTACGACGACGATGCGAGCACCCAGGTTTTCTCTCCCTATTCCGGGCGGATTACGGCCATCCACGTCAAGGCCGGGGATTTCGTCAAGAAGGGCCAGGCCCTGATGACCGTGGCAGCCACTGAATATGTCCAGGCTGAAAATGATTTCTTGACAGCGGCGAGCGCGCTTTCGACTGCTAAAGCGCAGTGGGAGCTTGCAAGAAAGAGCGAAGAGCGGCTGCATCAGCTTTATCTCGTGAAAGGCGCCTCCCTCAAAGACTGGCAGCAAAGCCAGGCGGATCTCGTCACGGCCGAGAATAATTTCAACAGCGGCAGGATCGCACTGGAATCCGTTCGCAACAGGCTGCGCATTTTCGGCAAAACGGATGCCGAGATTTCGGGCCTCGAAAGGAGCAAGGCCGGCCCGGACGTCGATGTCGTCGCGCCGGTTTCGGGTGTGGTCCTGCAGAGACAGGCCGGAATCGGCCAATACATCAACAGCGCAGCCGGCGGCGCTTCGAGTCCATTGTTCGTGATTGGCGATGTAACGAAAATATGGATCGTGGCCAACGTGCGGGAATCGGACGCCCATTTCGTCCATGTCGGGGAGGAAGTGGAAGCCCATGTGCTCGCCTATCCCGGGGAAATATTCAGGGCGAAGATCGCGTGGGTCGGCACGTCCATCGACCCCAATACGCGCAGGCTCCCGGTCCGGGCCGTGGTGGACAACCTCGGGGGAAGGCTCAAGGCGCTGATGTATGCCAGCTTCGACATCAATGCAGGGGAAGATGGGCAGTCCCCGGGGATTCCACAAGGCGCCATCGTCTTTGATGGCAGCGAAGCCCGGGTTTTCGTCGCGCTCGACAGCGGCGAGATCGCGCCGAGGAAAATCAGCACGGGCCGCATCAACAAGGACGGCATGGTTGAAGTGACCGGCGGGCTTTCGGCGGGGGAGAAGATCGTCACGGCCGGCACCCTGTTCATCGACAGGACGACAAAAGAATGAACAAGGTCGTCGCCTTCTCGCTCAGGCAGCGCATGTTGATCATGATCCTGCTCGCCATCCTGCTGATCGTCGGCATCATCAGTTCCTTCAAACTGAACGTGGAAGCCTATCCCGATCCCGTGCCACCGCTCATCGATATCGTCACTCAGAGTTCAGGCCAATCCGCCGAGGAAATCGAGCGCTATATCACCATACCCCTTGAAATACAGATGACGGGCATTCCCCATGTGACCGCCATCCGCACCATCTCCCTGTTCGGCCTTTCCGACGTCAAGATACAGTTCACCTACGACTATACCTACAGGCAGGCCGAACAGTGGGTGATCAACAGGCTTTCCCAGATGCCGGCGCTGCCCAACGGCGCAGTGCCGACCCTTTCACCGGAAAGCCCGATCGGGGAAATCTACCGCTATCGCGTGGTCGGTCCGCCGGGATATTCGGTGACGGATCTCAAGACGATCGAGGACTGGATGCTGGAGCGCCGATTCAAGGCGGTTCCCGGAGTCGTCGACGTGAACGGATGGGGAGGGAAGACCAAGACCTACGAAATCAGTGTCGACCTGAAGAAGCTTTCCGCTTACGGTCTGACTTTCCCCCAGGTCTTGCAGGCCATCAACAACAGCAACATCAACGTGGGCGGACAGACGGTCAACATCGGTCCGCAGTCCGCCGTGGTACGCGGTGTCGGGCTCGTCCATTCCATCCGCGATATCGAAAGCACCATGCTTTCCCCTGACAATGGCTCCCCGGTATTCGTCAGGGACATTGCCGACGTGACCATCGGAAACCAGCCGCGCCTCGGCATTGCAGGCATGGACAAGGAAAACGACATCGTGCAGGGCATTGTGCTCATGCGGCGAGGCGAGAAGAGCCTTCCCACCATAGAGCGGGTTGAGAAAGAAGTGGAGAAAATCAATCGCTCCAACATCCTGCCTCCCGGCGTGCACATCGAACGCATTTACGACAGGAGCGACCTGATCCATGTGACCACTCATACGGTGCTGCACAACCTGATGATCGGGATGCTGCTCATTTTCATGATCCAGTGGATCTTTCTCGGCAATTTGAAAAGCGCGATCATCGTTGCGGCGACCGTGCCCTTCGCGCTTTTTTTCGCCACCATCATCATGGTGGTGCGCGGCGAGTCTGCGAATCTCCTTTCAGTCGGGGCAATCGATTTCGGGCTGATCGTCGATGCGACGGTCATCATGGTGGAGAATATCGTCAGGCATCTCGCCAAGGGAAAAAGGGGGTTCGACGACACCACGGTGATTCACGCTTCGAGAATGGAAATCGGCCTTCAGGGCAAATTCGCCATCATCGCGAAATCGGCTGCTGAAGTGAACAAGGCGATATTCTTTTCCGCGGCGATCATCATTTCGGGCTTTCTTCCCCTCTTCACACTGAGCGGGGTCACCGGGCATATTTTCGGGCCCATGGCCGAGACTTATGCCTATGCCATAGCCGGAGGGCTGATCGCGACCTTCACCGTTTCCCCTGCCTTGAGTTCGATTTTGCTGTCCAGCCGGGTCGATGAAACCGAAACGGCCGTCGTGGGCTGGGTGAGAAAGGGCTATACCCCGGTCATAAGGTTTGCTCTTTCCAACCGGATCGTCACCCTGGGCGGCGCGGCATTGCTGATCGTGGCGTCTGTTCTGGCGGTGAGCTCCCTGGGCATGGAATTTCTCCCCAAGCTCGAAGAGGGCAATCTGTGGATCAGGGCGACCATGCCCCCTTCGATTTCGCTCGAGGAAGGCAATGCCAGGGTCAACCTCATGAGGCGTATCATCGGAAGCTTCCCCGAAGTGAAAACCGTGATTTCCCAGAACGGGCGGCCGGACGACGGAACGGATGCCACGGGTTTCTTCAATGCGGAATTCTTCGTCCCGCTCAAGCCTGAAGAGGAATGGCCTGAAGGCATGGAAAAAACCAGGCTGATCCGGGAAGTCAATGCCAGACTCGTGGCCGCATTCCCGGGGGTGGAATTCAATTTTTCCCAGTATATCGAGGACAATGTCGAGGAGGCCTCTTCCGGAGTGAAGGGTCAGAATTCCGTGAAGCTTTACGGCAATGATCTTGCCACGCTGGAAAAGACGGCGGCGCGGATCAAGGCGGTGATGCAGAAGGTGCCCGGCATCACCGATCTCGCCATCTTCAATTCCCTGGGGCAGCCCACCATCAACATCGAGGTCGACAGGGCCAGAGCCGCCCGATACGGGCTGGCTCCGGGAGACATCAATGCCGTGGTTCAGGCGGCCATAGGGGGACAGGCCGCAGGCAACGTTTACGAGGAAGGCAGCGACAGGAATTTTCCCATGGTGGTTCGCCTCTCCCCCGAATACCGGAACAGCCTGGACGCGATCAGGCGCATTCCCATCGGCGTGCAGGGCGCAAACGGCGTCACCCAGATTCCCCTTTCCGAAGTGTCCGGGGTGAACATGGTTTCGGGACCTTCCTTCATCTACAGGGAAAACCAGGAACGCTACATTCCCATCAAGTTCAGCGTGCGCGGGCGGGATCTGGGTGGCGCCGTGAATGATGCGCAGAAGCGCATCATGGAGCAGGTGCAGCTGCCCGGCGGATACCGGCTCGAATGGGTGGGGGAATTCGGTGAATTGAATGAGGCCCTGGGCAGGCTCAAGATCATCGTTCCGCTCAGCATCGCGCTCATCTGCCTCTTGCTCTACATCAATTTCGGCTCCATCGTGGATACGCTTCTGGCTGCGAGCGTCATGCCCATGGCCCTGATCGGCGGCATTCTTGCGCTGTACGTGACGGGTACGCCATTCAGCGTTTCCGCTGCAATCGGATTCATCGGTCTTTTCGGCATATCGGTGATGGAAGGCATCATCATCCTTTCCTATTTCAACCAGCTGGTGGCTTCAGGCGTCGAGAGACCCTTTGCGATCATCGAGGCCTGTCAGACCCGGCTGAGGCCGGTACTGATGACCTGCTGCGCAGCCTGTTTCGCCCTGCTTCCGGCAGCCGTTTCCACGGGAATAGGCGCCCAGGTTCAGAAACCCCTTGCGCTGGTCGTCGTCGGGGGAATCATTGTTGCGCCCTTGCTGATCCTGATCGTTCTTCCGGTATTGATCGACAGGTTTTCCAGGCGCATACCCCGCACGCAGAATTCGGCATCGCCCTGAAATGATCGATCTATTAAAGGCGTATCGACGACGATCCCTTCGGTGACGGGAGACTTTTGCCTGGCCTGTCGAGAGGTGATCCTGGACATGGAGGCATCCGAGCGTTACGGAAAATTCGTGTCCGAATTCAACAGGCGCTTGTTGAATGAGGTCAGGGCTGCTTGATCGGCAAGCCGCGTTAGCCTACCCTGACACACTGTTTTATAGATAGAGACTTAGATGTTCAAGCGGATTTATGTCATCTACAAAATCATTTTTCCGAACGGGAAAATCTACGTCGGAAAGGACGTTGCCAGGCACGGTCACGATATCAATTATTTTGGTTCTTGGGATTGCAAGCTTGTTGAAAAGGATTTCACAAAAGAACAGCTCATGGATTTCACCGTGCGCCGTCAAATCCTTTTTGAATCTGCGGACATGGCGGAAGTCAGTAGGAAAGAAGGGGAATATATCGTGGCCTTGCGTTCGAACGATCCTGCAATCGGCTACAATCAAACGCATCGGAAAAAAACTCGCTAAAACTTTTTTTCCGCTTCCGCATCTGAATCACCTTTCCAGCCTGTTGATGGCACGTAAATACGCAAGGAGATGATCTATAGTAGGAAAAGCTGGTACTCGACAGGAATTATATTCTGGCCTGTAAGCCGCATCCAGCCTTGATCCGTAATTTATTCAATTGAGATATACCCCCATTTATACCCCCATACGATGAGTTTTTCAATTTTACACTTTGAGGTGTAATAGAATATAATAGTGTGTGATAACAATAAGTTGTTTAAAAAAAAGCTTGCGTTCAAAAAAACTGAGCAGTATAATGAATTACTTTTTGGGAAATGCGGAAACGCATGTTACCGGTTAAAGAGCCGGGCGCCCGGCAGTAGGGGGCGGAGGGGGTGGCTCCCCAAATTCGAATCGCGAGATGGAGCGGGTGAGCGAGCGAGCAAGCAAGTAGTACGCAAGATACCGCGCGGAACATCAAGCCCGGGGGAAGTCCCGCAAAAAACTAGCTTTTTGTTTGCTTTCCCCCCGGACGCAGGGCGGGCTGGCGACTCTTAATGGCTAAGGCCAGAAAGGGTTGCGACCATGTCCTCCTCATCATCAACCGTCACTTTCGATACTATCCTCTCGGGCTTGCAAAAACGGCATGGAAACGCAAGTTTC
>JAJZVB010000058.1 GCA_021845885.1 Pseudomonadota bacterium
GAAGCGGTTTCTCTACCGCCCGGTCCTGTCCGCCATAGCCCAGAGGAAGGCAAAAATTGAAGCCCTCCTGGATGAGGCGAAGGCCATCAGGGAAAAGGCCGATTCGCTCGAACGCCTGAACGAAACCAAGCTCGCCGAATGGGAAGGCAGGCGGGATCACCTCGAATCCGAACTTTCGGCGCAAATCGCGTCGAAAAGGGAAAAAATGTATTCGGAACTTGCAGCGGAAATCGAAAAGGAAAGAAGCAGGCAGGCGGCGCTCGATGCGCGCGAGATCGGCTTGGAGCGCCTCGAAATGGAGAAGAAGGCGATCCTTCTTGGCGCTTCATTCACATCGAAGCTGCTTTCGAGACTTTCCTTCCCTGAACTCGAAGCCAGGCTTTTCGATGTCTTCATGGAAGATCTCGAAAAACATGACGTCTCCAAGATGCGTTCCATGCCGGGCACCGAAAATCATCTTGCCGTTTCCAGCGCCTATCCTTTGCCGGAAGAGAAAAGAAGGCTGCTCTCGGCCAAAATGGAAAGCCTGCTCGGACGCCCTCTCGAATCCTCTTTCAGCGAAAATCCGGCGCTTCTTTGCGGACTAAGGATTGGCATCGGCCCCTGGGTGCTCGATGCCAATCTGAAAGAGGAGCTCGCTTATTTCAGGGCATCCTTCAATGAAGACTGAATGGATAGAACATTACGAATTCGGATTGAGGGTTTCCGAACAGGGCACGGTCATCTCCGTCGGGGACGGCATCATCTGGATTTCAGGGCTTCCATCGGCCAGCATGGACGAGATTCTCGAGATCGAGGACGGCAGCGAAGCCCTGGTCTTTCATCTTGCAACAAACAGGATAGGCGCGATCCTCCTGAAGCAGACGGAAAAGCTGACCGCAGGCAAGTCCGTCCACCTTTCGGGAAGAAGGCTTTCCATCGGCGTGGGCGATGCACTCCTGGGGCGCATCATCGATCCCTTGGGCCTTCCGCTCGACGGCCTGCCCATGCACGAGCTTGCTTCGCGCCGCCCCATCGACGTCCTTTCTCCGCCCATACTCAGCCGGGATTTCGTCGAAAGACCGCTTTATACCGGCAACAGGATCATCGACACGCTGATTCCCATAGGCAGAGGGCAAAGACAGCTCCTGATAGGCGACGTCGGCACCGGAAAGCGGGCTGTCGCGCTGGATGCGGTCATCAACCAGAGGGACACGAACTGCGTCTACGTACTCATCGGGCAGAAACGCTCTTCCGTCGTCAACACCATAGAAACGCTAAAGGTAAAAGGAGCGCTTTCCTATACCACGGTCATTGTCGCCGAAGCGACAGCCATGCCCGGCTTGAAGTATCTCGCCCCTTTTTCCGGCTGCGCCATCGCCGAATCCTGGATGTGGGCGGGAAAGGACACGCTGGTCATTTACGACGATCTCACCACCCATGCCAGAACCTATCGGGAACTCTCGTTGCTGCTGCGCCGCCCTCCCGGACGGGAAGCCTATCCGGGCGATATTTTCCACCTGCATGCCAGGCTGCTTGAGCGCTCCACCTGTCTCGCCGCCCATCACGGCGGGGGAAGCATGACCGCATTGCCCATCGTCGAGACCGAACAGGGCGAAATCGCCTCCTATATCCCGACCAATCTCGTCTCGATCACCGACGGGCAGATTTATTTCGATGCACAGCTCTTCTCCGGAGGCTTTCTGCCGGCGATAGACATCAGGAAATCGGTCTCGAGGATAGGCGGGAAGGCCCAGCATCCCGCAATCAAGCGGGAAGCCGGACGGATGAAGCTCGATTACCTGCAATTTCTGGAGCTCGAAGTCTTCACCCGGTTCGGGTCGAAGCTCGAAGCAGGCATGGAGGAAAGGATCAGGCGCGGGCAGACGCTGAGAGCGCTCCTCAAGCAGGAGCGCCTCGCCCCGATGCCGATCGACCAGCAAATGGCCTGGCTCGTCGCCTACAACGAGGGGCTTTTGAGCGGGGAAAAGGAGCAGCTGGGAAAGCTCCTGAGGAAAATAAAGCCGCTTGCGCTTTCCGAACCGAGGGAAGCCTGGGTCGATGCGGCGAAGCTTGCCTTGAAAGGCGAGGACGATGAGCAGGCGCCGTGATCTGCAGAAGAAGCTCGAAAGCCTCAAGGAAATAGAGGACATCATGACGGCGATGAAGCATCTCGCCTTCATGGAAACGAGGAAGCTTTCCGCCTTCATTTCCGCCCAGCAATTCGCGGTGAGAACGATAGAGCGGGCCGCTGGGGATTTTACGCATTTCTATGCCATCGATGCCGGAAAGAAGAAACTCACCGAGATCGCTCTCCTGATCGGTTCGGAACGCGGATTGTGCGGAGATTATAACGAAAGGTTGCTGGAAGCCGCCGATCCGGCCTTTCCTTTTGTCTCCATAGGAAGCAGACTCGAAGCGGCGCGCGAAAACAGGCTGATTTTGATCGAAGGGCCGACTGTCGCAGAAGATGTGGAGCAGGTCATGACGGAAATCGTGGATTATCTCGCGATGCTGCAGAGCCAATTGCCGGAAAATGAAGCGCTCGGCATCACAACCTATTACCATAGCGACGAAACTCATGGGGTGAGGAAAAGAAGGCTGCTTCCCCTGCCCCAGTCGCAGACTGCTGTTTCCTTTTCCCATGAACCGCATCTCGATCTCGATCCGGCCCAATTCTATGAAAAGCTCTCGGAACATTACCTCTATGCCGCCTTGCACGAAGCCCTTTACAGCGCCCTCATGGTCGAGAACAAATACCGCCTCGATCACATGGAGCACGCCATCGGGCAACTCGACAAGCGCATCGAGAAGCTCGATCAGCGCTGCAATCTGTTGCGGCAGGAGGAAATCACCGAAGAGATCGAGGTGATCATGCTGAGCGTCGAAGCCCTGGCTGACTAGCCAAGACGGAATAGACCGCTTTCAGGCGGTGCTCCCCCGAGGGCGGTACGGTCACGACATCTTGAGCCGCATTGCAACTTTCGACGCAGAGCATTCCAAGGTAGCCCTCCTTCCCCATGTCCCCCAGCTTTTCAGCCTTCTCGATCCATGGATTCCATACCACCGTCGAACGGCTTCCGGTCTTTTCTATCCTGATGATCCTGTTCCATCCCGGATCCTCGATCAGGCAGGTCGAGGCCGTATCGAGATAGATCCTGTCGACTTCAGAATGGATGGTCACAGCCCCTTCCTGGATTCTTTCACCGCCATTCACCTTGTCCAGATAGCGCGTTCCCTCGAGGCCCAGAATCTTCGCCTTTCTCACGTCGCTCACCGAAAAATAGGTGTGCAAGGCACAACCCAAAGTGAAGGGATGATCCCCCCTGTTATAGGTGACGAGTTCCACCTCAAGTTTCCTCCCCACGCTGATCCGGCATTCCAGTTCGGATGAGTGTGGCCACGAAGGTTCGTGAGGCAGAAGGCCGAAGACAACAAGCGTCCCTGCTTCGACCTCTTCTCTTCCCTTCAATTCCCATGTCAGACTTCTGGCGAAGCCATGAGTAGGATAGGAGGGCTCGACGGGATGCGGGCCGAACCAGGGCCAGCAGAGCGGTATTCCTCCCCTCGCCGATTTCCCTTGCACATATCTGGCTTCTCTTGACAGCCATATCACCGGCCTTTCGCCTTTGGGTTCCCATGCAAGCACTTGGGCACCCTGCAAGGCGATTGTGGCCACGCCTTGTTCGTTTTCAACCTCGATCTTTTCGAATCCATCCATTTTTTCCTCCTTCTTTCGCCCATGATACCCGGCATGTAAATTCATTGGAATCGGAATTGCCGTTTCAACGGGTTGCTGAGAGAATATCGCATCCGGCTGATATGCCCTTCCCAGGAATTGCTTGTGAAGCATGACGAACACAGGATAAGTCTCATCGGATTTCTGATTCTGATGGCGCTGACCACGGCAACGGGCATCTCGGTCTATGCCGTGATGCTTCACCAGACGGAATCCATACTCAGCAAAAGCCTTGCAACCTCCCTGAAAAACACCGCCTACCTGCTCGACAGCCAGATCACGCAAGGAACGGCGAATACCCGGATGATCGCCACCCGACCCTTCGTCATCGACAGCCTGATGCGCATGAAGCTCAGTCCGGTTGCCAGCAGAACCGATCTGCAGCGGGTTGCGGAATCTTTCCTTTCCCATCATGGCTTCAAGGCGGTTTCTTTTTACGACGCAGGGGATATGCAGATTGCCAGCGCAGGGCGTTTTTCGCCGCATGCGGATTTCCGCTTTCGCCTCGATGCGAAACGCAGCCTCTACTTGTTCTGGGAAGATCAATTCATGCTGCATGCCCGTATCGAAATCCTGGACTATCGGGGAACACGGATCGGCAGCGTCGCGACCGAAGCCGAACTGACGCCGCTGAATGACGCCTTTGCCGGTCTTACGGCCATCGGTAAAACAGGGGAATTCGCCTTGTGCGCGCCGGTTGAAAATGACCCGGAATACATGGACTGCCTGCTGAACCGGATTTCAGGCAGGAAGTTTCAGCGGCTGCACCGCGTGATCGAAGATATGGCCTTGCCGATGAATTATGCGCTCGAAGGAAAATCAGGCATCATCCTCACCAAGGATTACCGGAGAAAAGAAGTGGTCGCAGCCTATGCTCCCGTGGGCAAGCGCGGCCTGGGAGCAGTGCTGAAAATCGATCAGGGGGAATTGTACGGCCCGATCACCGCTCAGCTGGAGCATGTCGCGCTGCTGATCGCCGCCCTGGTATTGCTGGGTGGACTGCTGCTTTACTGGCTGATGACGCCCCTGGTCAGGCAGCTCGCCGACTCCAGGCGGGAGCAGTTCGAAATCGGGGAGAGGCTGCAGGCCATTCTCGACAACGCACCCGTTGGCATCTGGCTGACGGGGTTGAATGGCGATCTGCGTTTCATGAACAAAACGCTTTGCAATGCGATGGGCGGGATGGAAAGCGGGATGCAGGCCCTCTCTGCTGCAAACTGCGAAGGATTCTCGGGAGAAGCGCCTTATACCTGCCACGGCACATTGAATTTTGCCGACGGGCGCCCCCATCTGCTTGAAATCACCCGGGTCAAGCTGCACGATTATACGGGCAAGGTGATCGGCGTCATCGGCATTTCGACCGACATCACCGAGCGTCAACAAGCCGAGGAATCCCGGCAGCTCGCGGCCACCGTGCTCAATACCATAGACGAGGCCGTGCTCGTGACCGATGCCACCAACAACATCATCACGGTCAATCCGGCCTTCACCGCCATTACCGGATATTCGGCTGAAGAAGTGATCGGGAAAAATCCGAAACTGCTTTCCTCGGGACTGCACGATGCCGGATTTTACAGGGCAATGTGGGAAAAACTGGCGACGAAAGGGAACTGGAGCGGAGAAATCCATGACCGGCGCAAGAATGGCGAGGTCTTCATCGAATGGCTTTCCATCCACCAGATCCGCGACAAGGGCGGCAATCTGACCCACCATGTCGCAGTGTTTTCGGACATCAGCCAGCGCAAGATGGCGGAAGAGCGCATTTATCATCTCGCGCATTACGACATTCTCACCAACTTGCCCAACCGGACGCTTTTCACCGACCGCCTCAGACAGGCCATCGTCAAGGCCAAAAGGGACAGGACGCACATGGCGCTGATGTTCATCGATCTCGACAAGTTCAAGCAGGTCAACGATACCCTGGGCCATCAGGCCGGGGACAGCCTGCTGATGGAAACGGCGAAACGGTTGAAGGGCTGCGTGCGCGAATCGGACACTGCGGGGAGGATGGGCGGCGACGAATTCGTCGTGTTGCTCGAGGACATCGACAATGAAATGGACGCCATAGCGGTTGCGGAAAAAATCCTGCATGCGCTCGACCAGCCCTTCGGACTGGGCAGCCACTCCCTGCACATTTCTTCGAGCATCGGCGTGGCCATCTATCCTGAACATGGCCTGGATGATGGGACGCTGATCAGGAATGCCGACGCCGCGATGTACCGGGCCAAGGCCAGCGGGGGAGCGGCCAAGGTTTTGTTCTCGCCGCCCCAGTGACCGGACTATCGCGCCGGAACCATTCTCCATCCTTCCGGGCAAACCGGGGCATAAGGATAATACTGCGCAGCCGACACGCAGTAATACCAGTACTGCACCGGCTGCTCGATCACCACCGCGGGTGGCACATAAGGATTGGGATAGGGATAGATCGGCCTGGGATAGAAATACCAGATCGGCCCGACCACCCACCACCAGCCCACGCGCCCGTCATGGAAGCCATGATGCCATCTTCCTGCCCGCCAGCGCGGAAAGTCATGTTCATGAAAATGCCTGATGTCGCCATGCCATCTTCCCTCATCATAATGACGCCCTTCTTCCCTCCCGCTTGCAGGAATGGAAACCGCCATGGCCAGCAGCAGACAGGCCAGCTTCTTGATCGCTTTCATCGGATGCTCCAGGGAACCGGTGCATTCAAGTATAGTTCACCGGATTCGGAAATTTGCCCGTTGAAACCATTTGTTACGCAACGCTTGCGAAAGGATCGCTATACTTGAATTCGCATCAATGAAGACAGGAACGGCAGTGAAAGGCATCCTGAGAATAGCATTCAAGCTGCTTGTAAACGACAAGGGGAAATTCGCGGCATTGCTCGTCGGGATCACCTTTGCCGTTTTCCTCATGATCATGATGACTTCGATGTTCTCAGGCATACTCACCCGGTCTTCGGCCACCGTCCTCAACATCGGCGCGAAGATCTGGGTGATGGATCCGGCCGTCAACACCGTGGCGAACAGCATTCCCATGCCCGATTATGTGCTGGATGCGGTAAGAAGCATCGACGGCGTCAAATATGCCGTGCCGCTTTATTCGGGCGGCGCACTGGTCAAGCTGAAGAGCGGCGCCTACCAGTCCGTGACGGTGATCGGCCTGGACGATTCCACGCTTTACGGCAGACCTCAACTCATGGCAGGCAAAATCGAGGACATCTTTGCTGAAAACGCCTTCGTCGTCGTCAAGGATTCCGAATTCAGGAAACTCGATAACCCGGAAATCGGCACTGAATTCGAAATCAACGACCACAAGGGGATCGTCGTGGGAACCGCCAGGGTGACCACCTCAGGCCTTTTCGGCGTTCCCACCCTGTACACGACCTACAGCAGGGCCGTCACCTACATTCCTTCGACCCGGTTCACGACGGCCTATATCCTCGTCGAACCGAAGTCCGATTCAGACATACCCCGTATCGAGAATGCAGTGAAAAAACTCGGCTATGAAGCGCTGACCAAAGACGATTTCATCCAGAAGATCTCCGATTTCTACAAATACCAGACAGGGCTGGGCATCAACGTCATGCTGATGACGGTCATCAGCTTCATCGTTGGGCTCTCCATATCCGGGCAGACTTTCTATACCTTCATACTGGAGAATCTCGAGAAATTCGGAGCCTTGAAGGCGATCGGATCCAAGGGAAGCGAACTGGTATCCATGATCCTTTTCCAGGCGACTTTCACTGCCCTCGCGGGCTACGGGCTCGGGGTCGGGCTCGCCACGCTGATCATCGTCACTGCAAAGCTCAGGCTGCCGGATTATGCCGCCCAAATCACCTATTGGAACCTTTTCCTTGCCTTCGTCATGGTGCTCGTCATCGCCGCCATTTCCAGCTACATCGGGGTGAGAAAAGTGCTCAAGATCGAGCCATTCGACATTTTCAGAGGCTGAAATGGCGGATCTTGCAGTCAGCGCGGAAGGACTCGCCAAATGGTTCGGCGAAGGGGAAACCAGAACCTTCGCAGTGAAGGAAGTCAGCTTCGAAGCCTACTTCGGGGAAATACTCTATATCGTGGGCCCTTCAGGAAGCGGCAAGACCACGCTGCTGAGCATGATATCCGGCATTCTCAGGCCCAACCTGGGCAAGGTGAAAGTCGAGGATAGGGACATCTGGAGCCTTTCCGATGACCAGATAGCGGATTTCAGGCTGAACAAGGTGGGTTTCGTATTCCAGGATTACCATCTCTTTCCCCGCCTCACCACGGTGGAGAACGTGGCAATTCCCCTGATCCTGAAGAAGATGGACTGGAAGGAAGCCCTCGATGTCGCCCAGCAGTATCTGGAAATAGTCGGCCTTGCGGACAGGGCGCAACTGCCTCCCGTCAAACTGAGCGGAGGAGAGCAGCAGCGCGTGGCCATCGCCAGGGCGATTGCCAGCCGCCCCGACCTGTTGATATTCGACGAGCCCACCGCATCATTGGACGGCGACACGGGAAAAAAGATCCTTTCCTTCGTGAAGGGGCACATCCTGAACGAGCGGCGCTGCATCATCATCGTCACCCACGACAGCAGGATCTATGAATATTCAGACAGGATCATGAAAATGGAGGACGGGCGCTTGACGGGGATAGTGAAGGGGGGTTCGGATGAGGAATAAATTTTTGTTCGCACTGGCAGTCGTCGGCATGCTGGCAGGCTTGATCAGCGCCTATTTTTTCGGGATACAGCACAAGCCCCAACCTCCCGCCTTCAAGCCGGCATCGAATCCTTTCGAGAAAGGCATTTATGCGAACGGCATCATCGAGAGCTATCAGGAAAGCGGCTCAAACATCAATCTTTATCCCGAGGTGGCGGGCCCCGTCGTCCGGATCATGGTGTCCGAAGGTCAGCAGGTCAAAGCGGGGACGCCGCTTTTCATGATCGACAACGATGTTCAGCGCGCAACGGTCGAACAGCAGAAAGCCCAGGCGGATTCCGCCCTCGCGCAAATCAAGCTGGCGAGTGCGAGCCTCAGGAATTTGCAGGACCAGTACGACAAGCAGCAAGCGTCCTACGACCTGGATCCGAAATCGGTGAGCCGGGACGCCCTGGATACGGCGAGAAATTCTGTGGAAGTGGGCAAGGCAAACCTCGAGGTCGCGCAGAAGCAGTACCAGGCGTTATTGAAAGGCTATCGGGCATCGAAGGTACTGCTTTCCAAGTATGTCGTCTACGCCCCTTCAAACGGCAAAATCCTTTCCATCAACGCGGCTGTCGGCAGCTACCTCTCTCCTCAGGGCACTTATGATACCTACACGGGAGGATCGGATCCGGCGATGGTGATGGGCAACATGCACCGCTATGTCGGGGTAAGATGCTATGTGGACGAAATACTGATCCACAGGTTGCCTGAGCCGGCAAAGATGCGGGCCAGAATGTTCATCAGGGGAACCAACATCAATCTGCCGTTGCAATATGTCCGCGCACAGCCCTATGTTTCGCCGAAGATCGAATTGTCCAACCAGAGAACCGAGCGGGTGGACGTCCGGGTATTGCCGCTCGTATTCAGGTTCGAAAAGCCCGATCATGTCGCGCTCTATCCCGGCCAGCTTGTCGACGTCTATATCGGGGAGGCGCCTTGAAGTACGCCGCCTGGCTGATTTTCATGCTGTTTTCCGGCTGCACGGTCGGACCCGATTTCGTCCGCCCCCAGGCCCCTGCAGCAGACCATTACAATCATGGCGGCGATTCCCTTTCAGAAAAAACACAGCATTTCGAGGGAGGCGTCGGGCCGGTTGCGAACTGGTGGAAGCTTTTCGGATCGGAAAAACTGGATGCTGTTGTCGCTACAGGAATCGCAGGCAATCCCGGCCTTCAGGCGGCCCAAGCGAGCCTCATGCAAAGCCGGGACAACCTCATGGCAGGCTATGGCATTTTCTATCCGCAGGCCTCGTTCGGGGGGAATGCCGCGAGGCACAAGTTTTCCCCCGCGGAATTCGGCAGCTCCGCGCCATCCCCCATTTTCAACCTGATCACGCTTTCCGCATCGGTCAGCTATGCCCTGGATATTTTCGGGGGAGAACGCCGCACCATCGAGAATCTGCAATCCCAGGTGGACATGGAGCGCGCCTTTGAGCTGGGAACCTATCTGGCCCTTTCCGGCAACCTCGTCAATACGGCCATAACGGTGGCCGCCTACAGGGAGGAGCTGAGGGACACGGAGAAACTCGTCGAATTGCAGAAGGCGCAGGTCGAAATAGCCGAAAAACAGGCGCAAGCGGGAACGGTTTCCTATGAAACGGTATTGTCCTACCGCAACCAATTGGCGTCTATCGAAGCCCTGCTTCCTCCATTGAGGCAAAGAATCGATCAGGCCAAGCATCTTCTCGCCACGCTGGGAGGACATGCGCCTTCCGAATACGAAGTTCCCGAGATCGCCTTTTCGGACATCTCCCTGCCCCGGGAAATACCTCTTTCCCTGCCTTCGGATCTGGTGCGCCAGCGTCCCGACATCCTGGCAGCCGAAGCGGCGCTGCATGCCGCCAGCGCCAATATCGGCGTCGCCACGGCGGCGCTTTTCCCGAGCTTCACCCTGAACGCGGCCTACGGCCAGAACGCGACATCGATGAACGGGCTTTTCGCATCCAAGGGCAGTTTCTGGAATCTGGGCACGAACATTGCAGCCCCGGTATTCGACGGCGGCACCCTGCGCGCCATGCGGCAGGCGTCCATAGACGCCTACAAGCAGAACCTT
Source organism: Pseudomonadota bacterium (assembly GCA_021845885.1). Taxonomy (GTDB): domain Bacteria; phylum Pseudomonadota; class Gammaproteobacteria; order Burkholderiales; family JABEVD01; genus JABEVD01. The sequence continues at coordinate 10,437 of JAJZVB010000058.1, forward strand.
TCCCTCTACCGGCAGACCGTGCTTTCCGCCCTCGCCCAGGTCGCCGACACGATCAGGGCGCTGGAACATGATGCCCAAACCGTAAAAGCCGAATCCCTTGCCCTGACCTCATCCGAAGCATCGCTGCATCTCGCCAGGGCGAACTATAGCGCAGGAACAGTCAATTATCTTCAGGTGCTGACGGCAGACATCCAGTACCGGCAGGCCCGAATCGGCGTTCTTCAGGCCAGGACCCAGCGCCTCCAGGACACGACCGCCCTGTTCGTTTCTCTGGGCGGCGGATGGCGGAAGTCGAGCGGGCGCTGAACGAATTCTATCTCGACCAGGACGGCAATCCGGTTTGATTGGATGGTAGAATTTCGATTTATTTCGGACTGAACATGACCATCAGGATAGGACTCGTCAGCATCAGCGACCGCGCATCAACAGGCATTTACGAAGACAGGGGCCTGCCCGCCCTCAAGGCATGGCTGGAAAATACCCTTTCTTCTCCATGGATGCCCGTTTCACGCCTGATCCCGGACGAGCGTGAGCTGATCGAAAGCACGCTCAAGACGCTCGTGGATATCGAGGGATGCGCCCTGGTCCTGACGACGGGCGGGACCGGCCCCGCCCCGCGCGACGTGACGCCCGAGGCGACCCTTGCCGTCGCGGACAGGGTCATGGACGGGTTCGGCGAGCAGATGCGCGCAATCAGCCTGAAATACGTGCCCACCGCCATCCTTTCCAGGCAGGTCGGCGTCATCAGGAAAAACGCGCTGATCCTCAATCTTCCCGGTCAGCCCAAGGCCATCAAGGAAATCCTGGACGGGATATTCCCGGCCATTCCCTACTGCATCGACCTCATAGGCGGCCCCTATCTGGAAACGAAGGAGGGAGGAGTCATTGCTTTCCGGCCGAAAAAATAGATTCGGCAAGCCTCAGGTCTTCCGGCGTATTGATGTTGTGGAAAGCCTTCTCGTCAGGAAAAGTTACGCTGATGCAATGGGAGCGCTTCTGCCAATCCATCACTTTCCTCCCTCCCCCTTCCAGAAATCCGGAAAGGTTTTCGAGCAGATCTTTTCGGCAAAGCATGAAGGCCTGGTGGGTTTTCCCCTGCGTTTCCGGAATTGCAATTTGCGCGCCGCTTTTCAACAATGCCCCTTTCAGCCTCCGGACGAGATCTTCGGGGAAGAATGGCGTGTCGCAGGGCAGGCAAAGGATCAGATCGCATCCTGCAGCGAGCATACCCTGCCTCAATCCTGACAGGGGTCCCCAGCCTTCGTCGGAAACGACCTGCCCATATTTCGAATAAAAATCGATGTTTCGGTTCGCCGAAATCAGCAATTCCTCGACCTGGGGCGAAATCCTTTTTATCGCCCGCTCCGCAAGCGAAACGCCCCCCATGATAAGCAATCCCTTGTCGGCGCCATTCATGCGGGTTCCTTTCCCTCCGCAAAGCAGCACCGCAGTGATGCAGTCATGGTGCATGCCAGTCGCCCGAAGCCCCGCCCTTTTTTTCGAGCAGCCTGACATCCTCGATCTGCATTCCCCTGTCCACTGCCTTGCACATGTCGTAGATCGTCAGAAGCGCAACGGAGACGGCGGTCAATGCTTCCATTTCCACGCCTGTCCTCCCCACCGTTTCGGCTCTCGCCTTGCAGATCACTTCATGTTCGCCGATTTCGAATTCAACCGAAACGCGGGTGAGCGCGATCGCATGGCAAAGCGGGATGAGATCGGGGGTGCGCTTCGCCGCCAT
>JAJZVB010000059.1 GCA_021845885.1 Pseudomonadota bacterium
CAGCGCCTTCAGGCCGAATATCCCGGCAGCGATCCCGCCCCATGCACCGCAAACGCCGTGTAGCGGCCATACGCCGAGCACATCGTCGATCTTCCATCTGTTCTGGGTGAGGGTGAAGAGATGAACGAAAAGAACGCCCGCGATGATCCCCGTGAAAAGCGCGCCGACCGGATGCATGAGGTCCGAACCTGCGCAGACCGCGACGAGCCCGGCAAGCGGGCCGTTATGCAGGAAGCCCGGATCGTTCTTTCCTGCGACCAGCGCTGCGAGTATCCCGCCCACCATCGCCATCAGCGAATTGACGGCGACGAGCCCGCTGATCGCGGAAAGCGTTTGGGCGGACATCACGTTGAAGCCGAACCAGCCCACTGAAAGTATCCACGAGCCCAGTGCGAGAAAGGGGATGGAGGAAGGCGGATGGGCGGAGATCCTGCCGTCTTTTGAGTAGCGCCCGTATCTGGCCCCGAGCAGGAGCACGGCTGCGAGCCCTATCCAGCCCCCCACGGCATGCACCACCACGGAACCCGCGAAATCGTGGAATTTCGCGCCATAGGCATTCTGCATCCAGGCCTGGATGCCGTAATGATCGTTCCAGGCGATGCCCTCGAAGAAGGGATAGACGAAGCCCACCAGCATGAAGGTCGCCGCGAGCTGGGGACGGAATTTCGCCCGCTCAGCGATTCCGCCCGAGACGATCGCGGGAATCGCGGCCGCGAAAGTCAGCAGGAAGAAGAACTTGACGAGCTCGTAGCCGCTCTTTTCGACGAGATGATCCGCCCCCGAAAAAAAGTTGATGCCGTAGGCGATGCCGTATCCGATGAAAAAGTAGGCTATCGTCGAGACGGCGAAATCCGCCATGATCTTGACCAGCGCGTTGACCTGGTTCTTCTTCCTGACCGTGCCGAGCTCGAGGAAGGCAAAACCCGCATGCATGGCGAGCACCATGATCGCGCCCAACAAAATGAACAAGACATCGCCGCCTGTTTTCAAAGCTTCCATCCCAGTTTCCAGATCAAATTGCACTATTATGGTGCATATTTTTCAAATTTGCATCACGAATTTCACGCCATTTTCAAAATTACAATTTTCAGACGGTCTATAATGGTATTCCTTCGATTTTCTTTGCGCGGGCGATCCTGTGCAAGACCGATAGATGGGAGCAATAGCCATGATGGTAAAATATAATGGCCGCGTTGATGAAGATTTTCCAACTTCGCGTCATAATGGCATTTTCCAACAATGAGAACGAGGTGCATCATGTCGAGGGGAAATTCGGAAACCGATCAGATCAAGCTTTCCCAGCTGCTCAGCCACCAGTATCTTTGCGAATCGCTGACGGTGAGCGAGGTTCAGACCCTGCTCGACTATCTGACTTTCCTGGATTTCGAAAAGGGCGACATCCTTTCCGATATCGGAGATATAGGCGACGCCCTGTATTTCGTGATCCAGGGGGAAATCGCCCTCACCTTCGACGACCATGGCCATGAAAACGAGATCGTTCGGGCAGGCGCCGGCGAAATGCTCGGCGAAATGTCCTTTTTCGACAAGCAGCCCCGTTCCGTGAGGCTGGTGGCGAAAGCCCCGGGAACCCAGGTGCTCAAGCTCTCCAGGATCAAGTACAAGCGCCTGAAGGTCGAGCACCCTTATATCGCCCTCAACATCGTCGAGCATGCAATCATCAGTCTCGACAGGCTTTTCAGGAGAGTGAGCACAAGCTACGCCCAGTTCTCCCACTACCTTTACGGTACGGGAAAGTAAATTTCATTCGAATCAACACAAAACAAGGAAAGGAGCAAAAATGTCAGTACTCGTCGGAAAATGCGCCCCGGATTTCACGGCCGCTGCAGTCATGGGCAACAACCAGATCGAAGAAAACTTCAATCTTCACGCCCACATCAAGGACAAGTACGCGGTCGTGTTCTTCTACCCGCTCGACTTCACTTTCGTCTGCCCTTCGGAGCTGATCGCCTTCGATCACCGCCTCAAGGAATTCAGGGACCGCAACGTGGAAGTCATCGGGGTCTCCATCGATTCCCACTTCACCCACCTGGCCTGGAAGAATACGCCCGTGGAAAATGGCGGCATCGGGAAAGTCGGCTACCCGCTGGTTGCAGACATCAAGCATGAAATCTGCAAGGCCTATGACGTCGAAGCCGGCGCAGGCGTGGCCTTCCGCGGCTCGTTCCTGATCGACGAGACCCGCACCGTGCGCCATCAGGTGGTGAACGATCTTCCTCTGGGCCGCAACATCGATGAAATGCTGCGCATGGTGGATGCGCTTCAGTTCACCGAACAGCACGGGGAAGTCTGCCCTGCAGGATGGAAGAAGGGCGCTGCAGGCATGAAGCCCACAGGCGAAGGCGTGGCAAGCTACCTTGCCGAACACGCCGAGGAACTCTGATCCTTCTCGGGGCCGCTTGCGGCCCCGAATGCATTCCAAGGAGAGATCATGTACGGATTCTCGACCCAACTCCACATCCCCTTCCAGGAAGCCATAGGGAAAGTGACCGAGGCGCTGAAGCGGGAAGGATTCGGTGTGCTCACGGACATCGACGTCCAATCCACCCTCAAGTCGAAGCTGAATCTCGACATGCGCCCCTACCGGATTCTGGGCGCATGCAATCCGCCCTTCGCACATCGCGCCATCATGGCCGAGCCGGACATCGGCCTGCTGCTCCCCTGCAATGTGCTGGTGCGCGAAGAAGAAGACGGTTCGATCACCATATCCTTCATGGACCCGGAAGCCGTCCTCGAACTCGTGGGCAAGCCGGAAATGAAGGAAATCGCCATGGAAGTCAAGGCGAGGCTGGTCCGGGCCAAAGACAGCCTGACGGCCTGAGATGGGCGCGATCTCGGAAATCAATGCGGCTGGCCAGCGCATCTGGCTCGACAACCTGTCGAGGAAGCTGCTCATTGAGGGCGATCTTGAAAGATGCATCGAAGCGGGCGTCACCGGCCTCACTTCCAATCCATCGATCCTCCTCAAGGGGTTGAAAGGAAGCCCTTACTACCGGGATGAATTGCAGAAAATGAGCCATTCCAGGCAGATCCCCGAAAAGAGGCTGGAAGGACTCATCATTCCGGACATCAGGGATGCATGCGACCTCTTCATGCCGGTTTTCGAAAGAAGCGGGGGCGAAGACGGCTATGTCAGCATGGAAGTCTCCCCGAAGCTCGCCCATGACGAAGACGGCACGATCGACGCTGCGATCAGGCTGATAGCCGAAGTGGAGCGGCCCAATTTGATGATCAAGGTGCCCGCGACGAAAGAAGGCATAGCGGCATTCGAGCGGCTTGTCAGCCTGGGCATCAACATCAACGTGACGCTGATCTTCTCCCTGCATCAGGTCTATCATGTCCATGAGGCCTATGTCCGCGGGCTGAAGCGTTTCGCCGAATCCGGCGGCAATGTCGAAAGCGTGAGATCAGTGGCGAGCCTGTTCCTGAGCCGGGTCGATACGCTGGTCGACAGCATGCTGGGTGAACATGAGGGATTGAAGGGGAAAACGGGGGTTGCCCTGGCGAAAATCGCCTATCAGCGCTTCCTCGACATCTTCCATGGGCCCCATGCCAGGCTCGAAAAGGGGCATCCCCAGAAACTGTTGTGGGCAAGCACGGGCACGAAAAATCCGGCCTACAGCGATCTGCTGTACGTCGAACCGCTGATCGGCAGGGAAACGATCAACACGATGCCGGAGGCGACCCTTGATGCCTTCGTGGATCACGGAAAGGCCGAAAGCACGCTGACGCAGGGCGTCGATGAAGCGAAGGAGCACTTCATCGCCCTCGAAAAAAATGGAATCAACATGGAACAGGTGTCGAACAGGCTTTTCGATGAAGGGCTGAAGGCATTCGACGACGCCTATTCCGACCTGCTCGCCATGGTCGCCTGAATGCACTACGAATTCACCCATCAGAGCCGCATCGCCTATTTCACGATGGAAATCGCGCTGATGAGCAATATTCCGACCTACAGCGGCGGTCTGGGGGTGCTTGCCGGGGACGTGATGCGCGCAGGCGCCGATATCGAATTGCCGCTCGTGGCCGTGAGCCTGGTGAGCCGCGCGGGCTACTTCAGGCAGGAAATCCTGGAAGGCCGCCAGGTCGAGCATCCGGACACCTGGGATCCGGCCCAATGGGCCCATCCCCTGGATGCCAAAATCGCCGTCAATATGGAAGGCAGGGAAGTCTGGGTGAGGGGCTGGCTTTACGTGCTGCAGGGGCATCTCGGTGGAAGGGAGCCCGTCATCCTGCTCGACACGGATCTCGACGAAAATAGCAAGGACGACCGGGAAATCACCCATTACCTCTACGGGGGAGACCAGGTCTACCGGCTCAAGCAGGAAATCGTCCTGGGAATCGGGGGATTGCGCATGCTTTACGCACTCGGATTCCAGATCCGCCAGTACCACATGAACGAGGGCCATTCGGCGCTCCTGGCCCTGGAGCTCCTGAGAAGAAACGCCATCACCGAAAATGGCGATGAAAATCATCTTTCCTACGACATTCCCATGGTCAGGAAAATATGCAATTTCACCACCCATACGCCGGTCGAGGCCGGGCATGATCAGTTCCCTTACGAACTGGTGCAGAGCGTGCTGAGGGATTTCATCGAATTTTCCGAGCTCAAGGCGGTTGCGGGGGAAGAAAAGCTCAACATGACCAAGCTCGCGCTGAACCTCTCCGAATATGTCAACGGCGTTGCATTGAAGCATGCCGAAATTTCCAGGAAAATGTATCCGGGATATCATGTCCATGCCGTCACCAACGGCGTCCATCCCTATACCTGGACTTCCCGCAGCTTTTCCAGCCTTTACGACGAATACCTGCCGGGCTGGTGCCACGAACCCCAGCTCCTTGTGAGGGTCGACCAGATCCCCGACGAAGCAATCTGGGAAGCGCACCGGCGATCCAGGCTCGACCTGATCGGACTCATCAAGAGCCTGACTGGAAAGGAATTCAATGCCGAATGGCCCATCATCGGCTTCGCCAGGAGGATGACCGCTTACAAGCGCCCCGACCTGCTCTTTTCCGACATCGAACGGCTGAAATCGATCGCTTCGAACCACCCCTTCCAGATCGTGATGGCCGGAAAGGCGCATCCCAACGACGAAGGGGGAAAGAAGCTGATCGAAATGCTGCACACTCACCTTGCCGATGTTTCGGGAATCATCCAGAGCGCCTTTCTGCCCAATTACGACATGGATCTCGCGCTTTCCCTGGTTTCCGGGGTGGACATCTGGCTCAATACGCCCTTGAGGCCGCTCGAAGCATCCGGGACGAGCGGGATGAAGGCGGCCCTGAACGGCGTGCCGAGCTTCAGCGTGCTCGACGGATGGTGGATAGAGGGATGCATAGAAGGCGTGACGGGCTGGGGAATCGGCAATCAGGCCGACAAGTCGAACGGGGACGATGCGCGTTTCCTTTACGAAAAGCTCGAAAAAACCGTCCTTCCGCTTTATCATGATGACAGAAAGGGCTGGATTTCAGTCATGAAGAATGCCATAGGCAAGAACGCCTCCTATTTCAACAGCCATCGCATGATGAGACGTTATGCGACGGAAGCTTACGTGCGCTAAAATGAATCCATTCATCGTCGATCTTTCCCATCTCGGCTTCCTGCGCGTCTCCGGAGAAGACGCCCGGGATTTCCTGCAAAACCTCACGAGCAACGACATCAGCCGTCTCGGCGAGCAATCCTCCCAGTACAGCAGCCTTTGTTCGCCCAAGGGAAGGATGCTGGCAAGCTTTCTGGTCTTCAGAATGGCCGGGGATTTCATTCTGCAGATGCCGAAAGAAATGCTAGAGCGCGTCAAGAAGCGCCTTTCGATGTACATCTTCCGCTCCAGGGTTTCCATTCTTGACGCCGATCTCGCTGCAATCGGCCTTTCTGGAAGCGACGCCGAAACGTTTCTCGAGTCCGTCCCGGAATCAGTCATGGGCATTGCAAAGCATGATTCCGGAATCGTGATCAAGCTTTCCGAGTCCCGTTTCGAAATCGTGACCGAACCGGAAATGGCCTTGTCCATCCTGGAAAAAATAGACGGAAGGCGTGCCGGAAAATCGGAATGGGAAAGGCTGGAAATACTGGACGCCATTCCGGTCGTGCTCCCCGAAACAGAAGGGCTTTTCGTTCCGCAGATGGCGAATTTCGAACTGATAGGGGGGGTGAGTTTCCAGAAAGGCTGCTACCCCGGCCAGGAAATCGTGACGAGAACGCATTTCCTGGGCAAGATCAAGAGGAGGATGATGATCGCCCATGTCGATTCGGAAATCGAACCTTCCCCTGGCGAAGAGCTCTATTGCGGTGAAGAGGCGACCGGGAATGTCGCGAGAGTTGCCCCATCCCCCGAAGGCGGCTTCGACATTCTCGCCGTCATCCACCTGGAAAACAGGGAAAGCGAAATCCGCCTGAAATCGGGCACGCAACTCCACTGGCTCCCGATGCCCTATGCGCTGCCATGAATTTCGAAACCTTGCGCTGGAATGAAGGACGCCTCGAGCTTCTGGACCAGCGCCTTCTCCCACAAAGGATAGCCCACCTCTCCCTGAAAAGCGCAAAAGAAGTCGCGAGAGCGATAAGGGAAATGGCCGTGAGGGGGGCGCCCGCGATAGGCTGCGCGGCTGCATTCGGCATCGCTCTCGAAGCCTTCAGGCTGAAGCATCTCGATAAGGAATCCTTCCTCCCTGCGCTCGATGAAGCCTTTTCCATCCTTTCCGAAAGCCGCCCAACCGCGGTCAATCTGTTCTGGGCGCTCGACAGGATGAAGGCGGTCTTCGATCCGGGAAACGATCCTGAAACTTCGGCGATCATGCTGGAAAAGGAGGCGAAATCGATTTTCGAGCGCGACGTCGAAGACAACCTGGAAATGGGGAGAAACGGCTCGAAGCTTCTTCCTGAAAAATGCAATGTCCTCACCTATTGCAATGCAGGAGCGCTCGCGACAGCCGGTCACGGCACGGCCCTCGGCGTGATCAGGACGGCTTTTTCCCAGGGCAAGGCCGTTTCCGTTTTTGCCTGCGAAACCCGGCCGCTCCTCCAGGGCGCAAGGCTCACTGCATGGGAGCTTGCCATGGAAAAAATCCCGACCACCCTGATCTGCGACAACATGGCCGGATTCTTCATGAAAAAGGGGGAAATCGATCTCGTGATCGTGGGGGCGGACAGGGTGGCGGCGAACGGGGATGTCGCGAACAAGATCGGGACCTACACGGTCGCCGTTCTCGCGAAAAGGCATGGCATCCCTTTCTATGTCGCCTGCCCCGCTTCGACGATGGACATGAAGGCTTCGAGCGGCGACGAAATCCCCATAGAGGAAAGAAATGATGCCGAAGTGAAGGGATATCGGGGTATCGAATGGGCGGCCAGGGACGTTTCGGTCAGGAACCCCGCTTTCGATGTCACCCCTCATGACCTCGTCACCGCGCTCATCACGGAAAAGGGCGTGATCATGTCGCCTGATGCGGAAAAGCTCAGCGCCCTGTTCTCTTCCTGACAGGCGCTTCCGCTTCCAGCCCAGCCCATTTCATCAGGGAAGCCACTTCCTCCTCGGAAAGCTCGAGCAGCATGCCCCGCCTGAGCCTTGCAGGCAGCATGACCGGGCCGAACCGGGTCCTGATCAGTCGGCTGACGGTGAGGCCCATGGACTCGAAAACGCGGCGCACGATCCTGTTTCTCCCTTCCTTCAGGATCACCCTGTACCAGTGATTCGCCCCTTCCCCCCCCTCGTCTGAAAAGGCCTCGAATTTCGCCAGGCCGTCTTCGAGCTCGATTCCGGAAAGCAACTGCTTCGCCTGCTCAGGGCCCACCCGGCCCAATATCCTCACCGAATATTCGCGCTCGACCTCGAATCCGGGATGCATCAGCCTGTTCGCGAGCTCGCCCGAAGTGGTGAAAATCAAAAGGCCGCTCGTGTTGTAGTCGAGCCTGCCTATCGATATCCATTTCGAGGAGCGCATCCTGGGCAGCTTGTCGAAAACGGAAGCGCGCTTTTCCGGGTCGTCGTGGCTGACGATCTCCCCTTCCTGCTTGTGGTAGAGCATCACGCGGGGTAAGCGGCTGGTGAATTTGAGCTTGACGATCCGCCCCTCGAAACGGACCATGTCTTCCGGTCCGACGCGCATGCCGACCTCAGCTGGCTTTCCGTTCACCATGATCCGGCCGGAGAGGATCGCCTCCTCCATGGCGCGCCGCGAGCCCAGCCCGGAATGGGCCAGCATCTTGTGCAGCTTCTGCTTTTCCATCACACCTCCCTGCGCTCGAAAACGGCCTGGGCGAGCGTGCCGCTGTCGACATGCTCGAGTTCCCCCCCGACGGGCACGCCCCTCGCTATCCTGGAAACCTTGATGCCGCTTCCCTTCAGCAGTTCGCCGATGTAATGCGCAGTCGCCTCCCCTTCCACCGTGAAATTCGTGGCCAGGATCAGTTCCTTCACCATCCCGTCCCTGGCTCGCTTCAACAGCCTGTCGAGACGGATTTCCCTGGGCCCTATGCCGTCGAGCGGCGATATTCGGCCCATCAGCACGAAGTAGAGTCCCTGATAGCACTGCGCCTGCTCCATCATCAGCAGATCCTGGGGCATTTCCACGACGCAAAGCTGGGAAGGATCGCGCCTTTCCGAGCGGCAAAGGCCGCATATTTCATCTTCGGTGAAACTGTTGCACTTTTCGCAATGCCTGAGCTTCTCGATCGAGCGGCTGAGCGCGCTGGCCAGGCGCGAAGCCCCGGCATGATCGTGCTGCAGCAAATGATAGGCCATGCGCTGGGCGGATTTCGGCCCGATTCCCGGAAGGCAGCGCAACGACTCGATCAGCTCGTCGAGGGGCGGTTTCATCGATCAGAAGGGCAGCTTGAACCCGGGAGGGAGGCCGAGTCCGCCCATTTTTTCCTGTATGGCGGCCTCTATCCTCCTGTTGCCGTCGTTCAATGCAGCAGCGATCAGGTCTTCCAGCATTTCCTTGTCTTCGCTCATCAGGGAGGGGTCGATCGAAACCCTCCTCACCGAATGATGGCAGGTCATGACGACCTTGACGAGCCCTGCGCCCGCCTGCCCTTCCACTTCGACATTGCCCAGCTCCTCCTGCATCCGCTTCATGTTTTCCTGCATCTGCTGGGCCTGCTTCATCATGTTGGCCAAGCCGCCTTTCATCATGTCTTTCTCCTAGATCGGTTTAATCGAAGATTCAATCAGTTTCGCATCGTAATTGTCGACGAGGTTGCGCACCACGGGATCCTGCTCGATCGAGGCGACCGCGTCCCTTTGGCGTTCCTGCCTCTCTTCGTCGTCGACTTTCGCCGGCGTCGTCCCTTCGCCCACGGAAAGGGAGACTTCGACGGGCTTTCCCAGGAATTCGCCCAGCGCAGTCTTCAGCCTTTCCTTGTATTCCATCAAATGCCTGTGTTCGTTCGGCACGACGAATTCGATTTTCTTTTGGTCATAATGCTTCAATGCGCAATGCATGGCGAGCATTTTCGCCATTCCGGAGAGATTCAGCTTTCCCGATACCGATACCCAGTCGAATGCCTGCTTCGCCTCTTCAGGCGTTTCCGGCACCGGATCCGGACGCGGCTTCGATGCAGGAACCGGCCTGGCCTTTGCCGGAATGACTTTCGATTTTGTTTCGCCTTCGGGCATGAAGGCGAGCATCCTGATCAGCGTCATGGAAAACCCGGAATAGTCGTCCGGAGCCAGCCCGATTTCGCTCCTGCCGTGGTTTGCAATCTGGTAATAGAGCTGGACTTCCTCAGCACCCAATTTCGCAGCGAATCCCGCAATGCGCTCTTTCTCGACTTCGCCTTCAAGGGCTTCCGGAACGATCTGGGCGAGCGCCACCCTGTGCAGCAATAGGCCGAGATCCTGGAGCGCGGCCTCGAATTCCAGGCTTCTTTCCTCCATCCTGTCGGCAATCGAAACAAGTTCCTTCCCGTCCCTGGCGATCAGCGCATCCAGAATGGCATAAAGGTAATCCTGATCGATTGCGCCCAGCATGCCCCCCACCATTTCATCCTCGACGCGCCCTCCCGAATAGGCGATCGCCTGATCAAGGAGGCTCAGGGCGTCGCGCAGGCTTCCCTTTGCAGCCCTGGCTATCCTTTGCAGGGCTCGCGGTTCCGCCGGGATGCCCTCCTCCTTCAGTATCCCGGACAGGCGCTCCTGGATGAGGGGCTCCGGAATCTTCTTCAGATTGAATTGCAGACATCGGGAAAGCACGGTGACCGGTATCTTCTGCGGATCGGTGGTGGCGAGAATGAATTTCACATGCTCGGGCGGCTCCTCGAGCGTCTTCAGCATCGAATTGAAAGCCTTGGTGGAAAGCATGTGGACTTCGTCGATGATGTAAACCTTGAACCGCCCCGAAGTGGGCAGATATTGCGCGTTGTCGAGCACTTCGCGCATGTTGTCTATGCCGGTGTTGGAAGCCGCATCGAGCTCGAGCAGATCGACGAAACGCCCGCCGTCTATCTCAAGGCAGGCCGAACATTTCCCGCAAGGGGTCGAAGTGATCCCCGTTTCGCAATTCAATGCCTTGGCGAGGATTCTCGCGACCGTGGTCTTGCCCACTCCCCGGGTTCCGGTGAAAAGATAGGCATGATGAAGACGCTGCTGCTCCAGGGCATTGGAGAGCGCCTTGACCACATGCTCCTGCCCGGTCAGTTCAGAAAAGCTTTTCGGCCGCCATTTTCTGGCCAGTACCTGGGTCGTCGTCACTTAGAAATGGTACGCGAAACGAATCTGGTTGAAATTGATGCCCTGGTTCGGCTTTTTGATCCCGCCATTGGAAAGATGCTGGAAGCGGTAGGTGAGATCGTACTGTAGCCTTTCCCCGAAGCGGAAACCCGCCCCCACGTGATCGCCGAACTGGAATGCGGTGCTGAACTTCCTGTTCGCGTAAATTTGCGTAGGCGAGATCAGATGAAAGCCGATCGCTCCTTCTACATAGGGCGAAATGCCGGAAATGCTGTTCCGCTCGTATCGGAATACCGGCGTGAGCCCGAAATCGGTGATATGGCGGTTGTCGCCTATCGCCGCCTTTCCGCGCCATCCGCCGATGGAGGCATCCCAAAAGCCGCCGAGATGCCAGTTCCCGGTATCGAACCATCTTTTTTTCCAGTCCCATTGCGCGCCGACCCGCATCATTTCAGCGGCATTGCCGCTTCCGGCCTCAATGGAAACGCTGTCGATGGCAAAGGACGAGACCGGGGAAAGTAAAGCAATCAGTAAAAGTTTCTTTCTCATGACAATTTCGGAATAAGGGCGGCGAGCCCGACCCCCGGCACTTGCATAGAGTAGCTGTGGCTGCTTCCTTCCGGACCTGACCAGGTTCACTACCGTACAATGCGGGGAGACCCGCCATGAAATTCGGATTATACCAAATTCCGTCCGGCACTTCTCGATTCAGGAATTTTTCCGCCAGAGAAACGGCCCCGTCTTGTGCATGGATACACCATTGGCATCGACCGCGACGGTGACTGGCATTTCCTCGACTTCGAATTCGTAGATCGCCTCCATCCCGAGGTCCTCGAATGCGACGACCCTCGCCTTCCTGATCGCACGGGAAACCAGATAGGCCGCTCCGCCCACTGCGATCAGGTAGACCGAACCGTGCTTCCTGATTGATTCTATCGCATCACTCCCCCGCTCGGCCTTGCCTATCATGCCGAGCAGCCCGAATTCAAGCATCATGTCCGTATAGCTGTCCATCCTCGTCGAAGTGGTGGGGCCTGCAGGACCCATCACTTCCCCCTGAACGGGATCGACCGGGCCGACGTAATAGATGAACCTCCCTTCGAATTCGACGGGAAGCTTTTCCCCTCTTTCGACCATCCCGGAAATTCTCCTGTGCGCCGCATCCCGCCCGGTCAGGAGCTTTCCTGAAAGGAGCAGTTTTTCTCCGGGCTTCCAGGACATCATTTCCGCCTTCGTGACGGTATCGAGATCCACTCGTCTGGACGAAAAATCGGCATGCCATTCGATATCGGGCCAGTCCGAAAGTTTAGGCACGGGAAGATGAACTGGGCCCGAGCCGTCCAGGAAAAAATGGGCATGCCGGGTCGCAGCGCAGTTCGGGATCACCGAAA
>JAJZVB010000060.1 GCA_021845885.1 Pseudomonadota bacterium
CTGCAGCGTGATCCAGAATCTAGTCATTCTGGGATCGGTGATGGGGAGCTCCTTTTCGCCGTCCCTGATCAGCTTCCTGAAATAGGGCACGACCGAGCCGCGGGAACCCACCACGTTGCCGTAGCGTACCACCGCGAAACGGGTGCGATGCCCTCCCGCGATGTTGTTCGCCGCGACGAAGAGCTTGTCGGAGGCGAGCTTGGTTGCGCCGTAAAGGTTCACCGGGTTCGCGGCCTTGTCGGTGGACAGGGCGATCACCTTTTCGACATTGTTCTCGAGCGCGGCATTGATCACATTTTCCGCGCCGTTGATGTTGGTCTTGATGCATTCCATGGGATTGTATTCCGCTGCAGGCACCTGCTTCAAGGCTGCCGCATGCACGACATAATCCACTCCGCGCATCGCCTGCCTCAATCGCTGTCCGTCCCTGACATCCCCCAGAAAATAGCGCATGGCAGGGCCGTTCAGCGTCTGCTGCATCTCGAACTGCTTCAGTTCGTCCCGCGAATAAACGATGACCCTTCTGGGGTTGTATCTCGCCAGGACGGTCTTGATGAATTCCCTGCCGAAGGAGCCTGTTCCCCCGGTGATCAGTATCGATTTGTCGTTGAACATGATTTTTTCCGCCTCAGGAAGGCTTCTGGTCGTTGGGGGCCGCAAACACCCTGTTCTTTCCTGCTCTTTTCGCTTCGTACATGGCCTTGTCGGCGCGGCCGATGAGGGTATCCCTGCTTTCGTGCGGCTGTTTCAATGCGACCCCTGCGCTGAATGTGATGACCTGCTTCTGGTTGTTGTACATGAACAACTGCCGGGTCAATTCGCGCTGCAGGCGGGTGATGGTCTGTACCGCGTCATCGAGTTCCGCATCCGGGAGAATGACGATGAATTCCTCCCCGCCGAAACGGGCAACCACATCGTTGGGCCGGGTCGTTTCCTTGATCGTCCTGGAAAGATGGACGAGCGCATCGTCGCCGGCTTGATGTCCGAGAGTATCGTTGAGCTTCTTGAAGTCGTCGATGTCGATGACGGCGATGCAAAGCGGTGTGCCCCTTCTTTCGGAGCGCGAAACCTCCCGCTCGAAGGCTTCTTCCATACCGCGCCTATTCAGGGTCCTTGTCAGCTGGTCTTCCCGGACCAGCTCGGAGAGATTCTCGAGCTCGGATTCGAGCTCGATGATACGCTGATTGGCCGCATTGACGCGCTCCTGGGCTTCGATCACGCTGTCCCTGGAGCGCAACGTGTCGAGCTGGATGGCTTTCGTTACTGTCAATACTTCGTCGAGAATGGCGGTGATCTGCGCGATGTCGTCGCTCTGGCTGAGTTTTTGCGAATAGGTGTCGATCTTGTTGTGGTATTCGCCGGTGCTGGTCGAGAATTCCCCCAGCCTTTCGATGAAGTTCGCGATCAGCAGCTTGAGGCTCGATTTCGCGTCGTTGATGCTTTGCTTCAGGGTGCTCTGCTTGTAGATCACGGCCTTCAGGCTGCGCTCCGCGTCGTCCAGAATGGAACGCTTGGGCGATCCGGAAATGACGTCCCTGACGATGTCGATCTGCCCCTTGAGGTACTGGTCATCGACGACCACTTCGCCGATGTTGTCGACGACGAGCCGCAGCAGCCTGAGCAGCCCTTCCTGCATTTCCGCGTTGTCTCCGGCCCTGATTTCAAGATTGAACCAGAAATGCTTGAGTTTTGATGCGAGTGCGGCGAGCGATTTGGCGTCAAGCGCTTCCTTTGCTTTTTCGGAAAGAAGCCTGGCTTCTTGTTCGAGTTCCGGGGAATGTTGCAGAATCGACGTGAATCCGGCGGAATAGGATTGAGCAAGCAGCTCTCTCAGCTTGCCTGCCATGTCGCCATCCTTGCCGGTCGGGGCGGCAATTTTTTCCGCCATGTCGTCCACCAGCCCGGTCTGCGCCTCCGTGTTCGACGACCATGACTTGAAAAGGGATTGGAGTTTTTGATAGAGTGCATCCGGATTCGATCCGAATTTCTTGAGTACGGTGTCCAGCCCCTCCCTTTTCCTTGCAGTCGTCCAGCCGCTGGACTTGGTTTCCCATGCTTTGAGAAAGTCGCGAATCAGGGTGCCCCAGGCCAGCGTATTGCCTTCCTGAATGCCGAAGAAGAGCGAGATGGCCGCCTCGGCCTTTTCCCCGTCCTTCTCTTCCAGCGCATTCCTGAGGAGATCCGCCGCCTTGGAGACTTCGGGCGAAGCCGGGGGGGAATCCTTCAGCATCCGCTCCAGTATTTTTTCGATTTCAATGCTCGTACCGGCGGGCAATCCGGCGATTTCCTCGTAGATGGCTTGGTAATTGTCCGGCGTCGGCACGATGCGCCGCATCGACAAGGCTTTCAGCGTCTCGCGCGCAATTTCTGATGGGTTTGTGAATTCCGGCATCGTCAAACAGGTTTGGTTTCGGCTCATCAAGGCAATAGCAATACCCGTGCCAGCTTCCGGCGGGGAAGGCGTGCCGCAATGTACGGATTTGATATAATAACAGCAGAAACAGGGGCCGAGTAGGATGTTAACTTGATTTCTCGGTTTTCTTACTACTTAACGGTTTTATTTAATTTTTTTCAGATTGCAGTTATAATCGTTTTGACAATCAAGTCTCCCGATCTTCCGCGCCCTTATGGAGTACGAAATGATCGACCCCGAACAATCCAAGCTGTCTTTGCGCCTGATCGTCACGATTTTGCTGATCGTACTCGCTGTGGGCATGGTTTCCCTTGTCGGGCATTTCAGCAAGACCATTTCCACCGTGGAAGCGCCGGCACCCAAAGCGCCATCGCCTGTCTCTGCGCCTATCGCGCCGCCCGGGATTGCGCTGTCTTCGCCTGCTTCAGTGCAGAAAATCGAGACGCCTCCTCCTCCTTCGGTCAGCAATGTGGCGCCTGGCGTGAAAAAATCTGCCGAAGAGGCGCCCAAGGAGAAGGCGCCAGTCGGGGAAGTCACCGCGAAGGAAATTCCTTTGGAGAAACCGGTTGCGGAAAAGGCGAGGGAAAAGCCCCATGTCAGGGAAAGGGCGAGAGGCGGTTACGCGCTGCAATTCGGCTTGTTTTCTTCCAGAAAAAATGCGGAAAGGATGGCAGCCCTGCTCGGGAAGAAGACATTGAGGCCGGTAATGGAAACCCTTGTCCTGGCCGGGCCCTATCCGGACAGGGAAGCGGCCCTGAAGGAAAAGACGCCGGGGGCCGTCCTGCTCGTACAACAGGGAAAATATGCGCTCCAGTTCGGCAATTTCGAATCTTTCGGTCGTGCGCAGCGTCTTGCCGAGGCGCTCAAAAAGAAGGGAATTGCAGCCCGGCTCGAAACCCGGGTCCTGGCAGGCCGTTTCGAGAGCAGGAAAAAGGCGCTCGATGCGGTGAGGAAAATCGGACTTCCTGCAGTCGTCGTCAAACGCTAATGCAGCTTTGAAGAGATTCTGCCTTGCCGATTTCGAGGCATTTTCCCTGCTCGAGCAGTTTCTGCAGGGATTCGGCAGGCAAAGGATTGCAGAAATAAAATCCCTGAATCGAATCGCATTGCGACAGTGAAAGGAAGTTTAGCTGCCCCAGGTTTTCCACGCCTTCTGCCGTGACGGAAAGCTTGATGCTGTGGGCCAGCGCGATGATGCCGCTGGCCAGCGCCGCATTGTCGGAATTCGATGCGATGTTTTCCACGAAGGACTGGTCGATCTTGATCTTGTCGATGGGAAATTCTTTGAGATAACTGAGGGAGGAATAGCCGGTCCCGAAGTCGTCAATCGAAATCCTGATGCCCATTTCCTTCAGTTGCTGCAGCATTCTGACGGATTCACGGGCATTCACCATGATGGCGCTTTCCGTGATCTCCAGTTCAAGATGTTCGGGCGCAAGGCCGCTCGCCTGCAAAGCGCCGGCGACCCTTTGCGCAAGATCCTGCTTGTGAAACTGCCGGACGGAAAGATTGACTGCGATGCAGAGATTTTTCATGCCCAGGTCCTGCCAGCACTTCGCCTGCCTGCATGCGGTTTCCAGCACCCATTGGCCTATCGGGATGATGAGGCCGGTTTCTTCGGCGAGCCTGATGAATTCAGCCGGGTGGATGAGCCCCCTCTTAGGATGATTCCATCTCAGCAATGCCTCGACTGCCGTCATTTCCCCGGTGCCGAGATCGACCTGGGGCTGGTAGTGCAGAACGAACTCGTTCCTGTCTATGGCATGTCTCAGGTCGTTCACCAGGATCAGGTGGTCCATCGTCCTTGAGGCCATGTCCTCGTGATAAAACCGGTAATGGTTCCCGCCGGCATCCTTGGCGCGGTACATCGCCGTATCCGCCTTCCTGAGCAAGGTGGAAATGTCATCCCCGTCGTCCGGGTAGACTGCAATCCCTATGCAGCCCGTGATTGAAATATCCATTTCGGCCATGCGGGTCGGAACGGAAATCGCCTTGAGCATCCTTTCCGAAAAATTCGAGACTATTTCGTTCGTTTCAGCTCTGACGCAGACGATGGCGAATTCGTCGGATCCCAGTCTCGCCGAAAGATCTCCCTCTTCAAGGCAGTCGGAGATATATTGGCCGCAAAAACTCATCAGGCTGTCCCCTGCGGCATGGCCCAGGGAGTCGTTGATCAGCTTGAACCCGTCGAGATCGAGAAGCAGGATGGCAATTCTCTGGTTTGCGCTTTCAGCCTGGACCAGCTTTTGCCCGAGCTTCTCAAGGAGGAATTTGCGATTCGGCAGCTTGGTGAGCGTATCGTGATTGGCGAGGAAATGAATCTGTTCTTCCGATTTCATTTTCTGGGAAATGTCGGCTATGACTGCGACCAGATGGCGCGGGCAATTCCGCTCGTCCCTGAGAATAGAGACCGTCATGTGTACCCAGAGTGCCTGACCGCTGCTTTTCCTGATGCGGATTTCAGTCGAGAAGGACGGGATTTTTCCCATCAGGAGGCTGGCCAGGGATTCGAGCGTGCGCGGAAGATCTCCGGGGTGCAGAACGGAATGAAATTTCGTGCTGAAAAGTTCGCCTTCGGTATATTCCAGGATTTTGCACAATTCGGGGTTCGCCTTCAGCCATTTCCCGTCAAGGCTGATATGGGCCATGCCCACCGATACGAGATCGAAATTCGTTCGAAAATCCTCTTCGCTTCTTTTCAGGAGCGAAAGGGTCTGCTGGAACCCGAGTTCGGCCGATGCGCGGGAAGCGAGAATCCTCAGAATGGGGCGCAGCCGCCCCAAATGATCGATCGGAGCGTTTCCCGCCAGGGCGAGCAGTCCGAAAGGCGTTCCGGATGAATCCAGGAGCGGCAGACCGTAGAAGCCTTCCGCATTTTCAAGCCATGCGCATTCCGGATGAAGAAAACGGATGTTCCTCGGGTGGTAACACTCGATGCCTGAAATCACTCCGGCAAACAGCGAACTCTGGCATTCGAAGGTTTCGGCCCGGTCATTGCGGTAAAGGATGCGGACCTGGCTGTTTTCAGCGAAGACCCCTATGAATACGCTGTGAAGATTGAGCGTCCGGGCGAGAATTTCCACGAGCGCCTGAAGAAAAAGCGGCCCGGACAAGTCGGCAGTTTTTTCGGCAACCGCCAGAACCAGGTCATCCAGACGGCTGCCTGCGGCATCCCAAGGAGTATCGCAGTCGCGGCTTGAATGAATGAGCGGCTTCACCAGGGTTTCGCTTCCGGAAGGCAAGGTTTCGAAAGCGGGATTGACGCATTCGACGGCAAGCGATTGCCCGGCTGTCCTGTGGAGCTTTTCGAAAAAGGCGGATTCGTTCTGGAGGGGGTTTCTTTCGGGGAGCCTTTGCACCATGTCGGCAAGGTCCAGGAGCCGGCTCCTGAGCAGGCATGTTCCCCCCATCCCGAGCACGGAGAGAACGGCTTCAGGATTATCGTCGCTCGCCAGGAAGACGATTTTCGAACCGTGCTCCCTGGCGAGATGGAAGGATTTCTCGATGTCGAACGAAACACTGCAGACGATGATATCCCATCTCGACTGCGAAGCCGCCCGCGCGAGCGCATTCATGCTGTCGACCCATTCGTGGCGCAAAGGGGCACCGAGTTGCAGTACCTGCGCGATCGTGGATGCCTCGTCGGCGGAATGGTCAGCTATCAAGGCGCTGAACGACTTTTCCATTTCCTCTTCGGACTTTTAGAATCGTTCCATCATATGACAAAGGGATCGCGAAAATCAATATTATTTTTTATGGCATCGGCCCAGTTGTTTGGCGTTTCATAAAGTCTCACCCTTGCCAGCCTGAGTCCTTTCCTGGCGTAGGCGGCATCGAGAATCCCGAATGCGGCAAGCGCCAGATTCTCCGCAGTCGGGATGACGTCGAGCACGACGGTCTTGTGTCCCGGCATGGATTTCAGAAAATCCAGCACTGCATGATCGTTCTTGTAGACCAGGAAGGCGTGGTCCCAAAGGTCGACGAGCTCCTTTTGCGCGATATGCTTGACGTAGGAATAATCCATGACCATGCCCTGGTCGGGTGCACCTTCGGTTTCTATGATCTCCCCCGAAAGCGTGACTTCGATGGCGTAGCGGTGGCCATGGAGGTGGCGGCACTGGCTTTCGTGGTTGGGGATTCTGTGCCCCGAGTCGAATTCGAGACGTCTCGTGATCAGCATGTTCGGCTTGCATTTGAGTTTGCGGTGAGCAATTATACCATTGCGCTCAACATTGCTT
This sequence comes from Pseudomonadota bacterium, assembly GCA_021845885.1. GTDB lineage: Bacteria > Pseudomonadota > Gammaproteobacteria > Burkholderiales > JABEVD01 > JABEVD01. The sequence continues at coordinate 6,652 of JAJZVB010000060.1, forward strand.
TCGGAATACCCATGCCGCAATCCCTGAACATCCATGAACACAGCAGATCGAGTGTCGGGCTGACCTATGTCTATCCTGTCGTGTCAAGGCGCTCGGGCGGCATATCGGTCGGGATCAATCTCAATCCGAACAATGCCTGCAACTGGCGATGCATCTATTGCCAGGTTCCGGACCTCAAAAGAGGGGCTGCGCCTGAAGTCGATCTGAACAGGCTCGAGAGCGAGCTGACCGAGTTCCTGCACGAATTGCTGCATGGCAATTTCATGAACGACCGGGTTCCGGAGGATCTGCGCAGGATCAACGACATCGCCATTTCCGGCAACGGCGAGCCGACGACCGCCGAGGAATTCGATAGCATCGCCGAATTGATAGGCGAAATCGTCGTTGATTCCGAACTCCCCCTGGACGTCAAGCTGGTATTGATTACCAATGGCAGTCTCATCCATCGCCCCCATGTTCAGGAAGGCTTGAAAAGGATGGCTTTGTTGAACGGCGAAGTCTGGTTCAAGCTGGATTCCGCGACACCCGATGGGAGGAAGCGCATCAACGATACGTCCGTCAGCAATGAAAAAGTGCTGGAGAATCTCGCGCTTTCGGCTTCGTTGTGTCCGACATGGCTTCAGACCTGCGTATTCGCCCTCGACGGGGTTCCATTTTCGAAGGAGGAAAGGCAGGCTTATGTCGAATTCGTTTCTCCCCTCGCAGGGCAGTTGAAGGGGGTGCTGCTTTACGGATTGGCCCGGAAATCCTGCCAGCCCGAGGCATCGAGGCTTGCGCCCGTGTCTCGCGAATGGCTTTCGTCTTTCGGCGAGGACATAGGGAAAACCGGGCTTCCGGTCAAGATCTTCTTTTGAGAGCGGTTTTTGAGGTAGAATCGCAAATTTTAGCGCATTAGAGCATGTCACTCATCGTACAAAAATACGGCGGCACGTCCGTAGGCAGTCCGGACCGCATCAGGAACGTCGCAAGACGCGTTGCAAAATTCAGGGCGCAGGGGCACGACATCGTGGTGGTGGTCTCGGCCATGAGCGGGGAGACCAACCGGCTCATCTCGCTTGCAAAGGAAATCCAGGCTCAGCCCGATCCGAGGGAACTCGACGTGATGGTTTCCACGGGCGAGCAGGTGACGGTCGCATTGCTCTCCATGGCGCTGATGGAACTCGGGGTAAGAGCGAAGAGCTATACGGGCGGGCAGGTCAGGGTGCTCACGGACAGCGCCTATACCAAGGCGAGGATACTCTCGATCGACGAAGGGAACATCAGGCGCGACCTCGAATCGGGCCATGTCGTGGTCGTCGCAGGATTCCAGGGCGTGGACATGGAAGGCAACATCACGACCCTGGGGCGGGGCGGGTCGGACACCACGGGGGTCGCGCTGGCTGCCGCGCTGAAGGCGGACGAATGCCAGATTTATACCGACGTGGACGGCGTTTACACCACCGATCCGCGCATCGAGCCGAAAGCCAGGAAGCTGAAATCGATCACCTTCGAGGAGATGCTGGAAATGGCAAGCCTGGGTTCGAAGGTGCTGCAGATACGCTCCGTCGAATTCGCCGGCAAGTACAGGGTCAGGCTTCGCGTGCTTTCCTCCTTCGAGGAGGAAGGGGAGGGCACGCTGATTACTTTTGAGGAAGAGGGCGACATGGAACAACCGATCATTTCCGGCATTGCATTCAATCGCGACGAGGCGAAAATCACCGTGCGCGGCGTGCCGGACAAGCCCGGGATCGCCTACCAGATTCTGGGGCCGGTAGCGGATGCCAACATCGAAGTGGACATGATCATCCAGAACGTCGGCGAGGAAGGACAGACTGATTTCTCCTTCACCGTCCACAAGAACGATTTCGAAAAGGCGCTGGCCATCCTGAAGGGCATTCAGCCGCATCTAGAGGCCAAGGACGTGATCGGCGACGAAGGCATCGCCAAGGTTTCCGTGGTCGGCGTCGGCATGCGCTCCCATGTCGGGGTGGCGAGCCAGATGTTCAGGACGCTCGCCGAGGAAGGGATCAACATCCAGATGATATCGACCTCCGAGATCAAGATTTCCGTCGTGATCGACGAGAAATATCTCGAACTCGCGGTGAGGGTGCTGCACAAGGCGTTCGGTCTGGACCGGGAAGTTTGATTTTTTTACCCTGAAGCGGTATTCTAGCCGGCTCCGGAGAGATGGCCGAGTGGTCGAAGGTACTCCCCTGCTAAGGGAGCGTAGGGTTTATAGCCTTACCGAGGGTTCGAATCCCTCTCTCTCCGCCAACTAAAGCAAAATAAGACCCTGAATCCAGGGGCTTTTTTGTTTATTGCCTTGCAAGGTATTTATCCAATAATAATCAAATAGTTACAAGTTTATCTTGGATTGCGCCAGTTCACTTCTGTTTATTGTAATGTTTGCCTGTTGCCTCACGTAAGAATCTGAGCGAAACCGTACCCGTCCTGTTTGGACAGGTCATTTCACTCAGGTTTTAGATGAGGCAATTCGATGAATTGCATGCACTGCTGGCACTGGGTATACTGGATTCGAGACATCGGAGATGGCATTCCTCCGCATAACCGCCCTAAGGGCTGATGATGCCTACTGGCTTCCCGGAACGGGAAGAAGTGGGTGTTTCGGCTTTTTCTTCGTTCCGGCTTTGAATTCGCGTGAAAGGAACGATATGGGATTATACGGTTTTATTTCAGTCGGTGTGGGTGCTTCCCTCGGCGCATGGCTCAGGTGGTGGCTCGGCGTCATCCTCAATCCTCTCTTTCCTACGCTTCCTCCCGGAACGCTCGCTGCCAATCTGCTGGGCGGCTATCTAATCGGCGTTGCCGTCGCTTTCTTTGCGCAACATCCTGGCTTGCCGCCCGAGATCAGGCTTCTCGTCGTCACGGGCTTTCTCGGCGGACTGACAACCTTTTCGACATTTTCGGCCGAAGTGGTCACGCTTTTTTCCAGATCGGAATATCTTTGGGGAAGCATCGAGGCAGGGGTACATCTCTTCGGATCTTTCGCCATGACTGCGCTCGGCATGGTGACGGTCAGTTTGCTCAGGAGTGGAGGAAAATCGTGAAAGAATGCCCATTTTGCAGTCGAGAAGGGATCCTCTTCCGGAACGAGCTGGCGCATGTCCGCGAGGACAAGTTCCCGGTCAGTCCAGGCCATCTGCTCATCATCCCCGATCGCCACATATCCGATTATTTCGAAACCACGTGGGAGGAAAAGATGGCGATGAACGCAATGCTCGAAGAAGCCAGGCGACATCTCGATAGCCATCATCGTCCTGAGGCTACAACATAGGCGTCAACATCGGGGCGTTTGCAGGGCAGACGATTCCGCATGTCCATATCCACCTGATACCGCGCTACAAGGGCGACATGCCCGATCCGCGCGGCGGCGTGAGGGGCGTGATTCCGGATAAGCAATCTTATTGAAAAGGAGCCGGCATGAAAGAACCTATCTCAACTTTTACGTGCATGAAAGCAGGCATTACCACCACATCCTGCTCTACGAGTGGCTGCTGGAAGAGGCAAAGAAGCTTGGCATCCAGGGCGGCTCCGCATTCAAGGCCGTCGCCGGTTTCGGGAGGCACGGCATGCTGCACGAGGACCATTTTTTCGAGCTCGCCGGGGATCTTCCCCTCGAAGTCGTTTTCGTGGTCAGCGACGAACAGGCAGAACGCTTGATCGAACTGATCCGAGGAGAGAAGATTCAGCTTTTTTACGTCAGCATGCCTGCAGAATTCGGAATATTGAATGGCAGCTGATGCTTACTGTCCGAACTGCTTTGCCATGATCCTTGCAGGGGTTCCGGTCTGCCCTGTGTGCTCGGCCGCCATTTCGGATATGTCGGACAGGGATTTCCGGGAAAAACTCCTTCATGCTCTGCAGCATCCGCTCGACGATGTGCGCATGCGTGCCATTATTGCACTAGGTCTTCGAGGTGAAGAAGGGGCTGCTATGCCGCTGGCTGAATGCGTGTTGCGCCACCCGACGAATATCGAGGAAGGGCTTGAAGTGGTCGCAAGGCTGAGTGATTTCCCGCCATCACCTGATGTTCTCCTGGCGCTTCGGATGCTTTCGAATCACAAGGCGCATGCCGTACGGGAGGCGGCAACCAAGGCGATGCGATTATTTGATTGCAGCTAGGTTAGGTTTGCATGCTTTAAATACCCTCGACTCCCAAATCGGCTACGCGCGCTGCCGCGCCGGAAGGATACTGGCTAGTCATTCGATGGGCACCTTCACTCAAATACCTGTCCTTGAATCTCTGGCAGGTCAATCGACTGCTCAGGGTCGGTTGTGTGAGTTCGTCAATGTCCGCAATCCGGCAGTTCATTTTTTTGCGCACAAAGAAATTTTCATTGCCTGGAAACAGACGTTCGCCGATCGTCACTATCGACCCAAAGCGGTCGAATAACCTTTCAACAGACAGACATTTGGCAGTCCGTTTTACTCCGAAACCTGCCCGATACATGCTTCTACGCTAAAAGTCCGGCCGAGCTCCAATAATCGAGAAAAATCTGATGTTGTATCAATGCACTCTAATCAAACGGTATACGATCCCCAAGGCAAGTAGCGATAGAGCAAGCGCTGCCAGCATGGAAGCTGAGTGAGCATTGAGCTCGAACACGATAAATTGTCTCGATATGGCCAGAATCGCGATCAGCACGATTGTTTGAGTCTTGATGATGCCACCCTCTCTTGCAGAAGGATGAATAATGGAGTGACTGAATTCCAGGGCAATCAGCAGGGTCAGAATCATGCCGAAGACAGCTTGAAATACCCCATGATCTAGATGGTTGAGGGCACCTTTAAGCACCAAATGATAAACCTCGATGCTGAGGCCCCACAATGCAGTCATGATCATGATTGATATGAGGAATGCGAGCACCAAGGTGATAGCGTGCTCGAACCACTGATAAATTGTTCTCTCAATAGGTTTGTTTTCCATACGGTCACCTCATGATGTAGTGCAGATGGGATTGGCCGAATGCAAAATGGCATCACAAATTCGAATTTCAAGTTCTAATTGCCGTAACCAATGGCGACGCTCCTTGCACTCTATAATCCATCATGCCTGATCGATACCTAGCGAGAGTTTTATCGACTTGAAAATTGATCAATTGATCATAGATAAATATGCGTCAACCACGTTGACGACTTTTGGTACACATACAACCAGGGAGATGATCATGATTTATCGAAATCTTTTTCCTCGCGATATATTCGCGGAAATGCAACGGATGCAAAGAGTTTTGGAGCGGACTTTAGGCGATTCACCCAGCATTCGCGGCGCTGAAGGTGGCTATCCGGCGATGAATGTGGGGATTACGCCAAAATCCGTCGAA
>JAJZVB010000001.1 GCA_021845885.1 Pseudomonadota bacterium
CCCTTGTAGGCGCGCTTCAGGTAATCGATGCTGGAAGGCATGTTCCCCATTTTGTATTGAAGCCAGCCCATGCTGTCCAGGATGAAGGGGTCCTCGGGGGAAAGCGCAAGCGCCTTCTTCAGCAGGGGCAGCGCTTCCTTGTAGCGGGTGGTATGCTCGACCAGGGTGTAGCCGAGCGCATTGTAGGCCTGGGCATACTCGGGCTGGAGCTTGATCAGCTTTTTCAGACTGGCTTCGGCTTCCCTGATTTTTCCGATTTTTTCCGCAGCCATGGCTTCATCGTAGAGCAGATCCGGCGAATCGGGAAAGGTTTCGAGGCCTTTTTCAAGCACGGCATAGGCGCCGCGATAGTCTTTCGAATCGTGCAGCATCTGCGCTTCCGCCAGGATCAGGAACATTTTCTGCTGGGGATCCGAAGTTTGAATGCTGTGCAGATAGCGCCTCGCCTTGCCCATGCCTTCCTGCTGCATCAATAGGTAGGCGATTCGGGTTTGCGCAGGGAGGTACTGGGGGGCCTTCTCGACCTTCTCGTACCATTTCATCGCTTCCGAAGGATTCTTCTTCAGCTCAAAGGCCTGCGCGATGTAATAGCGGACCAGGTCGGGACTCTGGTAGCCCAGCTTGAGTAGATCCCGGAGATCCGCAATGGCGGCATCGAGGTCGCCCAGTTGCAAGGAAAGCAGCCCGACGGCGAAGGCGACATCACGGTTCTGCGGGAAGGTTTTCTTCAGCTCCAGGAATTCCTTCCTGGCCGCTTCGAATTTTTTTTCCGCAACCAGGAATTTCGCGTAAGCGAGGCGCACTTCCTGGGATTCCGGATATTGGTTGATGAAATCAGCCAGAAAAGGTTCGACCCTCTTCCTGTCGGATTGCTCGAGGATCTGCGCTTTCAAAAGGGCGGCCATTTCCCAGCCGGGATGCAAGGAAAGCGCCTTGTCCGCCTCGCTCAGGGCAAGCCCGTATTGTGCTGCGCGCCATGCTGCAATGGCGATCGCATAGTGCGCTTCAGGTTGATCCAGATAGGGTTTGGTCAGGTCCTGGACAGCGGAAAGGACGGCCTGCCTGTCCGGCTGCTTGGCGAAAAGGCCGTCGAGTTGCATCAGGCTTTTCGCCAGATTTTCGCCGCTTTGCCGGGAAAGCAGCTTTTCGATGTTGGGGCGCGCTTCTTCCAGGTTCTCGCTGTGGGCAAGGAGCGCCGAAAGCGTCTCTTTCGCCTTTTCGGAAGCGGGATCGATGGCGGCAAGAAGTCTGGCCATTTCGAGCGCGTCGTTCGCGTTGCCTGAAAAGAGGGAGACGTCGAGCGCCCTTTTCACTATCCTGGGATCATGCGTTTTCTTGGCCATGTCCACATAGGATTCTGTCGCGATGCCGAGATTTCCCCTTTGCCCCGCGATCTCGGCGAGAAGGAATTCGAAAAGAAGGTCGTCGCTCAAAGCGATATCCGGCAGTTTGGGTTCGGCCTTGACCGCTTCCTTGACTGCGGGCTTGGGTGCAACAGGCTTCTGCGCCTCCTTGACGGGCTGCGGGGCGCAGGCTGCAAACAGGAAGGGCAGGACTGCGATGGCGATCAGTTTTGGATTCATCGGGGAAATGGCAATCAAAGCTAAATTAGAGGGCGGGATCAGAATTTCGTTCAATAATACCCGCATATTAGGTATATTTGAACTGCACCACAAGAGCATAACACAATGAATTCTCATCCCTCCCTTCTTCTCCATGCGCAAGGGCTGCGCCGCACCTATGGCAGCCTGGTCGCGGTCGACAATGTCTCTCTCGAACTGAGAAGGGGGGAGGTGCTCGGTTTCCTCGGACCGAACGGCGCAGGTAAAAGCACCACGATGCGCATGCTCACTGGAAACCTGAAGCCCGATTCCGGCAAGGTCGTCCTGTGCGGCATAGACCTTTACGATCGGCCTCTCGATGCCAAGGCGAAGCTCGGGTATCTCCCTGAAATCCCACCGCTTTACAAGGAAATGCGCGTCGACGATTATCTGCGATTCGTGGCAAAACTGCACGGGGCGAAAAGGGAAGCGGTCGAACAAACCAAGACGAGATGCGGCCTCCTTGACGTCGGAAAGCGACTGATCGGCGCGCTTTCCAAGGGTTATCAGCAGCGTCTGGGTATCGCTCAGGCGATCCTCCACGATCCTGAGATCATCATACTCGATGAACCCACCTCAGGGCTCGATCCCAACCAGATCATGGAAATCAGGACATTGATCCGCGAGCTCGGAGACAGGCATGGCGTGATCCTGTCCACGCATATCCTTTCAGAAGTCGAAAGCCTCTGCGACAGGGTCGAGATATTGCATCACGGGAAAAAGATTTATAGCGGCAAAATCGGCGCGGAAAGGCAATCGATCGAGATCGGATTCAGGAACCCCCCTTCCCGGGAGGAACTTGCCGGGGTGGACGGCGTGGCCGGAGTCGAAACCCTTTCCGCCGGTCTTTTCCTGATCCATCCCTTGAAGGACTGCGATCCCACCGAGGCCCTGATCAGGAAGGCTTCGGAAGGAAACTGGGGCCTGCAGCGCATCAATCCGGGTCGATACAGCCTGGAGAAGGTCTTTGCGCGACTGACGAAGGAGCCTTCATGATCAGGATTGTTGCGGCAAAGGAAATCAGGATGCTGTTCGCCTCCCCGCTTGCCTGGATAGTCCTGGCGATTTTCCAGGCTATCCTCGCCTGGATATTCCTTGCCAGGCTGGACGCCTTCCTGGGGGTGCAGGCAAGGCTGCAATATCTCCTGAATCCCCCGGGCGTCACGCAATGGATTTCAGCCCCGCTTTTCTCGGCGGCCATGATGATCTTCCTGATGATCATCCCGCTTTTCACGATGCGCCTTGTAGCGGAAGAAGTCAGGAACCAGACGCTCACCCTGCTCATTTCAGCCCCGATTTCCCCTGTTCAGATCGTCATCGGCAAGTTCTTGGGCCTGATGGTCTTCCTCCTTGCAGCGATCATGCTGGTTCTTTTGATGTCGCTTACCCTGCTTGCGGGAGGAAGGCTCGATTTCGGCCTTCTCTTTTCCAATGTATTGGGACTTTCTCTCGCGGCAGGCGGTTTTTCCGCGCTCGGCCTCTACATTTCCTGCCTCACGAAGCATCCATTCCTGGCCGGAATAGGGGGGATAGGCGCGCTTCTCGGGCTATGGGCGGTGAGTTTCGGTACGGAAAAGATCGGCAATGCCTTCCAGGTTCTCTCGCCGGCCCGGCATTTCGAAAATTTCAACCAGGGTCTGGTGGATACGGGGGATATCGCCTATTTCATTCTGTTCATTGCCCTTTTCCTGATGCTTTCGGTCTGGCGTATCGGGAATCTGAAATGAAGACGAAAGCCTTTCTTCTTTTTGCGTTGATTTTCATGCTGGGCTTCCTTTCGAGCCAGTACGAAAAGACCTGGGACCTGACCCAGAACGGCAGGCACAGCCTCAACGAAACCACCCTGCAATTGCTCGCAAAGATGCAAGGACCGATCTCCATCACGGCCTATGCCTCGAAGAACGATCCAAAGTTCGGCGACGTGCAGCAGACCGTGAAAGATTTTCTTTCGTCCTACAGGCGGGCCAAACCGGACATTTCGGTGCATTTCGTCGATCCCGTCGAGGAGCCTAAACTTGCCGAGAAGGCGGGCGTGCAGATGGACGGCGAAATGATCGTGGCATACGGAAAAAGAAGCGATCATCTCAGGGCATTGAACGAGGAATCCTTGGCCAATCTCCTGATCAGGCTTTCAAGAAAGGAGGGGAGGCTCGTCATGGCGCTTGCCGGGCATGGCGAGAGGAAGCTGGATGGCATGGCCAATTTCGATCTGGGCGAATTCGGCAGCTATCTGGTCAAAAACGGCTTCAAAACAGGCAGTCTGAATTTGGCGCTGGCCCAGGATGTGCCCGAAAACCTGAGCCTCCTCGTCATCACTTCTCCCCAGGTCGACCTTCTTCCGGGGGAGGTGAAGAAGATCGAAAATTTTCTCGATCGGGGCGGAAACCTGCTCTGGCTGGTTGATCGGGAAAGCGAATCCGGGGAGCCGCTGCACGGCCTTCAGCCGATTTCCGACAGGCTCGGGCTGGTTCTTGCGCCAGGCACGGTGGTCGACCCTTCGGCCCTGAAGCTCAATGCGCCTGAAAACTGGGCGCTTGGCACGCTTTACGGCGCACATCCCGTCACGCAGAATTTCAATTTGATCACCGTTTTTCCTTTCGCCGTCCCTATAGGGGTATCCGAAGGAATCGGCTGGCATGTCACGCCCCTGGTCGAAGCGGCCCAGAACGGCTGGCTTTCCACGGGGAAAGGCGCGAAAGGGCCGTTCACGGTGGCGCTCGCCATGGAGCGCACGGTGAGGGGAAGGGATCAGCGGGTGGCCATCGTCGGCACAGGCGAGTTTCTCGCCAATGCCTATGTGGGAAACGGGGGCAACATGGATTTCGGCATGAACCTGGTCAACTGGCTTGCCAAAGACGAAAAATTGATCAGTCTGCAGCCCAGGGCCACGATCGACGGCGCCATGCTGCTTTCGAAAACGGAGGCATCCATCATCGCGCTGGGATTGCTTTTCGGCCTTCCGTCCGCCTTGATTTCGATTGCGGCATTCCTCGGCTGGAGGCGGAAATGAGGGCGCTTCTGGCAGCGGTGCTTCTTCTTTCAATCTTCATTTTGTTCGGGCCGCACCGGGGTTTCGGGCTTTCTGAAAATTCACCGGGTGAGGCGAGAGTCATCAGGATGGAAAGGAGCGGCATGCCTGAAATCAGGTTGGAAAGGAAGGGGAATGAATGGGAGATCAAAACCCCGGTCAGGGGCTTGGCAAGGCCTGATATGGTCAGGAATCTCCTTGCCGTCCTGGATGCGAAATCGGACAGGAAACTCGAGGCGAAGGATCTTTCCCGCTTCGGGCTGGACAGACCCGTCCTTCGCCTCATCATCGATTCCCAGGAATATGATTTCGGGATGCTGAATCCGCTCACCGGGCAGCAGTATGTGAGGAAGGGGGGGGCGGTTTTCCTGATTTCGCCGAAATACGCCCTCGTGCCTTCCCTTTCCGAGCTGGAGGCGGATCATGCCTGAGCTTCCCGAAGTCGAGACGACGAGAAGGGGGCTGGAGCCCCATGTCGCAGGGAAAAAAATTGCCGGGGCGGCGGTCAGGCAGATGCTGCGCTGGCCCGTTCCCGAAAATCTTTCGGGAGAGATCTCGGGGTGCACATTGGAAGGCCTTTCCAGGAGAGGGAAGTATCTGCTTTTCGATTGCGGCAAGGGGACGCTGATCCTGCATCTCGGCATGTCCGGAAGCCTTCGCTACCTGAGGGACCCTGTTGAACCCCTGAAGCACGATCATTTCGATTTATGCTTCGAAGACGGCAGCCTCGTCCGGATGAGGGACCCGAGACGGTTCGGCGCCGTGCTATGGGAAAAGGGAAATGTGCTTTCCCATCCCCTTCTGGCCGACCTGGGCATCGAGCCCTTCGATCCGGGATTTTCAGGCGAAGCGCTTTACAGGCTCTCCAGGGGGAGAACCGTCAGCGTCAAGCAGTTCCTGATGGACCATCATGTCGTCGTTGGGGTAGGCAACATCTATGCGAGCGAATCGCTTTTCAGGGCGGGGATCAGCCCCCTCAGGACTGCGGGAAGCATAGCATTGTCCCGCTATTCGAGGCTGGCCGAAGCCGTCAGGGAAACGTTGGGTGAAGCGCTTGAAGCGGGGGGGAGCAGTCTCAGGGATTTCCTCGACTCCTCAGGAAATCCGGGATACTTCCAGCACAATCATCTCGTTTACGGTAGAAGCGGATTCCCCTGCCTTGTCTGCTCCATGCCCATCAGGCAGGTGAAACAGGGGCAGCGGTCGAGCTATTATTGCCCGAAATGCCAGAAATGAGGATTTCCAACGGCATTTTTGTTCCGGAAGGGGAAATCGAATTTTCCGCCATCCGGGCGCAGGGCTCGGGGGGTCAGAACGTCAACAAGGTCTCTTCGGCAGTTCATCTTCGTTTCGACATCAGGGCTTCTTCCCTTCCCGAGGCCGTCAAGGCGCGGCTGCTCGAATCGAAAGACAGCAGGATCACGGGCGAAGGGATCATCGTCATCAAGGCCCAGCGCTACAGGAGTCAGGAAAAGAACAGGGAGGATGCGCTTTTTCGCTTGAAGGAAATGATACTGGGGGTGGCGACACCGAGGAAATCGAGGAAGCCGACAAGGCCGACCCTGGCTTCCCGCGAAAGAAGGCTTGAGAAGAAGGCGAGAAGGAGCGGGATCAAGGCCTCGAGGGGATGGAAAGAAGAACAGTAATTTGAGCTATACTTCCCGAAAACCATAATGGAGAAATAAAGATGTCCTTTTTCAGAATTTTTGCAGTCCTTGCCGCATTGCTTCTTCCTGCAACCGGATATTCGGCACCCACCGAGCTGACCTGGTATGGCCATTCCGCATTCAAGGTGAAAACCCCCGAAGGGAAGGTTCTCCTCATCGATCCCTGGATCACCAATCCGGCCAACAAGTCTGGAAAGGAGGATCTTGAAAAGATCGGCAAGGTGGATCTGATCCTGATCAGCCACGGGCACTTCGATCACGTCGGCGACGCGGTCGAAATCGCCAAAAAGACGGGGGCGAAGCTCGTTTCGAGCTTCGATCTCGGCACGAGTCTGGTGAAATATGCGGGCTATCCCAAGGATCAGGCGGGATTCGATACCCTCGGCAATTCAGGGGGGGAGATCACCGTTCTGGACGGGGAGGTCAGAATCGCATTCATTCCCGCAGTGCACAGCTCTTCCGTCATGTCTCAGGACGGGAAGGAAACCCACATGGGGGGGAGTCCGGGCGGGTTTTTGATCATGATCAAAAACGGTCCTGCCATCTATCATACGGGCGACACCGATCTTTTTTCGGACATGTCCCTGATTCCGAGATTCCGCAAGGTCGACGTGATGCTCGCCTGCATCGGGGACCATTTCACCATGGGGCCTGAGCGGGCAGCCATGGCGGTGAAGCTTGTCGGCCCGAAATGGGTCATTCCCATGCATTACGGCACTTTTCCCGTGCTGACCGGCACGCCTGAAGCCTTTTCCTCGGCGCTCAGGGAAAATCACGCCAAAGCGAAGCTCAGGGTCATGAAGGTGGGGGAAACGATCGAATTCTAGATCCAGAAAGGGTCCGGATCCCGGACATGTCCTTCAAGGATGAACCTGAAATGGTCGGGGTCCTTGGCATGGGTCAGCTCCCCGGGTCTCGGCAGGTAATAGTCGTATAGCCTGGAGACCCAGAAGCGCAGGGAGGCCCTGCGCAGGACGACGGGCCATGCCTCCTTTTCGCTCCCGGTGAGCGGGCGGATGGCATGGTAGGCCGAAAGCAGGGCGATCGTCCTTTCCCCGTCCAGGCGCTTCGAGGAATCGACGCACCAGTCGTTGACCGTGATGGCGAGGTCGAGGAGCAGCCAGTCGTTGCAGGCGAAGTAGAAATCGATCAGGCCGCCTATCGACTCGTTCTCGAAAAGCACGTTGTCCCTGAAAAGGTCGGCGTGGATCACCCCTTCGGGGAGATCTTTCAGTTCGCATCCGGACTGGAAGCGGATTTCGCTTTCCAGGAGCCTTCCTTCTTCCGTGCTGGTGTAGGGTAGAATTTCCGGAAGGGCGCTTTGCCACCATTTTTCCCCCCTCGGATTTTCCATGCGTTCGGGAAAGCTTTCGCCTTCCAGATGCATCTTCGCCAGCATGGCCCCGATTTCTCTGCAATGATGCGCGTCCGGATGCTCGACGGATTTCCCCTTGAGGCGGGTGACGATGCTTGCGGGTTTCCCGTTCAATGCGCCGAGCAGCCTTTGTCCGTGGTCGGGAACGGGATTGGGGCAGGGAATCCCTCGGCTCGCGAGGTGAGCCATCAGGTCGAGGTAATAGGGAAGCTCTTTCGGCGTGAGCTTCTCGAAAAGGGTGAGGACATAACTTCCCCTTTCTGTCGTGACGAAATAATTGGTGTTTTCGATGCCCGAGGCGATGCCCTTCAGCTCGATCAATTTGCCCAGATCGAAATTTTCAAGCCAGACCGAGAGCTGTTCCGGCGTGACAGTCGTGAATACGGACATCTTTCAGAAGTGGCCGATGACCCACATCGGAGGGCGGACCATGGGGGTCTGGCGGACGAACTGGCCGTCCCCCTTCATGTCCACCAGATAATAGGGTACGCCGTGCTTGGGCGTGACCTTGATCATGTAGAGGTGGCCGTGGATGCGGTATTCCTCTATTTTCTGTTCGCCTTTCTGCTTGATCGTCACTTCAGGCTCGGTACCGTCCTTTGCCACGGTGGGCGGGGGAGGCACGTCGGGCAGGGGTTCCAGATTCTTGGGTTCGTCGGCTAGGGCATGTGACGAAAATAGGTAGAAGAGTGCGATGATTGCGTAACGCATGGTGTTTTCCATTTCATGGCCGACAGGCGGTATTTTATCTCAAAATTTCAAAGATTGAGCTGGATTTCGTGTTCCGCTTCGGATGGCGCGAAGCCGCGGGTTTCGTAGTGCCTGAATATCGCGTCGACAACCGCTTCGGGTTCGTCGATGACCTGGATCAGATCGATGTCTTCGGGGCTGATCATGCCTTCCTTTACGAGCACTTCCTTCATCCAGTCGAGCATGCCTTTCCAGAATGGGGAATGCACAAGGATGATGGGGATTTTCCGGGTCTTTCCCGTCTGCACGAGCGTGAGCGCTTCCATGAGTTCATCCAGCGTGCCGAATCCGCCCGGCATCACGACATAGGCCGAAGCGAATTTCACGAACATCACCTTTCTGGCGAAGAAATGCCTGAAAGTCTGGCTGATGTCCTGGTACTTGTTGCTGTGCTGCTCGTGGATTAGTTGGATGTTGAGGCCTATGCTGGCCGAAGGGCCGAAATAGGCGCCCTTGTTCGCCGCTTCCATGATGCCCGGGCCGCCTCCGGAAATGACGGCGAAGCCCGCATCGGAAAGCAGCCTTGCGATTTTTTCTGTAAGCTTGTAATACTCGTGCTCAGGGCTGGTCCTCGCGCTGCCGAACAGGCTGACTGCAGGATGGACCGCATTGAGGCGCTCGGTCGCCTCGAAGAATTCTGACATAATGCCGAAAATGCGCCAGGATTCGCGCGCCGACCAGGGTTTTTCTGATTTTTCCGCCGGGCGGAGAATTTTTTTGTTCATGAAAGATTCCTAGCAATCGATGAATACTGAACCTGAATCCAAAACGCTTTTGCTCGTCGACGGGTCTTCCTACCTCTACCGGGCCTATCACGCGCTCCCTGATCTGAGAAACCGCGAAAACGAGCCGACAGGCGCGCTTTACGGCATCCTCAACATGCTGCGCCGCCTGCACAAGGACGTCAAGGCGGATTATAGCGCCTGCGTCTTCGACGCCAAAGGCAAAACTTTCAGGGACGAATGGTATCCCGAATACAAGGCGCATCGTCCCCCCATGCCTGAGGACCTCGCTTTCCAGGTCGATCCCATTTTTCAGGCGATTCAAGCGACGGGCTGGCCGCTTGTCGTGGTCGAAGGGGTGGAAGCCGATGACGTGATCGGCACGCTCGCCTCGAAGGCTTCCAGCCTGGGGTTGAAAACCGTCATATCGACCGGCGACAAGGACATGGCCCAGCTCGTCAATCCGAATGTCAGACTCGTCAATACCATGAGCGAAGAATGGCTGGACGAGGAGGGGGTGTCCATGAAATTCGGCGTGAAGCCCGGGCGCATCGTCGACTATCTGGCGCTCGTCGGGGATGCCGTCGACAACGTCCCGGGGGTCGAGAAGGTCGGCCCGAAGACTGCGGCGAAATGGCTCTCCCATTACGGTAGCTTGGACAACCTGGTGATGCATGCCGAAGAAATATCCGGCGTGGTCGGGGAAAACCTGAGAAAGTCCCTCGAATGGCTACCCATGGCGAGGAGGCTTCTCACCATCAAATGCGATCTCGATCTTGGGCTTTCCTGGGATGATCTTGTCGAAAAACCGAAAGACAGAAAGAAGCTGCATGACCTGTACACGCGCTTCGAATTCAGGACATGGCTGAAGGAATTGGAATCGGAAGCCGGCGATCCTCCGGATCCCTTGCGCTATGAGGCGATCACAGACGAATCGAAGCTGGAGTCCTGGATGAAAAAGCTCGAAAATTCTCCCCTGACCTTCATCCATGTTGAAACGACCGATTCGGAGCCCATGGAGGCTCAAATCGTCGGCCTGGCCTTTTGCCTGGAAGCCGGGGAGGCGGCCTATCTTCCCCTGAAGCATGCACATGTTCAGGAGCAGCTCGGTTTCAGGCAGGTCATGGAAAGAATGAAGGGCTGGCTCGAATCGGATGAAATGAAGAAGGGGGGGCATGACGTCAAATTCATGAAGCATGTTTTTTCCAACCACGATATTTCGCTTTCAGGCCTGCATCACGATGTCGAACTCGAATCCTACGTATTGGAGAGCCACAAGCCCCACGATATGGAAAGCCTGACGCAGAGGCACCTGGATCTGAAGAAAAGATCGAGGGAGGAAATCGTCGGAAAGGGGGCTGGAAAAATAGGCTTCGAGCAGGTCGATCTCGAAGTGGCTTCGAAATACGCCTGCGAAGCGGCAGACCAGCTTTTCCGTCTTCATCATGCCCTTTTTCCGCAAATCGGCGAAAAGCTGTTTCATGTCTATATGGGAATAGAAATGCCGGTATCAAGCATTCTTTTCAGAATGGAAAGAAAGGGCATCCTGCTCGATTCCAGAATGCTCGGCATCCAGAGCAGGGAACTCGGGGAAAAGCTCCTGGATCTCGAGAGGAGGGCCTACGACATGGCCGGCCAGCCTTTCAACCTCAATTCGCCCAAGCAGATCCAGGAAATCCTCTTCGATATATTGAAGCTCCCGGTCGTCAAGAAGACCCAGACAGGCGCCCCTTCGACAGACGAGGAAGTGCTGGAAGCGCTCGCGCTCGACTACCCATTGCC
Source organism: Pseudomonadota bacterium (assembly GCA_021845885.1). Taxonomy (GTDB): domain Bacteria; phylum Pseudomonadota; class Gammaproteobacteria; order Burkholderiales; family JABEVD01; genus JABEVD01. The sequence goes on from JAJZVB010000001.1 coordinate 10,926, forward strand.
CAAGATCCTGCTCGAATACCGGGGGCTCGCGAAGCTCAAATCGACCTACACGGACAAGCTGCCGAAAATGGTCAATCCGGGAACGGGAAGGGTCCACACCACCTATGCCCAGGCTGTCGCCGTGACGGGAAGGCTTTCCAGCCTTTCCCCCAATCTTCAGAACATTCCGGCGAGGACCGAAGAGGGAAGGAAGATCAGGGAAGCCATCGTGGCACCGAAAGGGCATCGCCTCGTATCTGCCGACTATTCCCAGATCGAGCTCAGGATCATGGCGCATATATCGAAGGATTCCGGGCTTCTCGGCGCCTTCGCGAAAGGCGAGGATATCCATCGCGCGACAGCTTCAGAGATTTTCGGGGTACTGCCACATGACGTTTCTCCCGAGCAGCGCCGCTATGCCAAGGTCATCAATTTCGGACTGATCTACGGCATGTCCGTGTTCGGCCTGGCTTCCCAGCTCGGGGTCGACAGGAATTCCGCCCAGGTCTATATCGACCGCTATTTCTCGAGATACCCCGGGGTCGCTGAATACATGCGGAAAACACGGGAGGAGGCGAAGAAAAAAGGTTATGTGGAGACCGTCTTCGGCAGAAGGCTCTGGCTCCCGGAGATCAACAGTTCGAACGGCGCCAGACGTTCGGCTGCGGAGCGCGCTGCGATCAACGCGCCCATGCAGGGCACAGCGGCGGACCTCATCAAGCTCGCCATGATCTCGGTCCAGGAATGGATCGATTCGGAAAAACTTTCTTCCAGGCTGGTCATGCAGGTTCACGACGAGCTTGTATTGGAAGTGCCCGAAAACGAGCTCGAACGGGTAATGAAAAAGTTGCCTGAATTGATGGGGAATGCTGCGAGGCTTTCCATTCCCCTGCTCGTCGATTGCGGCTCGGGATACAACTGGGGCGAGGCGCATTGATGAATTTCGGAAAAACGCTCGAGGCATGGGGAACCCCCGCTTTCGCCGAAGCGTTCAAGGAAGAGGTGAGGAAAAACAGGGCGGGGCTTCCCCTTCAGAAAGGCTTGAATTCGACGAGCTACGCCCTGGATGAAAGGGTCGAGGCGATGGTCATCGGTACTGCCGAAAAGGGAAATTTCCTGATCGTCAAGGCGGGGGCATTCTTCCAGGGCCTGCTCATCGGATGCAGCTGCGCAGACGATCCCACGCCCGTCGGGGAAGAGAACGAATATTGCGAGCTGTTTTTCAGGATAGACAGGAAAACGGGAGAGACCCTGGTTTTTTTCCCGGAAGACCATGAATAGCAGCCTGGAAATCCATGTCGAGTTTTCCTTCAAGGGGGAGGATCATGTGTTTTCAGAAGTCCTCGATCTCGACGAAATTCTCCAAAAATCGGTTATTTCACCGTCATTTCACGCGATCATTGCCAAAAACAACGACATCGACGTTCATTCCTATCTTTTTGAGGTGCTGGAGCAGGCCGAGTTGGTTTATGTCAAGGCGACGGGCCTCGCCTCCGGATTCCTGAAGGAGGGTTATTTCGACCTGGAAGGCTTTTCGGAAAAATGGCGCGAAAGCAGGACAATAGATCTGTTGAGGCCGATCGCGCTTCGGGAGCTCGGCATCGATCCCGACTCGGATCCCGGGCTCAGGGCTGCAATGCTGGAGGCCTACAGGCTGGGGAAAATTTCCTGATCGGCGGCTGAGGCGTCCGCTATGCGCAAGACACCGGTAGCGCGCTACTTCCGCCGCATGCCCATTTGCTTACCTTGGAGCGAGTTCGCCGAAACCGGAAAACCGGGGACAGACCACGATTTCTTATAAGCTGGCTATACTGATAATTTGGATATCGGGTGCTTCAGGTGCCACGTCGAGCGCGCATACGACATGCGGGGATTGCGCTTCATGTGATCCAGCGGGGAAACAATCATTCGGCCTGTTTTTATGCTGAGACGGACTATCGCAGCTATCTGGACTGGCTTCGTGAATTGGCCGGGAAAACAGGTTGTACAATTCACGCTTATTGCCTAATGACGAACCATGTTCATCTGCTGCTTACGCCCAGTCACGATGACAGCGCATCCATGTTGATGAAGTATTTGGGACAGCGCTATGTACAATATGTCAATCGCACGTACAAACGAACGGGAACGCTGTGGGAAGGCCGTTTCCGATCAAGCTTGGTGCAAGGGGACTATTATGTTCTTTCCTGTTACCGCTACATCGAGTCGAATCCTGTACGGGCGGCAATGGTCGGGAATGTCTTGGAATACCCCTGGTCGAGTTACCGTTTCAACTCCGGGATCGAAGAATCGGGTTGGCTCGTTTTTCATCCGGCATATCTTGAGCTGGGGGAAAATAGGGATGCCAGATATGCTGCTTACCGGGAATTGTTTGACGCTGGTCTCGACTCGGATATGATTGAAAAAATCAGCCAGCGAACGAACGGCGGATTTGCTTTGGGTGATGAACGCTTTTTGGCCGAGATCGAAACGATGTTGAATCGCCGGGTATCTCCAGCTAGGGCTGGGAGGCCGAAGAAATCGAGTAAGTGAATTTGAAATGGTGGTCTGTCCCCTATTCGGAGTCCTCGCCCGCATTCGCGCTGCTGGTCAATGCGCTGCGCTACCAATCAGGAGATAACGAATGGACTTCGGGTACGCGGCGGAAGTAAGTTATACAGCCCAATTGTCCGTTATTTCTCGCAGAGCAGACAAATGTCTCCTCATGGCATATTCCTCATGTGTGCCTGCCCGATTTTTGAAATAATTTCGCATGCGTTGAACCATGTTCGGAATTGCTCTGTCTTCCGGGAATGTCGCAGAACATCGTAACATTCTGATAAACTTGGAATGCCGCCGTTTCTATTTGTAACTTATTGTAATAGAAAGGGGATGGCGCTTGTTCCTGGATCGGTGATTCTGCTAGCATGGACAGTTGCCATCGAACGGAATCCCGAAGTCGCATAAGATTTTCTTAAATGCCAGGCAAAAAAATCTCGTTTGTCCGGCATGATGGCGAACCCTACAATCGAAAGCTTTTAAGGCATTTTTCCCTGTTCCGGAGACAGCGTGTGGATTGTTAAGATCGCCCTGAGAAGGCCCTATACTTTTATCGTGATGGCGCTCGTCATCGTGCTCATGGGGCTTTATGCGCTCTATACCACGGCCACGGACATCTTCCCTGACATACGCATCCCAGTCGTTTCCGTGGTCTGGAACTATACCGGGCTTCAGCCCGAGGACATGGCCAACCGCATCGTTTCCTTCACGGAGCGGGTGGCCACCACGACGGTCAACGACATCGAGCATACCGAATCGAATTCGCTGAACGGCATCGCCGTAGTGAAGTATTTCTTCCAGCCCCATGTCAATGAGGATCTGGCCGTCGCGCAGATCACTTCCATTTCGCAGACGATGCTGAGGCAGATGCCCGGGGGAACCACCCCTCCCTTCATCCTGGCCTACAATGCTTCCAGCGTGCCCGTATTGCAGATCGCGCTCGCGAGCCCGAGGCTTTCCGAGGCGGAGCTTTTCGATCTGGGCAACAACTTCATCCGAACCCAGCTTTCGACCGTCGCCGGCGTATCCCTTCCCTGGCCCTACGGCGGAAAGCAGAGGCAGGTCCAGGTGGATATCGATCCCGCAGCGCTCAGGGCGAAGGGCATTTCGTCCCTCGACGTGATGCAGGCGATATCCAACCAGAACCTGATCATTCCCGCGGGCACCCAGAAGATCAGCGATCTCGAGTATTTCGTCAAGCTCAATGCCAGTCCTTCCAGGATCGCCGATCTGAACAACATTCCGGTCAAAAGCGTCAATGGCGCGGTGATCTACGTCAAGGACGTGGCGCATGTTCGGGACGGCTATCCGCCCCAGACCAACATGGTGCGCATGGAAGGGCACAGGGCCGTGCTCATGAGTGTGCTGAAGACGGGCAGCGCATCGACGCTCAACATCGTCGACAGCATCAAGGCCATGATGCCCGACGTGAAGGCGGGGCTGCCGGGCGACCTGAATGTTTCACTGCTCGCCGACCAGTCCCTGTTCGTCAGGGCAGCAGTTTCGGGAGTGGTGCGGGAAGGATTGATCGCGGCTGCATTGACCGCGATCATGATCCTGCTCTTCCTGGGAAGCTGGCGCAGCACTTTCATCATCGCCATTTCCATTCCGCTTTCGGTTCTGGCCTCCATCGTCTGCCTTTCATTGCTCGGTGAAACCATCAACATCATGACGCTGGGGGGGCTCGCGCTGGCCGTCGGCATCCTCGTCGACGATGCCACGGTGACCATCGAGAACATCAACTGGCATCTCGAGCATGGCAAGAGCGTGCATGATGCGATACTCGACGGCGCCGACCAGATCGCCATTCCGGCCCTGGTTTCGACCTTGTGCATCTGCATCGTTTTCGCCCCGATGTTCCTTCTCGGGGGCGTTGCGCGTTATCTTTTCGTGCCGATGGCGGAATCGGTGGTTTTCGCCATGCTCGCCTCCTATCTTCTTTCCCGTACGCTGGTGCCGACCCTCGCCATGTACTGGCTGAAGCCGCACGAAGAGGAAAAGGCGCCGTCCGGTTCTTTGTTCGGTCGCGTCAGTCAGGCCTTCGAAAACGGCTTCGAGAATCTGCGCAGGCGCTATCAGACGGCGCTTTCGGCCGTATTGCAAGTGCCGAGGGAGTTCGTGGTAGGATTTCTCCTTCTCGTTGTCCTGAGTCTCTTTCTCTATCCTTATATGGGTTCGGACTTCTTCCCTTCAGTGGACGCAGGGCAGATCAAGCTGCACTTGAGGGCGAGGACCGGCATCCGCATCGAGCAGGCGGCGGTATTGTGCGATGAGGTGGAGGCTGTAGTGAAGACGGTCATTCCCGCTGAAGAACTGGACAGCATGGTGGACAACATCGGGCTTCCCTACAGCGGCATCAATCTTTCCTACAGCACTTCGGCTCCGATAGGCGCGGGGGATGCCGACATACTGATTTCGCTGAAATCCGGCCACCGTCCGACCGAGGCCTATATCGAAACATTGCGCAAGGAGCTGAACAGGCGTTTTCCCGACACCCAGTTTTCCTTCCTTCCCGCCGACATCGTCAGCCAGATCCTCAATTTCGGCCTGCCCGCGCCTGTCGATATCCAGATTGCAGGCTACAACGTCAAGGCCAATCATCTTTACGCGGACAGGCTGCTGCAGTCTCTGAATCAGGTGCCGGGGCTCGTCGATCAGCGCATCCAGCAACGCTACGATTATCCCCAGATCAATGTCGATGTCGACCGCTCCAGGGCGAGCCTCCTCGGCCTCACCGAAAACGACGTCGCCCGGAACCTGCTCATCACCCTCTCTGGGAGCTTCCAGACCAACCCGACTTTCTGGGTCGATCCCAAGACAGGCGTGCAATACAGCGTCGCCACCCAGGCGCCCCAGTACCGCATGCAGAATCTGAACGATCTTGCGCAGATGCCTGTCACGAACGGCAACGGGCAATCGCCGCAGCTTCTTTCCAACCTGGCGAGCTTCCATCGCACGTCCGGGCCCGCAGTCGTCACGCACTATAACGTCAAACCGGTTTTCGACATTTATGCCAGCACTTCAGGGCGCGACCTGGGCGGCGTGGCGAAAGACATCAGTGCGATCGTTGCCAAGGCTCCCGCCTTGCCGAAAGGGAGCACCCTCACCCTCAGGGGGCAGGTGGAAACCATGCAGAGCGCCTTCCACGGGCTTGCCTGGGGCCTTCTTGCCGCAATCGTGCTGATCTATCTGCTGATCGTGGTGAATTTCCAGTCCTGGCTTTATCCTTTCATCATCATCACGGCATTGCCCGCAGCCCTTGCGGGAATCGTCTGGATGCTTTTCCTGACCGGGACCCGGATCAGCGTACCCGCGCTCACCGGGGCCATCATGTGCATGGGCGTTGCCACGGCCAACAGCATCCTGGTGGTCAGCTTCGCGCGGGAGCGCGTCAAGGCGGGCGACACGCCCATGCAGGCGGCCCTTGCCGCAGGCTATACCCGCCTGAGGCCCGTGCTGATGACCGCTGCTGCCATGATCATCGGCATGCTGCCCATGGCCTTGGGCCTGGGGGAAGGGGGCGAGCAGAATGCGCCCCTCGGGCGCGCAGTGATCGGAGGGCTGGTGCTTGCCACGGTCGCGACCCTGTTTTTCGTCCCTGCAGTGTTCTCCCTGATCCGCAATCAATCCGTTATAGAAGCAAAGAGCGAGCACCCCCTATGATTCGATCATCACTTAGAAGGACATTTGTCCTGGTTTTGCTGGCCATGGGCCTCCTTGCAGGCGCGGGCATTCTGACCCGGGAGCATCATCTGAAAAACCTGAAGCGGGAGGCCGAAAAAGCTTCGTTGCAGCAGGTCATCGTCTTTTCCCCGCTGCCAGAATCCCCGGCATCCATCCTCGTTCTGCCCGGGGATGTCCAGGCATTCAAGGATGCGTCCCTTTATGCGAGAAGCCCTGGATATGTCAGGAAATGGTATGCCGACATCGGAACCGAGGTGGCAAAGGGGGATCCCATCGCTAAGATCGAGACGCCTGAACTCGATGCCCAGGTTCGGCAGGCGAAATCGGACATTTCCACGGCGAAAGCCAATTACGACCTGGCCAAAATCACTCTGGATCGCTGGCAGGTGCTAGTGAAAACCAGGACGGTTTCCGAACAGGATCTGGAGAACAAGCTCGGAGACGAGGCGGCCAAAAAGGCGACTCTCGATTCGGCCAGGGCTCGCCTGGATCAGCTGCTTGCGCTTCAGTCTTTTGAACAGGTCCGCGCGCCTTTTTCAGGAACGGTCTCGGTCAGAAATGTGGACATTGGGGATCTCGTGGAAGCCGGTCCTTCAGGGCGCGAGCTTTTCCATATGGTGGATAGGCATAGGCTGCGCATTTACGTCCAGGTCCCTCAGCCTCAGGCCAATGAAATCAGGGCGGGCATGGACGCGGAAATGAGCGTGCCCGAATATCCGGGTCGCCGCTTCAGGGCCGAAGTGATCAAGAATGCCGGCGCGCTCGATACCAAATCACGCACCGTTCTGGTCGAACTCCTTTTCGACAATGCTGCCGGCCTGATCAATCCCGGGGATTATGCCAGGGTTTCCTTCAGGACGAGTGTGGCTGCCCCAAGGCTGATCATACCCATCACTGCGCTGTTGTTCAGGGGAGAGGGGCTGCAGGTGGCCGCGGTGGACCGGAATCGCCGCGTGCATCTTGTCAAGGTCGTCCCCGGCCGCGATTTCGGAAAAAGCATGGAAATATTGTCCGGGCTGGCGGGGGGCGACACCGTCATCGACAATCCGCCTGACTCGATCATGGAAGGGCAGCAGGTCGTCGTGGCATCGGTTAGAAAGCTCAAGGCTGTGAAATGAAAAGAATTTTCATGCTATTTGTGCTTTTCTGTTCGGCCTGTTCGCTCGCCCCCGAGTATCACCGCCCGGCAGTCGATGCCCCGAAGGCCTTCAGCGGCGGCCTTTTCGTGAAGGCAAAACCCGCAGACGATCTGCCGAAAGGGGCATGGTGGAAAATTTATACCGATGAAAGCCTCGACAATCTGGAGAGCCAGCTTGAAGGCAACCAGGACCTGAAAGCTGCACTTTCCAGATTGTCGCAGGCGCAAAGCGCGCTGAAGGCCCAGCGAGCCCTGTTATTCCCTCAGGTGAATGTCGGCGCCGTTTCGCAGAAAATCAATACTTCGCAAAACCGCGCCACCTATTTCAGGGGCATCCCTTATCGCTACAGCGACAATCTCCTCACCGCTGACGTTTCCTACGAACCTGACGTATTCGGGCGCCTCGCGAACCAGGTGGCTGTTGCACGCCAGCAAATGGAGTCGTCCAAAGCGGATCTCGCCACCCTGAGGCTTTCGCTCCAGGCGGAGCTCGCTGCGGATTATTTCACTCTTCAGGCATTGAGGCGGCAGCAGGCGGCGCTGAGGAATCTGGCTGAAAACGAGGATCAATACCTGAAGCTGACCAGGGCGCTTTATGAAGGCGGCGCAGTTCCTGAGGCTGACGTCGACGAAGCCGAGATTGCTTTGCAGAACGCTAAAGCGCAGGAACAGGATGCCGAGCTTCAAGCCCAGACTTTGATCCATGCCATAGCCCTCTTGCTCGGCAAGCCTGCCACCGGATTTTCTGTTCATACGGAAAATGGAGAGCCCAGGCCCTGGGCAGTCATCTCCCTTCCCTCCAGGCTGCTCGAGCGCCGCCCTGATATCGCCAGTTCGGAGCGGCAGGTGGAAGCCGCCAATGCCGCGATCGGCGTCGCGAGAGCGGCCTACTTCCCCGAATTCACCTTGAGTGCCCAGGGCGGTTTCGAGAGCGGCCAGATGGCCAACCTGATCGCCACACCGAGCGAGCTTTGGTCGCTCGGTGCAGGGGCCATGGTCAACCTGTTCGATGCGGGGCTGCGCAAAGCCCTGACCGAAGAGGCGCGGGCTCGTTACACGGAGACGGTGGCCAACTACAGGCAATCGGTGCTCAATGCCTACAGGGAAGTCGAAGACAGCCTGAGCGCTATCCGTCAGCTCGAACTGGAGGACAAATCAGGCGAATCAGCCCTGCAATCCGCTTCCAGGGCCGCCGATCAGGCCGGTTTCAGGTATCAGGGTGGAATGGCGAGCTATCTCGACGTGGTCACGGCGCAAATTCAGGTGGCTCAGGCGAAACAGCAGCTCGCCCTTCTCCAGGGGAGGCGCATGACGGCCAGCGTCTTGCTGGTGAAGGCACTGGGGGGTGGTCCCCGATAAATGCGCCCGATCTGATCTATATTGAAACAGATCAGATCGGGAGCCTCAATGAAGCGCATCTTGCTTTTCCTCGTCACGAACCTGGCTGTCATGCTGATGCTTTCCGTGACGACGCGTCTCTTCGGCATCGCGCCTTATCTCGCCGCGTCTGGGATCGATCCGAATTTCCTGCTCGTTTTCGCGGCAGTCATCGGGTTCGGCGGCGCATTCGTTTCGCTCGCCCTCTCGAAGCACATGGCCATGGCTTCAGTCGGGGCCGCGGTCATATCCGAACCGCATACCCCGGAGGAATACTGGCTCCTGCAGACGGTGGAAAGTCACGCCAGGGCTGCGGGCATAGGCATGCCGGAAGTGGCGGTCTACGATTCTCCCGATGCCAATGCATTCGCAACCGGCATGAACAGGGATTCATCCCTCGTTGCCGTATCGACAGGGCTGCTCAACGCCATGACGAGGGAAGAGGCCGAAGCGGTCCTCGGGCACGAAATCACGCATGTTGCGAACGGGGACATGGTGACCATGGCCCTTATTCAGGGAATCGTGAATACGTTCGTCATCTTTCTCTCCAGAATGATCGGCACGCTCGTCGACAGGGTCGTATTCAGGACGGAGCGCGGGCAGGGCCCGGCATTTTTCTTCACCATGATCGCATCCGAAGTGGTGCTGGGTGTACTCGCCACTCTGATCGTGTTGGGGTTCTCGAGGCGGAGGGAATTCAGGGCCGATGCGGGCGGGGCGAAGCTTGCAGGGAGGAGTAACATGATCGATGCATTGAGGCGCCTGGAACGCCTTCATCCCGCTGCGCTTCCGGACAGGATGGCCGCATTCGGCATTTCCGGGAGCCATGAAGGCGGGATCATGCGTCTTTTCATGACCCATCCTCCCATGAGGGAGCGCATTGCCGCGCTCGAAAATGCCTAGATCCAGTCGCGTCCGGTGATGAAATCGGTGTAGAGCTTATCTTCCGGGCTGCCGGAATCCGGGTGCCAGTCGTAGCGCCATTTCACGATGGGGGGGAGGGACATCAGGATGGATTCGGTTCTTCCCCCGGACTGGAGGCCGAAAAGCGTTCCCCTGTCGTAAACCAGATTGAATTCGACATAGCGGCCCCGCCTGTAGGCCTGGAAATCCCGCTCACGCTCGCCATAGGGCGCGTCCATCCTGCGCTCGAGTATGGGCACATAGGCGGAAAGGAAATGGTCCCCCACGCTTTCCGTCAGATTGAAGCTGGTTTCGAAATCGGGGCTGTTGAGGTCGTCGAAGAAGATGCCGCCTATTCCCCGCGCTTCCTTCCTGTGCTTCAGATAGAAATACTCGTCGCACCATTTCTTGAATCTGGGATGGTAGTCCGGGCCGAAAGGCTGGAGCGCGTTTTTGCAGGTCTGGTGGAAATGGATGGCGTCTTCCTCGAATCCGTAATAGGGGGTGAGATCCATTCCTCCCCCGAACCACCATACCGGTTCTTGCCCCTCCTTTTCCGCAATGAAGAACCGCACGTTCATGTGGACCGTTGGCGCATAGGGATTCCTTGGATGGAATACGAGCGATACGCCCATCGCCTGGAAGGATCTTCCGGCCAATTCCGGCCTGGACGCAGTGGCCGAGGGGGGAAGACCCTGTCCGAAGACATGGGAGAAATTCACGCCGCCCCGCTCCAGAACATGGCCTTCCTCGATGACGCAGGACATCCCTCCGCCCCCTTCCGGACGATTCCAGCCGTCGCGGCGGAACAGCTTTCCGTCCACCTGCTCGATGCGCTCGACGATCAGCTCCTGCAATTCGGTGAGGAATTCCTTAACGCCTTCTATGTTCATTTATTCACCTTTTCATGACGATCCATGCTGAATTGTACCGCAGAACCTCATTCCCTTCACCGATGAAGTCAGTTCGATCCGGCCTGGATGTCATCCTGCCGGCCTTTCCTGGGAATTCTCTTGCATAGCGATTCGATGACCAGCCTGGATATTCTCGGGTTAAAATTCATCAATCCTTCGAACATTTGCGGGGTGAGTGTGAACAAGAAGCAATCCGATTCCGCCAAAACCGTTGCGCTGCGCCGCTCTCCAAGAAGATAAGCGAGTTCGCCGAATATCTCGCCTTGTTTCACTTCACCTAATCTGATCCGTGCTCCCCGGTTTTCGTCATAGACCCCGACCTTGCCGGAATACAGGAAGTAGATCGTCGAGGTGTCGTCATCTTGCCGGATGACGACTTCTCCCTTGCGATAGGAATGACCGTATTTCTCGAAAACCCGCTCGGATCGCTTGAAGAGGAAATGCTCGATCTGTTCGGCCAGTTTGCTTCTTTCTTCGGTTTCCAGAAATAGCTTTTCCAGCGCAATCACATCTATTTTGCCGGTGACATAAAGAAATTCGGCGTACAGCAGGAATACGATGCTGATGACATAGGCCCAGATCATGGCGAAAATGATTGCGCCAAGCGGCCCGTAAACCCGTATATATTGGTCAACCTTGAAAATGGTGTTCGTAAGGAACTGCAGCAACGCTATGGACAGCGCGCAAAGAAAGCCGATTCCGATTGCCGAATTGAGCGCCGGCTTCTTGGGAGGAATGAAGTAATAGGCCAGGAAAGCGATTGCCCAGATCAATAGAAACGGCGCCAGCGCATTGATGAAAGTGAAGATGGATTTCAGGGTTTGAGCGAGGGCCGGGTTATCGATGCCCGCATAATCCATGTGGACGACAAGATAATCCCCGAGCATAGACAAACCCAGTATCAGGAATGAAAAGGGGATGATCAAAAAAGAAATCATGTTGACAGTAAAAAAACGCCTCTTTCTTGAGCCGGCAAATATCACCGTGAATGCCCCTTGAACTGAGCGCATGAGCCCCTTCGAGCTCCAGAACAACACCAGAATGCTTACCCAGTTGGTGACCTTGAAGAGCCCGTAAAATTTGTCGGTGCTTCTCGAAAAATCGACATCCATGAAATTGAGGTGCAGCGTGTTGAGCAGGAAATAAAGCGCCTCGCTGGGTTCCGGGCTGCCGGAAATGATTGTGTTGAGGATGTAGGCGAGGGGAACGGCGGACAGAAGGAAATAATGCGCCATCGCCGATGCGTGATTTGGAATCTCAGTCTTGAAGAAAAGGTTTAACGTGACGTAGGCAGACTGGGAGAGCCAGTTCCCCTTGTCACGAACGAAATGAGAAAAATGGTTCATCACGGCAGCTGCAAAAGGATCTTGACATCCTTTTCATCCTTGCTTAACTGGTTGGCGCGGATATAGCCAATCGCCCCGGGAATGCTGCGAACGAAATTCAGCACGGCCTGGTCCGAAGTCTGAACGGAAGGAGGGAGCTTGCCTTGAAAACGAAGGCGATTCCAGTAATCCGAAAGTTGTTGCGGTGAGAGATTGAAGATTTCCTTGGAAAATTCTTCCCGCTCCGTGCTCGCCACTTCGCGGTTGACCGGTATTACCTTGATTCCATTAGACCAGTTCTGTTTTTTCATGATGTAAATGTCAGCCAATTCCTTGACCGATACAGTATTCTCCGGAACAAGCGCCGACGCAATGATCAGCAGCTTTTCGGCACGGGCAGACAGGGCCCATGTCATCCCCAGAACCAGAAGCAAAGCGCGCCTCAAAATAGGGTCGAGAAAGAGCATCTCACCCCTGTAAGAATAGGCGCAAATGACGTCGGCATACCTAACTGGCGGACGTATTCGAATTTCCAGATGATGTATGAATTGGGCTTGAAATCAATGCCGAGCAGCGTATTTCTGGATGGCTGGCTTACAAAGTGATCCTGGTAGCGCTCCCATTCCACGATTCCGTGCCACTTCGGCGTAAATGAATAATCGGCAAGTCCAAAAATCCCCGATTCATGATCATGCAACCTAAGTGGGGCGCCCGGCAGCGTCGCGCCGGAAAAACGGGAGGTGATCGCTTCGCTCTCCAGCATCAGATTGCCAATCGTCTTGATGGCATTGAGTCCATACACGGTATACATCTCGCCAGTTTCGATGAGCTGGCCATGCTGGAAAGATGCACCGATCTTGTCAATCAATCCAAATGGCTTATTGATGTGTGCTCCGGTTACATTGTGGAAGTTTCTCACGGTTTCTCGAAGTGGCCGCTTGAACCACTCATTTTCAGGTTGCCAGTATATTTGCAGGTCCGGGGTTTCGCCGTCTTGAAGATCGTATATCCAGTTGAATCCGCTTTCATTGGAGTCGAAGCCTTGCGCAGTCGTGTTTGGGCGGGTAATGGTTGGGACAAGCGGCGGGGCAAACACCGTGTTCCAGTCGCCGAGAGGCGTCAATATCTTGCCTATGCGCAGCGTGTCATGATCGGTCAAAAGCGCATCATTATAGAGCCGCTCGACGACGATGTTGCCGTGGCCGGGATTGCCGTCCTGACGGATCAGGGTATGATGGGCAAACTCGATTTCCGTGAAGGGATTGAACCATCGCCCTACGCGGCCCCCGATGAAGAAACTGAGGTCATCCAGCGAAAGTTTTGCTGGCATGCCGAATTGGTCTTCAAGTTCGATGCTGGTATAGCCAGACAAGTAATAATCGCCGTAGCGCAACCCCTGGCCGAATTCATAAGGCAGCTGCGTTCCCCCGGTGCCCGTGTTATCGGCATCGCATAAGGGTGAGAATAGGAGTCCGAACTGAAGAAGCGCTACCTGAAAAAGTTTGGGGTGCATGGTCTTCCATAATCTAGGGCAGTTACTGACATTGGCTTTCCACGATGCGCTGACCGGTCGAAGTCGACAGGCGATGAAGCGCACGGATGCCTCGAATTGCCTCCCTTCTTGGTTTGTTATGGCTTATTCTTAGAATTATGCGGGTTGTTATAGCCTGAAAATTTTACCACTTTTAAAATCCATGATGGTGGATGGGTTTTTTCTTTTACCCACTTTCCCCGGGATCACGAGGACCTGCCTTCCGAATCTTCTCATGCAATCGCGATAGGTTCTGGCCGGCTTCGTTCCTGAAATGTTGGCGCTCGTCGAGACGAGCGCCATGGAAAGGGCATTGCAGAGCCTGGAAGCTTCCCGGTGCGCGGTGAGGCGCAATGCCACCTTTTCATGATTGCCCCTGATCCATTTGGGAGCATGCCCGGATGCATCGAGAAGGAGGGTATAAGGACCGGGCCAATATTTCTCAAGAACCTCTTTTTTCGGAGGATTCAGCATGTAGCGCTCGAGTTCGCGCATGCGCCCTGCGATCAGGATGAGCCCGCGGCTTTTCCTTCTCTTCTTGATCTTCAGGAGGAGGCTGACGGCGGATTGGTTTTTCGGGTCGCAGCCCAGGCCGTAACACGATTCGGTGGGATAGGCGATGACCCCCCCCTGCTTGAGATGAAGCTTGATCTTCCTGAGCAGGGCGCTCATTGCCTGTTTGGAATCGCCCTGTAGCCGATGTCCTTCCTCATCTGGCAGCCCGGGAAGGAAATGTCTTCAGCCACCTGATAGGCCCGCCTCTGCGCGATCTTGACGCTGTCTCCCAGCGCCGTGACGCAAAGCACCCGCCCCCCGTTTGTGAGCACCTGCTTTTCTTCCAGTCTCGTTCCGGCATGGAAGACATGGAAATCTTCCTCGTTTTTAGGAAGGCCTTCGATGACATCCCCCTTCCTGGGGCTTTCCGGGTAGCCTTCTGCAGCCAATACCACGCCGAGCGCCGAACGCCTGTCCCATTCCGCCTCGATCCTGTCCAGCGTGCCGTTGACCCCGTGCTCGATCAGAAGGCTGAGATCGGTCTTGAGGCGCATCATGATGGGTTGCGTTTCGGGATCCCCCATCCTGCAATTGAATTCCAGGGCCTTCGGATTGCCCGCCCGATCTATCATGAGGCCTGCATAGAGGAACCCGGTATAAGGGATGCCTTCCTGGGCCATGCCGCGCACCACGGGCTGTACGATTTCGCGCATCACCCTGGCATGGAGCGAAGGGGTGACCACGGGCGCCGGGGAATAGGCGCCCATTCCGCCCGTATTGGGGCCCATATCCCCGTCGAGGAGCCGCTTGTGGTCCTGGCTCGTGACGAAGGGGAGGACGTTTTTTCCGTCCACCATGACGATGAAGCTCGCCTCTTCTCCTTCGAGGTATTCCTCGATCACCACGCGTCCTCCTCCGGCAAGGATCATGTCGATCGCCGCATGCGCTTCATCGGGATTCATAGCGACCACCACCCCTTTTCCTGCGGCCAGCCCGTCCGCCTTGATCACGATGGGGGCCCCCATTTCATTGACATACTTGTGGGCTGCATCGATTTCATCGAATTCGGCATAGGCGGCGGTGGGAATGCCGTGCTTCGTCATGAAGGCTTTCGCATAAGCCTTCGAGCTTTCCAGCCTCGCAGCCGCTTTCAATGGCCCGAAAATTTTCAGTCCTTCGGACCTGAATTCGTCGACGATGCCTTTGGCGAGCGGCCCTTCAGGCCCCACCACGGTGAGCGCGATTGATTCCCGCTTGGCGAATTCAATCAGGTCGGGTATTTCCGTCAGATCGACATTGACGCAGCCTTCATCCAGCGCTGTTCCGGCATTGCCTGGCGCGACATAAACCCGGCTGACTCTTGCCGAACGGGCAAGCTTCCATGCGAGCGCGTGTTCGCGCCCGCCGTTTCCGATGACAAGGATTTTCATGATTTCAATGCCTGAAATGGCGGAAGCCCGTGAAGGCCATGGCGATGCCCTGCTCGTCTGCTGCGGCAATCACTTCTTCGTCGCGCACGCTGCCCCCGGGCTGGATTACTGCTTTCGCCCCCGCTTTGGCGAGGACGTCCAGCCCGTCCCTGAAGGGGAAGAAGGCATCCGATGCGACGACTGAACCCGAAAGATCGAGTCCGGCATTTTCGGCCTTAATCGAGGCGATCCTGGCGCTGTCCACGCGGCTCATCTGGCCCGCCCCGATTCCCAGTGTCTGGCCACCGGATGCGAAAACGATGGCATTGGATTTGACGAATTTTGCGACTTTCCAGGCGAAAAGCAGGTCCTTCATCTGGGCGTCGGTGGGTTTCATTTTGGTGACGACGCGCATTTCCTGAACATTGTAATGGTCGGGCGTCTGGACCAGGATTCCTCCACCTATACGCTTCAGATCAAACCTGTTCGAGCCCTGGGAAAGAGGAACGGAGAGCACCCTGATGTTCGGTTTTCTTCCCAAAACAATCAGGGCTTCTTCAGTGAAACCAGGGGCGATCAGCACCTCGACGAACTGCTTGACCACGGATTCGGATGTTTTTCCGTCGACAGTCCTGTTGAAAGCGATGATGCCGCCGAAAGCGGAAGTCGGGTCGGTTTCGAAGGCGAGGCTGTAGGCTTTCTCTGCCGAATCGGCAGTTGCCACACCGCAGGGATTGGCGTGCTTGACGATCACGCAGGAAGGCCCTTCGAAGGTCTTGACGCATTCCCACGCGGCGTCCGCATCGCCTATGTTGTTGTAGGAGAGCTCCTTCCCCTGGATCTGCCTGTAGTTCGCAAGGCTTCCCGGCGCGGGCATTTTTTCCCTGTAGAAGGCTGCGCTCTGGTGCGGGTTTTCTCCATAGCGCAGGTCCTGGATCTTGACGTAATTCAGGTTGATCTGTTCGGGAAATTCCTGTTTTTTCCCTTCGATGGAGGTCGAGGTCAGGTAGTTGCTGATCGCAGCATCGTAGGCGGCGGTATGGGAAAAGGCTTTCCTGCAAAGAGAGAATCGCATGTCGGGCCCGACTCCCCCATTTTTCTTCATTTCCTCAATGACAGCCGCATAATCTTCGGGGTCGGTCACGATGGCGACGTGATTGTAGTTCTTGGCGGCCGCCCTCACCATGGTGGGACCGCCTATGTCAATGTTTTCTATAGCCTCTTCAAGGGTGCAGCCTTCCCTTGCCACGGTCTGGGAAAAGGGGTAGAGGTTGACGACCACGAGATCGATGGGCGGGATTCCCGCCTTTTCCATCATGGCGACATGCTCGGGAAGATCGCGCCTGCCCAATATTCCGCCGTGAATCTTGGGATGCAGAGTTTTCACTCGCCCGTCGAGCATTTCGGGAAAGCCAGTGTAGTCCCCGACTTCCGTCACCGGTATGCCCGATTCGGAAAGAAGTTTGGCCGTTCCCCCCGTAGAGAGGATTCTTACGCCCATTTCGTGAAGGGAGGATGCGAATTCTTTGATGCCTGTTTTGTTGGAAACGCTGATCAGCGCCTGAGTGATCGAAGTCATGATGGCGAATCTGTAAGTTGATGATTCAGGAAATATTGAGATCCTGCATTTTTTTTCTGAGCGTGTTTCTGTTCAAGCCGAGCAATTCCGCAGCGCGGGTCTGATTGCCCTTGGTATGGCTCAATGCCAGTTCGATCAGGGGTTTTTCCACGCAGCGGATCACCATGTCATAGAGCGCACAGGGTTTTTCCCCCTCGAGGTCGTTGAAATAGGTTTCCACCGCCTTGCGCACGCTGGTCCCGATGTCGTTTTCCCCTTTCATGCCGCCCATTTTTCGTCCTCCGGGGCGGAATAAACCAGGCGTTGATTCTTCGCCCCCAGTTCGTTGAAAAAAGCGTCGATGTAATCGAGCTGTTCCTGGCAGGACTGGATCTGGTTCATGGCATGCCTGAACTGGGCCGAACCCACCAGTCCCTTCGTGTACCAGGAGATATGCTTTCTCGCGACGCGCACTCCGGTCGATTCGCCGTAAAATCCGAAGAGATCCTGAAGATGCTGCTTCAGGATGAAGTGGATTTCCGAAACCTCAGGTTGGGGAAGATTTTCCCCGGTTTCGAGATAGTGGGAGATTTCCCGGAATATCCAGGGCCTTCCCTGGGCTGCCCGGCCGATCATCAGGGCGTCCGCCCCGGTTTTTTCGAGCACATGTTTCGCCTTTTCCGGGGAAGTGATGTCCCCGTTTGCGATCACGGGAATACCGATTTCGGCCTTGACCAGGGCGATCGTGTCGTATTCCGCGTTCCCCGTATAACCGCAGGCACGCGTCCTGCCGTGAATGGCGAGCGCCTGGATGCCCGCATTCTCGGCGATTTTCGCGATCTTCAAGGCATTGCGGCTCTCCCTGTCCCATCCCGTCCTGATTTTCAGGGTGACAGGCACGTCCACCGCATTGACGACGGCATCGAGGATTTTTTCGACAAGGGGTTCATTCTGCAAGAGCGCGGATCCCGCCATCACGTTGCAAATTTTCTTGGCCGGGCAGCCCATGTTGATGTCGATGACCTGTGCGCCGTTGCCGACATTGTATCTGGCCGCGTCTGCCATCATGGCGGGATCGGCCCCGGCAATCTGCACGGAAATCGGCTCGACTTCCCCTTCGTGGTTCGCGCGTCTTCTGGTCTTGTCGCTTCCCCAGAGCAGCGAATTGCTGGAAACCATTTCGGATACGGCCATGCCCGCTCCCATCGCCTTGCAAAGCTGGCGGAAAGGCCTGTCCGTGACGCCAGCCATGGGGGCGACGATCAGGTTGTTTCTGAACTGGTAAGGGCCGATTCTCACGGGTGCATTTTTCGAGAAAAAGACGTCATTGTAAACTTTTCCAGGTTCTTTCACAAAATGGAACCGGTACGGATGCCGAACATCATTTTCCTCGAAAACCATTTCCTGAAGGGGGGAAGGCAGTCCATGGAAGCCAGGGCCATTCCGCGCCCCATGCGCAGCGGGGAAATTTCGTTGGAAAAAATCCTGATCAGCGAGTCGGTGAAGCATATTCCGCTTTCCCGGTCCATCTTGCGCATGCCGGCATAATTTCCGAGCATGGCTCCAGAACCGATTTCTTCAGCCCCCATGACGACCCTTGAAAGCGTTGCGACATCGCGCAGGCCGAGGTTGAGTCCCTGCCCCGATACCGGATGCAGGGTTTGCGAAGCATTGCCGATCAGGGCGAGATGCTTCGATACGGAAGGGGTGGCGTATTTGAGCACGAGCGGAAAGCCCGACATGGCCCCCGCATCGACGAATTCCCCCAGCCTTCCACCGAAGTGATCGTGCAGTTTTTCAAGGAATTTTTCCTTTTCCAGCGAGAGTATTTCACGGGCCGTTTCCGGGCTTGTCGTCCATACGAGGGAGAAGCCGTCCCGGCAGGGGAGCAATGCCAGCGGCCCTTCCGGCGTGAAGCGCTCATAGGCGGTGTTTCCATGGGGCTTTTCGGTCCTGACCTGTCCGATGATCGCCCACTGGCCGTATTCCCGACTGTCCAGGCTTATCCCCTTCACATGCTCGACGAGCTTCCCTCCGTCAGCCATCACGACGAGCTTCGCCGCGATACGCCTGCGCTGGCCTTGATAGTCGAAATCGACAACGCCCTCTTCTTCGGAAAGGTCGATTTCGCCTGCGCAGGCGCCTTCCAGATAGGTTTCCGTATCCAGTCCCGAAACGAGCGCACGGTGAATGTCCGGATAGCTGACGACATAGCCCAGCGAAGGCACGCCCGATTCTTCAGCCGTCAGCACCGTTCTGCCGAATCCCCCTTTTTGGGAGACATGGATGGTATTGATGGGGGTCGCGTCGTGAATGCCTTGCCAGGCGCGTATGCGCTCGAGAAACAGTTTGCTGCCATAGGAAAGGGCGAGCATCCTCGGGTCCGGTGCGGGGGAGGATCTGGCTTCGAGCACCGTG
Source organism: Pseudomonadota bacterium (assembly GCA_021845885.1). Classification (GTDB taxonomy): domain Bacteria; phylum Pseudomonadota; class Gammaproteobacteria; order Burkholderiales; family JABEVD01; genus JABEVD01. The sequence goes on from JAJZVB010000001.1 coordinate 30,195, forward strand.
ACTGAAACGGGAGATCCCTGCAGGGAAAGCGCGAGAGCGGCCCCCACGGGCCCTCCGCCTATGACGAGGACATCGATCCTTTCGCTCATGAGGCCATCCACTCCTCGATTTCGGACACGGTTTTCGGCGCTTCCAGGCTCAGGATTTCATGCCCGTTTGTCGTCACATGGACGTCGTCCTCGATGCGTATCCCGATGTTCCAGAAGCATTCCGGAACGCCTTCCGCAGGCCTGACGTAGCACCCGGGTTCCACGGTGAGCACCATCCCCGGCTCGAGCATGCGCCAGTTTCCCCCGGTCTTGTAGCTTCCGGCGTCATGCACGTCGAGCCCCAGCCAGTGCCCGGTCCTGTGCATGTAGAATCGCCTGTAGTCGCCGGATTCGATCACGTCATCCACGCTCCCCTTGCACAGTCCGAGATCGACGAACCCTTGCGCCAAAATCCGCACGGCCGCATCGTGAGGGCTCTGCCAGGAAGCCCCGGGTTTCACTTCCGAAAGCGCTGCCGCCTGGGCTTTCAAAACCAGTTCGTAGATTTCCTTCTGTTCGGGCGTGAATTTCCCGTTGACCGGAAAGGTTCGGGTGATGTCCGAAGCATAGCCGTCCAGTTCGCATCCCGCATCGATCAGCAGGAGATCTCCCGACTTCAACACCGCATTGTTGTCGACATAATGCAGGATGCAGGCATTGCCCCCTCCCGCCACGATCGGCGTGTAGGAAGGCGCCTGGGCGCCGTTTCTCCGGAATTCCCCGAGCAGTTCGGCTTCGACCCCATATTCCATCATGCCGGGCCTTGCCGATTTCATCGCGATGCGGTGCGCGCTTGAGGCGATGGAAGCCGCGCGCCTCATGATTCGGATTTCATGATCGTCCTTGATGAGCCGCATTTCGTCGATTTCAGGGCGGATATCCCGGATTTCGGAAGGGGATGAAATTCCGCTTCTGACCAGGTTCCTCACCGCATTCAGCGCCGAAAGCACCCTCCCGTCCCATTTCTCGTCCGCCCCCAGGGGATAATGGACGGCAGGCTGGTCGGCGAGGTATTTGGGGAGCAGGTCTTCGAATTCCGATATCGGATGGGTTTCGTCGAAAAGGAAAACTTCCTTTGCCTTTTCAGGCCCGAACCGGTAGCCGTCCCAGATTTCGCGATCGGGATCCTTTTCCCTGCAGAAAAGAATGCTCTTTCCCGAAGCCATGACGAGCACGGAATCGGGTTCCTGAAATCCGGTCAGATAGTAGAAATAGCTGTCGAACCGGTAAGGATAATGCGAATCCCGGTTGCGGACAGGATGGCCTGACGTGGGCAGGATCACGACGCCTTCTGATTTTTCGAGAAGGCGTCTTCTTCTTTCCAGATGGACGGAATATTCTTTCATGATCCGATTTTATCACCAGAATTGAGTTGGAAGAGGCGCTCCGGCGTTCCGACATCGACCCAGATTCCTCCGTGGCGAATGCCCGTGACTTTTCCGCCCTGAATCGCGTCTTTCAGGAGATCCCCCAGCTTCGCCGCCTGCCCCGGATGGATTCCGGTGAAAAGTTCGGGGCGGTACACGCCGATCCCGCTGAAGGTCAGCGTTTTCCCCCAGGCCGGCAATACTTTTCCTTTGCAAAGCGAGAAATCCCCTTCGGGATGGTGTCCGGGATTGTCGACCAGAACGAGATGGGCGAGCATCGATTCAAGGGGGGAACGGTTTAGCCTTGAATAATCGAAGTCGCAATAAATGTCCGAATTCACGGCCAGGAAGGGCGACTTCCCGAGAAGATGGATCGCGTTGGCGATTCCGCCTGCGGTCTCGAGCGCTTTCTCCTCGCAAGAATAAAGGATGCTGACGCCGCAGCATCGGCCGTCTCCCAGCTTTTTCTCGATCTGGTCGCCGAGATGGGCGAGATTGATCACGATTTCCCTGATCCCCGATCTGACCAGGGATTCGATCTGCCAGACGATCAAGGGCTTTCCCCTGACTTCGAGAAGCGGCTTCGGAATGCTGTCCGTCAGGGGGCGCATCCTTTCTCCGCGCCCGGCGGCAAGAATCATCGCCTTCAAAACGTGGTTCTCGCTTCCATTTTTTCGACGAGGCGCAGCAGGGGGGAAAGTTCCGCATAACGCGCGCAGGTCTTCTTCAGATAGGAAAGGACGAGCGGAATGTCTTCGAGATACCGGGCCTTTCCGTCGCGATGATGAAGTCGGGAAAAGATTCCGGCGACCTTGAGCTGTCTTTGCGCGCCCATCCATTCGAAATCCCGGTAGAATTCGGCGAAATCGGAATGGACGGGAAGCCCGGCTTTCCTGGCTTTTTCCCAGTAGCGGATCACCCAGTCGAGTACTTTCTCCTCTTCCCATCCGATGTAGGCATCCCTGAAAAGGGAGACGAGATCGTAAGTGATGGGGCCGTAGACTGCGTCCTGGAAATCGAGAATGCCGGGGTTCGGTTCGGTCACCATCAGGTTGCGCGAATGATAATCGCGGTGGACATAGACTTTCGGCTGTGAAAGGGCGTTTTCGAGTATCCTGGAAAAGACCGTTTCAAGCATCGCTTCCTTTTCCTTCCCGATCTCCAGGCCTAGGTGCCGCTCCAGATACCATTCACGGAAAAGACGCATTTCCCTGAGAAGGAGGGTTTCGTCATATTCGGGAAGGATGCCGGGGCGGCTCGCCAGCTGGATTTTGATGAGCGAATCCGTTGCATCCCTGTAGAGGAGATCGGCACTGTTCTCATCCAATGCGTCGAGATAAGTGGTGTTTCCCATGTCCGAGAGGAGGAGGAGCCCTTTCCCGAGATCCCGAGAGATCACCTTGGGCAGATGGACTCCGGCTTCCGAGAAGAGCTGCGCGATTTTCAGGAAAGGGCGGCAGTCCTCGCGGGAAGGCGGGGCATCCATCACGATGAGGGTGGAGTCGGGAAAGCTTGCCCGGAAATAGCGGCGGAAGCTCGCGTCGGAAGAGGCGGATCGGAGGGAGAATGTTTTTTCAGGAAACTGCTCATTCAGCCAGGTTTCGATAAGCTTTTGTCTTTCCAATTCGTCCGTCCGATTGCCATAATGGTGAAATTGTGAGATTTTATCACCAAACGATCAATCCAAACCCGATGTACAATTTCAAACCCGTTTTCCTTTCCCTGCTGTGCCTGTTTCCCTGCTGTGCCTGCGCCGACGGAAGCGGGCTTTCCGAGGAAATGCTTTCGCCTTCGGGCAAGGAGGATCTCCCGATCTATATCAGGGCCGATCGCATAGCCGGGCATCAGGACAGGGATTTCGAGGCGACGGGACATGCCGAACTCAGGAAGCGCGGCCAATCCGTCCTGGCCGACTGGATAAAATATCTCAAAGCGAGCGACGAGGTCGAAGCCCGGGGGCATGTCCGCATCGAGCAGTACGGCAACATCATCACGGGGCCTGAGCTGCAGCTGCAGATCAACACCAATATCGGATACATGACGAAGCCCGAATACCGCCTCGAAGGGGTCAATGCGCAAGGTATGGCGGCGCGCGGTCATGCGGATCTGATCGAATTCAAGGGTAAGGACAGGTACCGGCTGCACAAGGCGGTTTATACGACCTGTCCGGTGGGGAACGACGACTGGCTTTTGCGCGTGGGCGAGCTGGATCTCGATCAGGAAAACCAGGTCGGCATAGCGCATGATGCGAGCATTTCCTTCAAGGGCACTCCTGTCCTTTATACGCCCTGGCTGGATTTTCCGACGGGGAACCGGAGGCGGTCCGGTTTTCTTGCGCCGATCTTAGGCAGCACGGCTTCGAGCGGCGAGGAAATCACCGTTCCCTATTACTGGAACATCGCGCCGAACTTCGATGCGACGATCGCGCCCCGCTTCCTGATGAAGCGCGGGGCGATGCTCAATACCGAATTCCGCTATCTCGAGCCGGACTATTCAGGCGAAGCTCATTTCAACGTGCTGCCCAGGGACGCCATCACCGGAAAGACGCGGGAGGAGATGAACCTTCTGCACAACCAGAGCTTCGGGAGCGGATGGTCGGGCGAACTGAATCTGCAGCAGGTATCCGACAGTTATTATTACCTGGATCTTTCCCCCCTCGTGACCATGACTTCCCAGAGCGTATTGCCCAGGGAGGGGCATCTGACCTATGACGGAGGATGGTGGAATTTCACGTCGAGGGTGCAGAATTATCAGACGCTTTCGAATCCGTTCGTGCCCGTTGTGGCGCCCTATGCCTCTTTGCCGCAATTGCAACTGAATGCATCGAAGGACGATCTGGCGGGGGCGAGCGTAGCGCTCAGCGCCGAATACGATGATTTCAGCCATCCGATTTTCGTCAACGGCAAAAGGCTTGTGCTCAACCCGAGCGTCAGCTTTCCGATACGCAGTTCAGCGGCTTTTTTTACGCCGAAAATAGGACTGCACAGCGCGAGCTATTCGCTCGGTACGAACAATACCCAGGGGCTGCCCAATTCTTCGATTGACATTCCGTACGCCAGTCTCGACAGCGGACTTTATTTCGAGCGCAACAATCCTGTTGCCGGCCAGGACTTGATCCAGACACTTGAACCCAGGATTTATTATCTTTACGTTCCTTACAGGAACCAGAACAACCTGCCGAATTTCGATTCAGCTCCGATGGATTTCAATTATGCGCAGATGTTCACGGAAAACCAGTTCAGTGGAAACGACAGATTCAGCGATGCGAACCAGTTAACTCTGGCCCTGACTACAAGGTACATCGAGGAGAAAACAGGAGACGAGCGCCTGAGGATGACGATAGCGCAGCGCATTTATCTTCAGTCGCCCCAATTGATCCCGGTGACGACGTCCACATCGGACATCATCGCGACCATCGGCGGTGCGATAAGCCAGAAAGTGAGCGTGGACAGCTATCTCCAGTACAACCCCGGCAACTGGCAGGCGCAATTCATCAGTCTTTATGCGCATTATCAGCCTGAATTCGGCAAGCTGCTCAACCTGGGCTATCTCTACAATCGCACCATCCTTCCGCTTTCCTCCTACGCCTACGGCACGCCCAATACTCTTGCCCTGACGAATGCGTTGCCTGCGGCAGTGCTCGCCCAGGGTTATGCGCTTAACCAGGTCGATCTTTCCGGGCAGTGGCCCTTGACGGCGCGGTGGCATGGCGTGGGCAGATGGGATTATTCGCTGGCCAACAGGCAGTTGATCGAAGGGACTGCAGGTGTCGAATATGATGCCGATTGCTGGGCATTGCGCATTGTCACCAAACGTTTCGCGATCGCCTACCAGGAGACGGCGAGCGCCTTCTTCGTCCAGCTCGAGCTCAACGGCATGGCCAGAATCGGATCGGATCCGCTGGATTCGCTCAGGACGAGCATTCCCGGGTTCACCAAAACCAATATTCAGCCCACCTCAGATTGATTTGACCGCCCTTGCGACGACCCAGGCGCTGACTTCCCCCGCGCCCTGCCCGTGCAGCATTCTCGCCAGTTCGTTGATGGTCGAGCCCGTGGTCATGACGTCGTCCAAGACGGCGACATGGCTGGAGTCGAATTTCAGCTCGCAGGCAAAGGCATCTCTGACATTTTTCTCGCGTTCCTTCCAGGGGAGCGAGGTCTGTGAAGGCGTATCCCTGATTTTCCGGGATTCGATCATGGCTATGCCCGTTTTCCTTGAGGCGATTTTTCCGATTTCGATGGCCTGATTGAATCCGCGTTCGCGCAATTTTGCAGGATGCATGGGAACGGGCATGATGAAATCGGGCCTCGGGAATCCTTTCGAAGCCTCGACCAGCATTTTTGCAAAGGTCGATGCGAGGGCGAGATTGCCCTGATATTTCAGGGACTGCATCAGCGCATCGACAGGAAATTCATAGCTGAGAATGGCCAGGGTTCGGGAAAAATGGGGCGGCCTCGCGAGGCAGGCTCCGCAAATCGGGCTGACCGAAGGATTCGAACAAATCCTGCATCGCTTTTCCGGCAAATGAGGCAGATGGTCGAGACAATCCCCGCAGAGGTTTTCAGGACCCGAATAGGCGCCGCAAAGCAGGCAGTCGGCGCCGAAAGCGTTTTGAATGAAATTTATGCAATTGTTCAAAAAAATTTCTCCGAAATTTGACAATTTTGCGTCCCATCGTCGATGATGGTTGCATGTTAGGACATGGATGGAGGATTCGTTGGAGAAGAACTGGTCGGTCAAGGAAGTATTGGAATTGTTCGGGTTGCCTTTCAGCGACCTGATCTACAGGGCTCAATGCGTGCATCGGGCGCATTTCGATCCCAACATGATCCAGCTTTCCACGCTGATCTCGATCAAGACAGGCGGATGCCCGGAGGATTGCGGCTATTGCTCACAGTCCGCGCGGCATCCCACGGCGGTGGAAAATCGGCCCATGCTTTCGAAAGAGGAAGTCGTGGCTGCAGCGAAGCTCGCCATGGAAAACGGCGCCACCCGCTTCTGCATGGGAGCGGCGTGGCGCGGGCCGAAACAGCGCGATCTCGATGCCGTTTCCGATATGGTCAGGGCCGTGAAGGCACTCGGGCTGGAGACCTGCGCAACGCTGGGACTATTGAAGGAAGGGCAGGCCGAGCAGCTCAAGGAGGCGGGGCTCGACTACTACAACCACAACATCGACACGTCCGCCAGCCATTACGACGAAATCATATCCACGAGGGATTATGGGGACAGGCTGGATACGCTCGAAAAAGTCAGGCATGCGGGAATGCATGTCTGCTGCGGGGCTATAGTGGGCATGGGCGAATCGAGGGAAGAACGTGCGGAATTGATCTCGGAGCTCGCCAATCAATCTCCCCAGCCCGAGAGCGTGCCTATAAACCACCTTGTCCAGATCGAGGGCACGCCGCTTTACGGAGCGGAACGTCTTGATCCACTCGAATTCGTGAGAACCATCGCTGCAGCCAGGATCACCATGCCGAAGAGCTTCGTCCGCCTTTCCGCAGGGCGCAATGAAATGAGCGAATCGACCCAGGCATTGTGTTTTCTTGCCGGAGCGAATGCCATATTCTACGGCGAAAAGCTGCTGACCACCGGCAATCTGGAAGTCGGCAGGGACAGGGCGCTGCTGGACAAGCTCGGCATGCATGCGATGCCATGACGGATTCTTTCGGGCAGGCGCTCGATTTTCTCGAAGAAAGCGGCCTCCGGCGCATCCGCCGTATACTGGAAGGATCCCAGGGTGCGCATGTCCTGGTCGATGGAAGGCGATTTGCGAGCTATTGCAGCAACGACTATCTGGGGCTCGCCCATCATCCCGCCATGATTGAAGCGGCATGCGAAGGCGCAAGGCGATATGGCGTGGGGGCCGGCGCATCCCACCTGCTTTGCGGCCACAGCAAAGCCCATGAAGAGGCGGAAAGAAAGCTTGCCGAATTCGTCGGCCTGCCTGCATCGGTTCTTTTTTCCACGGGATACATGGCCAACATCGGGGCCGTGACGATGCTCGTCGGGCGCAATGATGCCATTTTTTGCGACAGGCTGAATCATGCCTCCCTCAACGATGCAGCCGTGCTTTCCAGGGCGAAGCTTTACCGCTATCCTCATCTCGACATGGAAGCGCTCGAGTCATTTCTTGCAAAGGTAGGGGATAAAAGGAAGCTCGTTGCAACGGACGCCGTATTCAGCATGGATGGCGACATCGCTCCCGTTCCACAGCTGCTGGAACTTTGCGAAAAATACGATGCCTGGCTCCTTCTCGACGATGCGCATGGCTTCGGCGTGCTGGGCGAGGGCAGGGGCATTCTTTCCCATTCTGGCGTTTCCTCTCCGAGAATCATTTATGTCGGAACGCTCGGCAAGGCTGCGGGGGTTTTTGGCGCGTTCGTCGCAGGAGAGCCTGGCATGGTGGAAATGCTCGTGCAGCGCGCAAGAAGCTACATTTATACGACAGCCCAGCCCCCCCTGCTTGCCGAAGCGATCCTCGCCAGTCTCGACCTGATAAAGACCGAATCCTGGAGAAGGGCGCATCTTCATGAACTCGTAGGCTATTTCAAGTCGAAATTGGGCAACAGCCTCATGCCCTCGGATACGCCCATCCAGCCCTTCCCCGTGGGGGAAAACGGGGCCTGTCTGAATTTGAGTTCGAGGCTGGAGGAAAAAGGCATGCTCGTTCCGGCGATCCGCCCGCCCACGGTTCCCGTGAACCGCTCGAGGCTGAGGATCTCGCTTTCCGCCTCCCATGCTTTCGAGGATCTCGACCAATTGATTGCTGCCTTGAAAAATGAAATTGCATGTTGAAAGCGAGGGGAAGGGTAGGGAAGTCGTCCTGCTCCACGGATGGGGAATGCATTGCGGATATTGGAAGGCCGTTTCAGATCCGCTTTCGAAAAGATTCAGGGTGCATCTTGTCGATCTTCCCGGTCACGGGCTGAGCCGTTCTTGGAAAGGAGACTGGGTCGATATCCTGGCCGAATGCTTCCCATGCGAAGTCAGCATTTGCGGCTGGTCCCTGGGCGGTCAGCTCGCCATGGAATGGGCATGGAAATATCCTGAAAGGGTATCGAAGCTTGCGCTTGTCTCGAGCACGCCTTCTTTCGTCATGAGGAATGACTGGATACACGGGATTTCAAGAGAAGTTTTCATGGCCTTCCACGATGGCGTGGGAAAAAATGCGAAGGAAACATTGAGGCGCTTCCTTTTTCTCCAGATTCAGGGCGGAAAAGAAGGAAGGGCGCTTCTCAGGAAGCTCCAGCTTGAACTGAAGGAGACCGAAATGGAAGAGTTGGAAAACGGGCTGGATTTGCTGCAGGAGCTCGATCTCAGGACGAAGGCGAAATCATTGAGTCAGCCTGTCCTGATCATTCATGGGGAAGGGGATAGGCTGGCGCCCGTGGGTGCCGGGAAATGGCTCGCGGAAAACCTGAATAATGCGAAACTGGAAATCATTCCCGATTGCGCCCATGCGCCGATTCTTTCCCATCCAGATTTTTGTTTTTCGAAGCTTGCGGAATTTTTAGATGGACACTGATTATCTGACCGAAAAGCATCTTGTCAGGCGGGCCTTCGACAAGGCGGCCAAAAGCTACGACGGTTCGGCCGTATTGCAAAGGGAAGTGGGCGAAAGAATGCTCTCCCGCCTGGATTATGTCAACATTTCGCCAGAGATGATACTCGATGCAGGATCGGGGACCGGGGCCGGGAAGCGCAGCCTGGGGGAAATCTATCCGGAAGCCCGCATCGTCGAACTCGATCTTTCCCTTGCCATGCTGCTGCAGGCCCGTCCGGCTTGGTTGAAAAGGCTGTTCAACAAGCCCCTGCAAATTTGCGGCGACATCGAAAATCTCCCCATTCAATCCTCCTCCATGGACATGATCTGGTCCAATCTCGCTTTGCAATGGTGCAACGATCTGGGTTCAGCCCTTTCAGGAATAAGCCGCATCCTGAAGCCGAACGGGCTTTTCATGTTCAGCACGTTCGGCCCGGATACGCTGAAGGAATTGCGCGAAGCTTTTCAGGATTCCCGTGCCCACGTCAACCGCTTCGTTGACATGCACGATATCGGGGATGCATTGCTGCATTCGGGTTTTTCCATGCCTGTCATGGATATGGAATACATCACCCTGACCTATGAGGATGTCAGGGGCGTGATGAAGGATCTCAAGGCGATCGGTGCTCACAATGCCCTCCAGGGCAGACCCCGCGGCCTTTTCGGAAAAACCGCATGGCATCGCGTTCTCGAGCATTACGAATCGAGGCGGAAAGAAGGGCGCCTTCCCGCGACTTTCGAAGTGGTCTACGGGCACGCATGGAAACCGGAACCCAGCAGCTTTCCCGAGGGCAGTCATATCATCAGGTTTTCCGGAAAATGAGGAAGGGATATTTCGTCACAGGAACCGATACCGGGGTGGGCAAGACGACGGTGAGCTGCGCATTGATACGCTCTTTTTCGAGGCTGGGCAAAAGGGCGGCGGGAATGAAGCCGGTCAGCTCGGGCGGAGACGATGCCGCGCATCTTGCTTCGGCAGGAGGACTCGAACTGCCCAGGGGGATTTCCTGTGTCTACGATCTGCCGGAACCCGTTGCGCCCCATATCGCGGCAAGCCATGCCGGAATCAGGATAGAAATGGACAGGATCGTTCATGCCTATCGAACCATTGAAGCCGATGTCGTCATTGTCGAGGGAATCGGCGGCCTTCTTGTTCCCCTCGACGAAAATCACGATACTTCGGATCTCATCAGGCTTCTCGGCCTTCCCGTGATACTCGTGGTGGGCATGAGGCTTGGCGCGATCAATCACGCCCTTTTGACAGCCGATACCCTGAAATCGAGGGGGCTGCATCTCGCAGGATGGGTGGCGAACAGGATGGCTCCAGAAATGAGGGCATTCGATGAAGTGAAGGAGGCGATCGAATCCCGCATCGATGCGCCCCTGATCGATGTGCTTCCCTACGGAGGGAAATCCCTCATCGACCTGTCGAAGCTTTCCTGAATCAGGCTTCTTCGAATACCTCGAAATCGTGGCTGATGACTGCTGTCTTGCCGAGCATGATCGAAGCGGAGCAGTATTTCTCGGCGGAAAGCGAAATCGCCCGTTCCACCTGGAGGGAATTGAGCCCTTTCCCCTTGACGGCGAAATGGAAGTGGATTTTCGTGAATACCTTGGGATCCTCCGCGGCGCGCTCCGCTTCGATTTCAACGATGCAGTCCGAGACAGCCTGACGCCCCTTTTTCAGGATATGCACCACGTCATAGGCGGTGCATCCGCCCGCGCCCAGGAGGAGCATTTCCATGGGGCGAGGCCCGAGATTGCGCCCTCCGCCTTCCGGCGGGCCGTCCATCAATACCGCATGGCCGCTTCCTGTTTCGCCAAGGAAACTGACGTTTTCCACCCACTTCACGCGTGCTTTCATGATTTATCCCGATCTGTCGACATCATGATTTTAACTCAAACTGGGCGATGCCGATGATTTCATGCATGAGAATCTTGCTTTTCAGGAGCGCTTCGGCGGAAGGGAGGAAAGACAGCAGATCGGTCCTGTAAGAAGTCGGGAAGCCTGTGGGTGCGGGAATGACGGTGAAGCCCGCATGCCTGAACATGAGTTCCGCTCTCGGCATATGCCAGGCCTGGCTGACGAGATAGATCGCCTGGATATTGTTTTTTTCTAGAATGATGGCGCTTTTCGAGACATTTTCCATTGTATTTTTCGAGGAGGATTCGGTCCATTTCACGGGCACATGGAAGTCATTGACAAGCGCCTCCTTCATCTGGGAGGCTTCCGAATCTTCATTGCCAAGCGGCGCGCCCCCGGCGACGAGGATCGGTTTTTCCGTCATCCTGTAGAGGCGGGCGGCGTATCGCAATCGCTCGAGTGTTGCGCGGTTGACGGTGTTTTCTCCTCCATATTCGGGCGCATCGAAATAACTCCCCCCGCCCAGAACCACAATGGCATCGGCATGGCCTGAAGGCGCGACATAAGGCCCCTCGAATTTTTTCATGGCCCAGTCTGAAAAGACGGGCGTTGAAATGAGATAGAGCAGAAGGAGCGAAAGGAGGGCGAGATCCCTGCCCAGCTTCGGCCTGATGCCGATCAAAAGAAGCCCCGTCATGCCGAGCAGAATCAGGTCGAGCGGGGGAAGAAGGCAGGCGCTGATCAGCCGAATATACATCGCATCCTCTGTTTCCAATTGACATGACGGTTAAATCTAGCATAGAATTCGCAACTTTCCCTCTTGAGTATCTAGGATCGGCTTCATGAAAACATTTTCTGCTAAGCCTCAAGAAGTGCAGCACGACTGGATTCTGGTCGACGCGACCGACAAGGTTCTCGGGCGTCTCGCTTCCCAGATTGCCCATCGTCTGCGCGGCAAGCACAAGGCTATCTATACCCCGCATGTCGATACCGGCGATTATGTCGTGGTCATCAATGCCGACAAGTTGCGGGTCACGGGCAACAAACCCGAAGCGAAGATCTATTACAGGCATACCGGCTATCCCGGCGGCATCTATGCGACGAGCTTCTCGAAGATGCATGCCCGTTTTCCTGGGCGCGTTTTGCAGAAGGCAGTGAAAGGCATGCTGCCCAAGGGGCCGCTCGGCTATGCCATGCTCAAGAAGCTCAAGGTTTATGCGGGGCCGCAACATCCCCATTCGGCACAGCAGCCGCAACCCCTGGATATCGTGAAGGCATAATATGGGCGCGAACTACAATTACGGCACCGGAAGGCGCAAAAGCGCAGTTGCAAGGGTTTTCCTGAAGCCCGGCAAGGGCAGCATTGTCGTCAACGGCAAGCCCATAGACGAATTCTTTTCCAGGGAAACGGGACGCATGGTGGCCCGTCAGCCGCTCGTCCTGACCAACAATCTCGACCGTTTCGACATCATGGTCAACGTGATGGGCGGGGGCGAATCGGGCCAGGCCGGCGCAGTACGCCACGGTATCACCCGCGCATTGATCGATTACGACGCCGCGCTCAAGACGGAATTGAAGCGAGCTGGGCTCGTGACTCGAGATGCCCGCGAGGTCGAGCGAAAGAAGGTGGGCTTGCACAAGGCGCGCAAGCGCAAGCAGTTCTCGAAGCGTTGAGCTTCCTCAAAAAGCCGCCTTTGGCGGCTTTTTTGTTTTTCGGAAAAAAGTTATAGTTCATCATTGCGAGGTGATCATGATCAAGGCAGGCATCGTAGGCGGGACTGGCTATACTGGCGTGGAATTGCTTCGCCTTCTGGCGAAGCATCCCGATGTGAAGCTCGAGGCGATCACTTCGCGTTCGGATGCGGGGACGAAAGTCAGCGAAATGTTCCCCAGCCTGAGGGGCAGGGTGGATATCGAATTCGTTCAGCCTGCCCCTGAGATTCTCGCTGGATGCGACGTCGTTTTCTTCGCCACGCCCAACGGCATCGCCATGAAGGAAGCGAAAATGCTTCTGGAGGCCGGCGTCAGGGTCATCGATCTGGCTGCCGACTTCAGGATCAGGGATGTGTCCGCATGGGAGAAATGGTACGGCATGAAGCATGCCTCTCCCGAACTGCTCGAAGAGGCTATCTACGGCCTTCCAGAAGTCAACCGGGAAGCCATATCGAAGGCAAGGCTTGTCGCCAACCCGGGCTGTTATCCCACCGCCGTGCAGCTCGGTTTCCTCCCCCTCATCGAAGAGGGCCTGGTCGATGTCGATCATCTGATCGCGGACGCCAAGTCCGGGGTGAGCGGAGCTGGGAAGAAGGCTGAAACAGGCTTCCTTTTTTCGGAGGCCTCGGACAATTTCAAGGCTTACGGCGTATCGGGGCACAGGCATCTTCCCGAAATCAGGCAGGGGCTTTCGCTGGCTGCGAAGAAGGAAGTCGGGCTCACTTTCGTTCCCCATCTCACGCCATTGATCCGCGGCATCCATGCCACCCTTTATGCCAGGCTGGCTGCGGACGCCGATCTCCAGGGGATTTTCGAGGAACGCTACAGGGACGAGCCTTTCGTCGATGTCATGCCCATGGGCAGCCATCCGGAAACCCGGAGCGTGCGCGGCGCCAACCTCTGCCGCCTCGCGGTGCACAGACCCCAGGGTTCCGACACGGTAGTGGTGCTTTCCGTGATCGACAATCTGGTGAAAGGCGCTGCAGGCCAGGCTGTGCAGAACATGAACATCATGTTCGGTTTTCAAGAACAAACCGGGATCGATATCGTCCCTATCCTGCCTTAGGCTGGAGGGCGGCGAGCAGCTTTTCGTGGATGCCGCCGAAGCTGCCGTTGCTCATGACAATCACATGGTCGCCGGGTCTGGATTCTGTCGCGATCGAATCGACCAGCTGTTCAAGATCGGAACAGACCCTGGCCCTTGCCCCAAGGGGAGAAAGGGCGGATTTCACGTCCCACCCGAGATCCTTGTCGTAGCAGAAAACCAGGTTCGCGCTTTCGAGGCTTTGGGCAAGCCTGTCCTTCATAACGCCCATTTTCATCGTGTTCGATCTCGGTTCGAGGACCGCGATGATCCGGTTGCCTTGGGCGATTTCCCTGAAACCCGAAAGCGTCTTGGAAATCGCCGTGGGATGATGGGCGAAATCGTCATAGATCGCGATTCCTCCCGCAATGCCCCTCAATTCCATGCGGCGCTTCACGTTCCTGAATCGGGAAAGGGCGTCTAGGCTCACCTTGGGGGGCACGCCGCAATGCCTTGCCGCAGCGATGGCCGCAAGGGCATTCGAGCGGTTGTGTTCACCGACGAGATCCCAGGAAAGCCGGCCTTCCTTCCCTTCGCCGAAACAGATATCAGCATTCCCATCGATATGCCAGCCTTCATCGTTCCCGAACCATTCGACAGGCGTCCAGCACCCTCGACCCAGCACCCTTTTCAGGCTCTCCTCCGTGCCGTTGGCGACGATCAGGCCGGAAGACGGGACGGTGCGGACGAGATGATGGAATTGCGTTTCGATCGAAGCAAGGTCGGGAAAAATGTCGGCATGATCGTATTCGAGGTTGTTGAGGATGGCGGTTCTCGGATGGTAGTGCACGAACTTGGATCGCTTGTCGAAAAAGGCGGTGTCGTATTCGTCGGCTTCGATCACGAAAAAAGGGGAGATCGTGAGTCTTGCCGAGAGTTCGAAATTCTGCGCCACGCCGCCTATCAGAAAGCCGGGGTCGAGCCCGCCATATTCGAGTATCCAGGCAAGCATCGAAGTGGTCGTTGTTTTTCCGTGCGTTCCAGCGACAGCAAGCACCCACTTTTCTCTCAAAATGTTTTCGCGCAGCCATTGCGGGCCGGAAGTATAGGGCAGGTCCCGGTCGAGTATCGCTTCCATCAGCGGATTGCCCCTCGAGACCGCGTTGCCGATCACGTAGAGATCGGGTTGGAGATTGATTTGGGCGGGATCGTAGTCTTCGATCAGTTCGATGCCGAGCTTTTCAAGCTGCAGGCTCATGGGGGGGTAGACCGAGGTGTCGCATCCTGTCACGCGATGTCCAGAGGATTTGGCGAGCGCCGCAAGGCCTCCCATGAATGTGCCGCAGATGCCGAGGATATGGATATGCATGGAAGATTTCGCCGTCAAATCGGGAATTCTACCCGCTTTTCAGGCCGACTTGAATTCCGGGATTATGCCGCTATATTTGAATTACCGAACAGACTTTACAGGAGGACATCATGGCCAACATTTCCAGATGGGATCCGTTCCGGATCGAACCTTTCGACGATGCAATCGACAATCTTTTCAGGGGCTTCATGGTACGACCCTTCAGTCTGGATGTGGAAAGGCAGGCGCCGCAAATCAAGGTGGACGTGAAGGAAGACGACAAGGCTTATACTGTTCATGCAGACATTCCGGGGGTCAAGAAGGAAGACATCCATGTGACGATAGACGGCAGGCTGGTTTCCCTTTCCGCCGAGACCAGGAAAGAGAAGGAGGAGAAGAAGGGTGAGACCGTATTGCGCTCGGAGCGCTATTACGGCAAGATTTCCCGCGCCTTTTCCCTTGATCAGGAAATCGATGAAGCGAACGCCCATGCGAAATACGCGGACGGCGTTCTCGAACTCACCCTGCCCAAGAAGGGAACCGTCGAGGCGAAGCGAGTGACCATAGAGTAATCGCCCCGGCGGGAAAAACCCCTCGAACGAGGGGTTTTTCTTATCCGGACAATGGCTTATAATCTCCCCAAATCAAAACGAGCTCGGGGGGGGGTATGGAGCAGGTTGTTCTGGTGGCGGAACGTGATCAGGCTGCGCTTTCCCAGCTTTCCAATGCAATCAGGGGTTCTGGCTTCGCAGTCATCGAGGCGAAAGACTGGGCTCAGGCTCTCCGATTGTACGGGGAACGAAATCCAGATTTGGTCTTGCTGGGCGAAGGTATGGAAGAGGCCCTCGAAAAAATACCCGAGTCTGTTGTCGTCATGGTGATCAGCCCGGAGTCACTCCCTATCGTTTGCCAGCGCGGCATCAATGATTTCATTCTTAAACCGGTGGACTGGGATGCTTTCGGATACCGTATTCTTCACGCGATGCGCAACAACGGTATCATTAGAAGGCTCGAATCGGTTTTGGAAGCCATTCCGGACCGACTTTTCCTGGTCGAAAAGAATGGCAACTGCAGGCAGATGTCGGGGCAATTTTCCGAAAAAAACCTGATTCCTCCCGTCTTCGGCAAAGCCGGAATTGCGATGGGAACAGGGAAGGTCCAGGAAACCGAATTCGAACTTCAGGAAGAAGACGGATTGCGTCATTTTGAAGCCAGGACAATCCCATTAGGGAATGAAGAGGCGATCGTATTGATTCGCGACATCACCGAAAGAAAACAGGCTGAAGAAAGAATGCGCCATGTCGCCTATTTCGACAATCTCACCGGATTGCCCAATCGGCAGGCATTCCTGATCAACCTGGAAGCCGAGTTGAAACGCTCCGAGAGAGGCAAGCTTGCTGTATTCATGCTCGACATCGACTCCTTTACGCGAATCAACGAGCTGCTCGGAAGGGATGTGGGCGATCACTTGCTTGAAGGCATGGCCGAAAGGCTTTCGAACTGCTTTTCCGAGGAAGAAAAGGTTTCGATTGCCCGATACGGCGGGGACGAGTTCGCCGTTCTGTTCTCCGGCATCGGGCGGGTTGAAAACGCATTTTCTTTGGCGAAGCGCATCAAGGATGCGGTAGGCCATCCCTTCGTCGTCGATTTGAGGCAGATCGTCGTGACCTGCGCCATAGGGATCTCGATTTGTCCAGAGGATTCCAGGGATGCAGCCTCTCTCCTCAAGTATGCAGAATTTGCAAAGCAGCGTGCCAGGGATTCTGGAAAGGACAGGATTCAGCTCTACAGCAGTTCGCTCACCAATCAGATGCTCTATCGAAGGGATCTGGAGAGCAGTCTGCGCAAGGCGCTGGAAAGGAAGGAATTCATGCTGCATTTCCAGCCGAGAGTGGAAATCTCGAATTCGAAAGTGGTCGGTGCGGAAGCCCTCATACGCTGGAGGCGCTCCGAGCATATCCTCGTGCCTCCCTCGGAGTTCATTCCCCTTGCCGAAGAGACAGGGCTGATCTTGCCGATGGGGGAATGGGTCTTGCGCACAGCCTGCCTTCAAGCTGCGGCATGGCGGGAAGCGGGATCGGAGATGAGTGTTTCGGTCAATCTTTCTCCCCATCAGCTGAGGGATGGGCACTTCAAGATGAAGGTCCTTTCCATCCTCGAAGAGACGGGGCTGGATCCCAATCTTCTCGAGCTCGAGATTTCGGAGGATGCGCTGATGAACCTGGGCGATTCAAGCCCGCTCCATGATCTCGCTGAAAAAGGGTTGAGATTCGCTATCGACCGTTTTGGGGCGGGCTATACCTCGATGAGCAGGCTCAAGCGGTTCCATTTGAACACGCTGAAAATCGCCAGGGAATTCATTGCAGGTCTCGAGACCAGTCCTGAAGATGCAGCCATGATACGGGCCATCATCGCCATGGCTCAAAGCCTGAACATGGAAGTCGTCGCCATGGGCGTGGAAACCGTCGGACAGGCGGAAAGGCTCAATGACTACGGCTGCGCCCAGGCTCAGGGTTTCCTGTATGACAGGGTTTTTTCGGATTGACCGCCGGAAGGCCGGCCTGTTTTTGTTTGCCCTGGTGAGGTGTAAAATGACGGCTCGATAACAATATCAAGGCCATTCATGTCGCTGAACCCATCCTCTGCAAAAGAAAAAGCACAGATCCTTTCTGAAGCGCTTCCCTACATCAGGCGATTCCACGGCAAGACCGTCGTGATCAAGTACGGGGGGAACGCCATGACGGAGGAATCGCTCAAGCAGGATTTCGCTCGGGACGTGGTGCTCCTGAAGCTCGTCGGCATCAATCCCGTCGTCGTTCACGGAGGCGGGCCGCACATCAATGCCCTTCTCGCCAAGGTAGGCAAGCAGAGCGAATTCATCCAGGGAATGCGCGTCACCGACCAGGAAACCATGGATGTCGTCGAGATGGTATTGGGGGGCAGGGTCAACAAGGAAATAGTCGGTCTCATCAACCAGCAGGGGGGGCGCGCGGTCGGTCTGACCGGCAAGGATGGCGGATTCATCCGCGCCAGAAAAATGATGATCAAAAGCCGCGAAAAGGACGACGAATGGATCGACATCGGTCAGGTTGGCGAGGTTGAGGAAATCGACCCCTCCCTCGTCGATCTGCTCGACTCGGGTGATTTCATTCCCGTGATCGCCCCGATAGGCGTGGGGGAAAACGGGGAAGCCTACAACATCAATGCGGATCTCGTTGCAGGGAAGCTTGCCGAAACTTTGAAGGCCGAGAAGCTGATTCTGCTCACCAATACCAGCGGGGTGCTGGACAAGGCAGGGAACGTTCTGACCGGGCTCGATTCAAAACGGGTCGAGGAGCTGATCAAAGATGGCACGATCTCGGGCGGCATGCTTCCCAAGGTGAATTGTGCCCTGGGCGCGGTGAAGCAAGGCGTCAAGACTGCGCACATCATAGACGGGCGGGTTGCCCATGCACTCCTTCTCGAGATCATGACGGACGAAGGCGTGGGTACCCTGATCAAGGGAAGTTGATGCGCTCACGAAAACTATGGGTTTTCGATCTCGACAATACGCTCCATGATGCAGTGCCACATGTTTTTCCGCACATCAACAGGAGCATGACGGATTACCTGCAGGAACATCTGGGGCTCGAAAGGGAACAGGCCGATTGCTTGAGGAAACATTACTGGGAGAAATATGGGGCGACATTATGCGGGTTGATGCGCCATCACAAAACCAGGCCGGACCATTTTC
The DNA here is from genome assembly GCA_021845885.1 of Pseudomonadota bacterium. GTDB lineage: Bacteria > Pseudomonadota > Gammaproteobacteria > Burkholderiales > JABEVD01 > JABEVD01. Next base: position 48,819 of record JAJZVB010000001.1, read on the forward strand.
TGAGCCGTACCCATGATTTTCCCGAGCTTTCTAAAATGGTGGTATACGAGCCCATGCTGGGGAGGTCATTGCGCGCGCTGAAGGGAAGGAAAATCGTGTTTTCGAATGCCCCTTTGCAATATGCGGTTTCCGTGCTGAAAATTCTCGGTATCATGGCCTTTTTCGATGAAGTTTTTACCATAGAGCATTCGAAATACAGGCCGAAGCCCGATCGGTACGGATTTTTCAGAATCTTCAGGAAAATGGGGCTCAAACCGTCCAGCCTCATCATGGTCGAGGACGATCCCGGGAATCTCAGGATGGCCAAGAGACTCGGGATGGGGACGGTTTGGGTGACCGCTTCCTTGCACAGGCCCGCCTACGTCGACATGAATGTGTCGTCCATCAGGGCGCTGGCAAGAAGGCAGTTCAGCTTATACAAGTAAAGGAGAAGCATGTCGGCAAAATCGGGCGAAAGAAAGCTTCAAATCCTGCAAACCCTGGCGCAGATGCTGCAAATGCCGGGCGGGGAGAAAATCACCACGGCTTCCCTTGCCGCAAGGCTGGAAGTTTCAGAGGCTGCGCTTTACAGGCATTTCGCGAGCAAGGCGCAGATGTTCGAAGGATTGATCGAATTCATCGAGCAGACCCTTTTCGGCATCATCAACAAGATTTCTGCGGAAGACCAGAGCGGATTGAAGCAGGTCGAGGCCATGCTTTCCCTGCTCCTCGGATTTGCAAAAAAGAATCCGGGGATGACCCGGGTCCTGATCGGGGATGCGCTCGTCAACGAGAATGAGCGGCTCCAGGGCAGGATCAACCAGCTTCACGACAGGCTGGAAGCCACCCTCAAGCAATCCTTGCGCTTCGCCGCGAGCCAGGGGGAAATATCGGGAGATCTGGACGAGGCGGTTCAGGCGAACCTCCTGATGTGCTTCATTGTCGGGCGATGGCACCAGTTCGCGAAAAGCGGATTCAGGCGGGACCCCTTGGCATCCTGGGCGCAGCAGTGGACGATGTTGTCGAAATTCTAGGAAACGCCGCAGGCCAACATGATCTTCTCCAGCGGGCCAAGAAAAGGGGATAATGTAAAGGCATGCGCCCGTCTTGCTCTTGGGTTCGGCAACTACAATTGCGATATCGCTAACAGGCCTCGATGATGCATATGTTTAAAGAATTCCTTGATGCTCGTGCCGATGGTTTCCCAGGACCGGCCTTTGGGAGCGAGACTGATTTTTGGGATCAAGTTGTCCACTCCATACGCGAGGAATACTTGTCCGAAGTCCAGGATTACCCCTGGATTATCGGTTTTTCTGGCGGCAAGGATTCGACCGTTGTTGCCCAGGCCGTTTTCGAGGCCTTGCTGCAGATCCCGCCATCCCGGCGAAAGCGACATGTCCATTTGGTATCCAACGATACTCAGGTAGAAAGCCCGCTGGTCATGGCGCACCTCATCAAAGTGCAAGCTGCGATTGCCAGCATGGCTGAAAGCTTTCGTATGCCTGTCACGGTCGTGACGACCCGTCCGGCTCCAGATAAAACTTTCTGGGCGCTGTTGATTGGCAAGGGCTACCCCAGCCCGAACCAGACGATGCGCTGGTGTACCGATCGCCTGAAAATTCTGCCGACCAGCCGATACATTTTGGACAACGTATCCGCCCATGGCGCGGCCATCGTGGTACTGGGCGTGCGCCTTGACGAAAGCGACAGTCGACGCAACTCCATCAACAAGTTTCGAAATCTCGCTGGGTCGGACCTCACGCCGCACAGCGAGTTGCCGGGGGCGTTCATTTATCGCCCAATCGTTCATCTCACGGTGGACGACGTTTGGGAAGTACTGGGCCGTTGCCAGCCCCCATGGGGAGGAACGCATCGAGACCTGATTCAGTTGTACCGGGATGCCGAAGGGGGCGAATGCCCAGTAGTGTTGAGCAAGGATGAGGCACCGGGGTGCGGCACGTCCAATAGCCGGTTCGGATGCTGGACGTGCACCGTGGTCGACAAGGATAAAAGCATTCAGGGATTCATCGATGTCGGCAATCACCACTTCAAAGCCCTGGTGGACTTCCGGGACTGGCTCAAAGAAATTCGCAACAAGCCTGAATACAGGCAGGTGGAACGCAGAAATGGCCGGACCCAATTTGATCTTGTTACCGGCAAGCATATTCCAGGGCCTTTCACCATTCAGGCGCGCAAGATGATCCTTGACCGTCTGCGGGAAACGGAGGAAGAGTTTGGCGGCCAACTTATCAGCAAGGAAGAGATAGACATCATCGAGTCGACATGGGCCGACGAACTGGTTCAGAAGGGGGAATAGGATAATGCCAGAAGTGTATTTGGGTGATCTGCCGCTATGGTCGGACAACGAAGCCAGAGACGTAATGGAGAAATTGTGTCAAAAACATAATGTTCCTGTGGATGTGTTCACAGAGCTTGTGGCAATTCAACGCCATAACCAAGACAGAAGCAAGGCGTTTGGTATTTATGACGCCATCAGCGAAGCCTTGAGCCGGATGGATTGAAAGAAATTTATGTGGATTTCCCGGCTTGAACTCATCAATTTCAAAAGCTACCAACATCAGGTTTTTGAGTTTCCTTCCCCCAGTCAAGGCAAGAACATCATTCTCATAGGTGGGATGAATGGCTACGGTAAAACGACCATTCTGGAAGCTCTCTATCTTGGGCTCTATGGTAAAGACTCCATCATCCACCTTGCCCGCGCTGGCATCAAAGGTGACGTGGGCTACCCGGTTTTTCTTGAGCGTGCCTTGCACGGTCATGCATTAAAAACCAAACGCGATACCATGAGTGTATTGGTGCAAATCAATACCAACGAGCATGAAGGCTTTCAGGTCACTCGCAAGTGGTTTTTTTCACCCAAAGGCGATTGGAGAGATGAAGAAATTCTGATCTACGATATCCGTGATGGCATTCGTACCCAAACTCGCAATGCCGATCAGATTGAAGAAATATTGGATCAATATTTTGTTCCTGCCCATTTGGCACCATTCTTCTTCTTTGATGGTGAAGAAGTGAAACGTTTGGCCGACCATAACCGTGTTGAGCAAATCAAAATGGGCATGGAAGGTTTGCTTGGCGTGGTTCTGCTCCGCAAATTAGAAACCAGGTTGCAGCAGTATCAGGCTAACAAGAGCCAGGGTGTACCAAAAGTCGATGAAGAAAAACACCGTCAATTGTTGGAGGAACTTACTCAGCACGAGCAACTGCTGGAAGAATCGCAACAGAGGAAAATGAAGACTCATGAGGAACTGGATGTACTCAAAACCGAACGTAGTAATTTGATGCACCGTATCATGGCACTTGGGGGTGGTGGCGGCGATATTGCAAATGCTCGAGACATCGTTGAGGAATTGACCCGCGCGGAAATTGACCTGAAAGAATGCCAGGACGATGTGGAGCAGGTATTGGGGTCCAGTCTTTCATTCCACTTGATTTCACGGGAAATTCGTAACGCTTATGTGAATCAGCTGAAGGCTGAAGAAGAACGTATTAAGTGGGACACCCGCAAGCACAGCCTGGAACCGGATAAAGAGAAATTTGTTTCGCGTTTTTTCGCGGATGATGCGCCAGCGTTTAATCCTGACCTTACTAGCGAGCAGCACACGACGATTACACACCGCCTAGAAACTGCATGGGAAAGCCTGTTTTATCCTTTACCAGATGGCTGTGCGGAAGAAATCATCCACGATTATGTCCATGGCGCGAAACGCCAGCAGGTTATTGGCATGATGGAAAATTTAAGCATCGGTGCTCAGGACATACTTGGCCTTCTGGAACGGCGGGATAACCTCCATGAGAAGATTCGCAACCTTCGCAACCGTCTGGCCAAGATTGAGGGGATTGACCGAGATGGAACATTGGCCGGACTCAATACCGAAATGAGTACCATACATGTCAAAATTGACCAGAAGCAGCACGAACTAGGGGCAATCGAGAAGCATGTTTCCTCACTTCAAATCAACATCAACAACGAACGTGCCAACTATCAGCGCGAACATGAGAAGTTTCTGAAAGCAAATCCGGTAAAATCGGATGTTGCTCGTGCAGATAGGGTATGCAAATTGATTGAGGAACTGGTTCCCAGCCTTTATGCGCTCAAGACAAACCGCTTAGCCTATGCCATGACTAACGTTTTCCAGCAACTATCACATAAGAAGCAGGTGGCGCGAATTGAAATTGATGAAACAGGGAAATCCCGTCTCATTAGCTTTGAAGGCGACGAAATTACATTTGATAAATCTGCTGGTGAAGACCAGTTATTTGCCACTTCGCTGCTAGCAGGGCTGGCCGAAATCTCCGGTATTAAGGCACCCTTGGTGGTTGATACGCCGTTGGCACGCCTGGACAGCAATCACCGCAAAAACATCTTGAATTACTGGGTTTCTGATAAGAGTCGACAAGTATTTCTGTTGAGCCAGGATAAGGAAATTGACGCGCAAGTTTACAATGAGCTACAGGACAGCATTGCGCAGTCATACCTGCTTCAACACCAGCAAATCGGTAATGGCGTGGGTATGACAGTAGCCACCAAGAACGCCTACTTTGGAGGCCAGCGATGAGTGATATCAGTTTGGAAAATGTGCTGGTCTCCAATTTCCAGACCAGTGCTGAAGCTGACAAAATTACCGAAATGCTAAAAGGAAAGTTGGGTCTTTCCGTGCGATATCGTGTCGCTCGTCTTGCCATTGGCCGCTCGCTGGGCGAACCAAATTTCCCTACGCAAAATGCGGATGCCCAAGGGAAAACTATCAAGGGTGATTTGCTGTTCGGATTGGATGAATATCCATTGTGGGTGGGGTTACTCATCACTAACATCAAGAACCACATCCCAAAAGCGGAGCTTACGATTGCAACTTTACAAAATGCGGTCAGGCGACATTGGCAGCGGGGCATCATGCTTTTGCTGGATGACTGGAACGAAGCGGGCGAAGATCCTCGAAAGTTTTGGGAAATATTGATTCATCGCCGGGCCATGCTGCCCGATACTGTTTCCAGGCCGGACAAGTTTGGTGAGGTACATCGTGGTGAAGAGATGGGATTCACTGGGACAGCCAAGGCTATCCATGTCGAGTTGGGGAAGGGGATGGATGCCCCATACGAACAGTACATACGTCTGGTGAATGGTGTGGGTACTTCACCGCATATGGCAATTATGGGGCAGTCCGGCTCTGGTAAGACCCGTATCATGAAAGAGGTATTGAAGCAGATCCATATACAAACTACTGCACCAGTAATTTTGCTGGACCTGGGTAAGGGTGACTTGGCCAACGATACGGCATTGATTGACACATTGGGAGCGAAAATCCTGCGTGTTCCCGAGGACGGTATTCCGTTGGATATGTTTTACGGCTCCAAGCAAAATGATGAGGTAGCTACTGACACAGTGATGAGCTTTCGTGACTCCTTCTCTAATGTGGTGCAAGGTAAGCTGGGACCGAAACAACTGGACAATCTACGGGAAGCCCTAAAGCCGCTGTTTTCAACCCAAGAAAAAATAACGCTGGAAGATGTGCGCTCGTGGCTTGACCAGTTCTATGAAGAGAATGACTTGAAGATGGACAGCGTAATGTCCACCATCAACGATCTGACGCAATATACGATTTTTAGGCCAGACTATTCACCCCTGCAATTTTTCTCACAAAGTTGGATTATCACTTTTGCCCATGCTCACGACACCATCAAAAATCTGGCGGTTTTCTTGCTGATGGATGCGTTAAACACATACATGAAGCGCTTACCAGAGGCACCACAAGACAGTGAAGGGCATCGCGCAATCCGTCTGGTTCTCGCTGTGGATGAAGCACGCCACCTGTTGTCATCCAGGCATGACGCCTTGAGCGACAATATCCGCCTGCATCGCTCCAAGGGCTTGGTGGTTACCCTTGCTTCGCAAAGTCCCGATGACTACGATGGCAAGAGCGATGATTATATGGAAAACATTGGATTGCCTATCTGTTTCAACACGAACGCTGTGGCTACAAAAGTGCTCCAGAACATGTTTCGGGGCAGGGTGAGCTTTTCCTCTCTCCCGCCTGGCGTATTCATGACTGTGAAGGATTCGAAGCCTATAAAGGTAAAGGCTTTTTAGGGGAGGCGCAATGACAAAGGAGGTACCTTTAGAAGAAAATGAAATTAAAAAAACTCCCATGACTCCAAGTTGGATCGCTTTCTGGACAGCCTTAATTTATGCTTTTGGGGTACTCATATTAGGCGGTGGCGCAGGCATTTGGCTACCTGCTGTTATGCCGACTAAATCCGTTGGGATCGATGCATTAACTACTTTTTCGATGGCTACCTTGACACCTATTTGCGTTGATTTGATGCTTGACTTAGATGTGTATGGCCGCAAGTTATCGAAGCTTTGGCGCGTTTCCCTTGTTGTTGGATGCATATTTGCTGGCACATTGGCAATAATTGCCCTTGTTCGGGAGAAGGCCGCTGGTGAGTGGTTGGCAGGAGTCTTCTCGGTGATCTTATCTGTGGTAATTTGGATTACTTTTGCGATGAAATCAGAACGGTTTCTACCTGATGGTTCCAAGACCGGTTCGATTGGTGGGGATAGGCCAGAAACCTCTAACTTGAATGGCACTGGGTTACCCGCATGAGCGAATATCCACAGATATTGGGTGTTAATCGTCCGGCCATTAGAGTCGTTCAACCTTTGGGAACATTCTACGCATTTTCACTAGGCGCAGATGTTTTGAATAGAATCACGTATTCTCAGCCCGCCGAAGTTATGGAGCGCATGGAGCGTGAAACGGACGATAGTAAAGGTGGGTACTCTATTTTTGGCACGCAGCGCCTTGAAAATAAGAAGCGCTTAGATGAAATTGCATCTTTTATTCGCACAACTGAAGCGACATTTCCCAATGCCATTATTCTGGCGGCCAATTATGACCAAAACGGCCAATATATTTTAGAGGAAAACACGGACCGTAGGTGGAAAGTCGACGGTCTTCCAGATGGCCCATGGACTTTGCATATACCCTCACTCACAGAACGATCAGCATCTATTATCGATGGCCAGCATCGGTTGCATGCATTCGATAAGCTACCCATAGATGCCCCAGAGCGGGCGATGGAATTGTTGTGCGTTGTTTTTCTTGAACTCCCAACACCTTACCATGCTTATGTTTTTGCAACTATCAATTTTAACCAGAAGAAGGTAGATCGTAGTCTGGCCTACGAGCTATTTGGGTTTGATGTGGATGAGCGTCCTCCTCGCTTTTGGTCTCCGGAGACATTAGCTGTTTATTTGACAAGATTAATGAACACAGAAAAAGAATCGCCACTGTTTCGTTCGATCTTTCCTGCAGCAGATTCCGACAAGCTGTTTCCTAATACCGATGAGCAAGCAAACGAGGACGTGCGTGTCTCCATGGCAACGATTGTGGATGGTATTTTGAGACTGATCTCAAAGAATCCAAAAGAAGACCGAAACCTCGTCCGTCGACCGGAAAACAAAGCGCTTGGTCGGGAGAGTCTTGCTCCGATTAACGGTGTACCGTTACGTGTGCTGTATATTCAAAGTAATGACAAAGCCATTTATGATCTGCTTTGCAATTTCTTCTCAGCCGTTCGATCTAAAATTTGGGCCACTGCCGGAAAGGGCTCCTACTTACGTAAAACCGTAGGCATTCAGGCGCTATTCGATGTATTGCGTGAGCTTCTGGTATCGATGCCGATTACTGCTACCAATTTTTCTTATGACAATTTGGGAAAGATCCTAGAACCGTGCTCTGATTTGGATCCGGAGGGAGATAAGTACGAAGCATCCGGTATTGGTAAAAGTGAGATCAAGCGCGATTTGTTGCGCGCCCTTGGTAAGGGCTGATACTTGAATTTCAATTGTTCTAATTTCTGACGCCCTGCCCAGAGTCTCTATTTCATTGATTTTTCATTTGTACCGCGGGTGATCAACTCAACATCTCCATCAACACCGGATGCCATTTGGAAAGCTCGATCTCACCCATCTTTCCAGCCAGGCGACGTTTATCCACAGAGCGAAGTTGATCGAGCAAAATGCGCGCTGGTTTACCCGCAAACATGACCTCCGGGCGACTACCCAAAGGCTGTCCCTGGCTGGTCAGCGGCGCTATGATGACACGCGGCAGCGCAGCATTCAGGTCATCTGGCGAAACCACC
>JAJZVB010000061.1 GCA_021845885.1 Pseudomonadota bacterium
GATGATGGAGGCTTTCGGCAGGCAGCCCGACAGGCTCGTCGCCTGCGTCGGCGGCGGGTCGAATGCGATCGGCCTGTTCTATCCTTACATCGACGACAAAGAAGTCCGCATGACCGGGGTCGAGGCTGCGGGGGAAGGCATAGAGACGGGCAGGCATGCCGCGCCGCTTTGCGCGGGAAAGCCTGGCGTGCTTCACGGCAACAGGACCTACCTGATGCAGGACGAGAACGGCCAGATTTCGGACACCCATTCCATTTCCGCCGGACTCGACTATCCCGGCGTGGGTCCGGAGCATGCCTGGCTGAAGGACAGCGGACGGGTGGATTACGTTTCGGTGAAGGACGTTGAGGCGCTCGACGCCTTCCATGCGCTCTGCCGTTTCGAAGGGATCATTCCGGCGCTGGAATCGAGCCATGCCCTTGCCCATGCAGCGAAGATCGCGCCGACCATGAAGAAAGAACAGCTTCTGCTCGTCAACCTGTCGGGACGCGGGGACAAGGACATCAACACGGTTGCGCAGCGCTCGGGGATCGTCTTTTGATGGGTCAATTTGCAAAAGGACAGTTCCAAGGCTAAGGCATATCAGGTGAGGCAGGTTCGCGCCATCATATTGAAAAACCGTTTGGGAGTCTGACGAATGCGGAAATACGAAATAATCATTTGCTGGAGCGATGATGACCAGGCTTTCATCGCGGAAGTCCCCGAGCTTCCAGGATGCATGGCGCACGGGGATACGCAGGAAGATGCGTTGATGAATGCCAAGCAGGCTATCCAGCTATGGATTGATACGGCTCTTGAATTCGGGGATCATGTCCCGGAACCCAAGGGACACAGGTTGTTGTTTGCTTGAAATGGCTATCCCTGATTTCCAGACTATTATGCTCCCGCTGCTCGTTTCGGACAAGAAGGGGCATAGTACGCAAGAAATCACTAATGTGTTGGCAGTTGAATCCAAGCTTGATAAGGAAATCTTGCGGTTTCAACCATTGCCACCTACGAAATCAAGAGGGTTGATTCTGATTACTTTATCGAAGAATAGCTATGTCACGAATTGAATCGACTTTCAGGAAATTGCATGGACAGGGCGGGAAAGCCCTGATTCCCTTCATCACTGCGGGCGACCCGCATCCTTCCATGACGGTATCACTCATGCATGCCCTGGTCGAATCCGGGGCGGACCTCATCGAGCTGGGCGTCCCGTTTTCGGACCCGATGTCCGACGGCCCCGTGATCCAGCATGCTTCCGAGCGCGCCCTGAAATTCGGCACTTCGCTCAAGGACATATTGCAAATGGTCGCCGAGTTCAGGAAATCGGACAACGAAACGCCCGTGGTGCTGATGGGCTATCTGAATCCTTATGAGGCGATGGGATACAAGAAATTCGCAAGACAGGCGAAGCAGGCCGGTGTGGACGGGGTGCTGACCGTGGACTGTCCTCCCGAGGAAGCGGAAGATCTGCTCGAAGCCTTCTCGAAGGAAGGAATCGATCCCATTTTCCTGCTCTCCCCGACCACCTCGAGGGCGCGCATGGAAAAGATAGGAAAATACGCCTCGGGCTATGTCTATTATGTTTCCCTGAAGGGCGTGACCGGTGCCACGCACCTCGATTTTCCTGAAATCGAGGCGAGGGTCGGTGAAATCAGGAAGACGATCGATCTTCCGGTCTGCATCGGTTTCGGCATCAGGGACGAAGCTACTGCAAAGGCTGCCTCGAAGATTGCCGACGGGGTGGTGATAGGCAGCAGGATCGTGAAGGAAATCGAGAGTTCGAATCACGATGCCGTCGCTGCAAATGTTTCAGCATTCCTCTCGGCGATGCGCAGGGCGATTGACGAGGAGAGACCATGAGCTGGTTCGAAAAACTGTTGCCGCCCAAGATCAAGCGCAAGGTAGAAAGCGATACACGGAAGATCGTTCCGGAAGGCCTGTGGAGCAAATGCGCGAGCTGCGAAGCGGTGCTCTACTATTCGGATCTCGAGAACAACCTGAATGTCTGTCCCAAATGCAATTTTCACAACAGGCTGGGCGCGAGGACGAGGCTCGAGCTGCTTTTCGATCCGGAGCACCGCTACGAGATCGGGATGGAAGTCAAACCGATAGACAGCCTGAAATTCAAGGACGGCAAGCGCTACACGGAAAGGTTGACTGCCGCGCAGAATGAAACGGGGGAGGACGACGCGCTGATCGTGATGGCCGGGAGCATCAGGAGCGTCCCCTGCGTCGCGGCGGCCTTCGAATTCAGGTTCATGGGCGGATCGATGGGTTCGGTGGTGGGCGAGCGTTTCGTCAGGGGCGTGGAGCAGGCGATCGAGCAGAAGGCGCCTTTCGTTTCTTTCAGCTCCAGCGGCGGTGCGAGGATGCAGGAAGGGCTGCTCTCGCTCATGCAGATGGCGAAAACCACCGCGGCGCTCACCCGGCTCGCACGGGAGAAGCTACCTTTCATCTCAGTGCTGACCGATCCGACCATGGGCGGAGTTTCAGCCAGCTTCGCCATGATCGGCGACGTGGTGATCGCAGAGCCGGGCGCCTTGATCGGTTTTGCCGGTCCCCGCGTGATCGAGCAGACCGTTCGGGAAGTGCTGCCCGAAGGATTCCAGAGAGCCGAATTCCTGCTCGATCACGGCGCGATCGACATGATCGTGGACAGAAGGCAATTGCGCGACAAGCTGGTCGACTTGGTCACGCTCCTGATGCGCAAGCCCGCGGTGAATGCCTGATTCCCTCTCCTCCTGGCTCGAGCATATCGAGCGCATTCATCCGAAAACCATCGAAATGGGGCTGGACCGCCTGATCGAGGTGAGAAGGCGGATGGGGCTTCATCCTTCCTTTTCCGTTGTCACGGTGGGGGGGACGAACGGGAAGGGTTCGACCTGCGCCATGCTCGAATCCATCCTGCATCATTCCGGATACAAGGTCGGATGCTATACTTCCCCTCACCTGATCCGCTTCAACGAGCGCATGCGCATCGGAAAGATCGAACTTGAAGACGATGCGATCACGAAAGCCTTTTGCGACGTCGAGGCGGCGAGGGGGGAAATCAGCCTCACCTATTTCGAATTCTCGACGCTTGCAGCGGTCAAATGCTTCATCGATTCGGGAATCGACATTGCCGTGCTCGAGGTCGGGCTTGGCGGGCGGCTCGATGCCGTCAATCTTTTCGATGCGGACTGTGCCGTGATCACGGCGATCGATCTCGACCACATGGATTATCTCGGGGAAAACCGAGAAGCAATCGGGTTCGAAAAAGCCGGGATATTGAGAAAAGGAAAGCCTGGCGTCTGTTCTGATCCCGACTTGCCCGAATCCGTGCTGAATCATGCCCGCAACATCGGGGCGAGACTGCTGAGAATCGGGCAAGATTTCGGCTATAGAAGGCACGCCGATTCCTGGGATTATCATGGAGAAAGGGAAAGAAAAAAATTGCCTTTCCCTGGGCTCAAGGGGGAATTCCAGCTCATGAACGCCTCAACCGCCCTTGCAGCGCTCGATGCCCTGGGCATCCCCGTCGACGACACCAGGATAGCGCAGGGGCTCACGGATCTCGATCTTCCCGGGCGCTTCCAGGTTTTGGGCAGGGCCATTGTCGATGTGGCGCACAATCCGCAGGCGGCCAGGATGCTCGCAATGAACCTGGAAGCGATGCCTTCCGCCAGGACCGTCGCCATTTTCGGCATGCTTTGCGACAAGGACATCGAAGGGGTGGTCAGGGAGCTCAAGGGGAAAATGGACGAATGGCTGATCGTCAAGCTGGATGTGCCGCGCGGTGCCGACACGGCGAGGCTGGGCATCGCCTTCGAGAGGGAAGGCGTGGAAGGCTTCAGGGCATTTTGTTCGGTTTCGGCTGCATGGGATCACGCCTGTGCGACTTCAGGCGAAAATGATAGAATTGTCGTCTTCGGCTCGTTCTACACGGTGGCCGATTTCATGAGATTGATCCCGCCGAGGCGGGACTAGAGGACATGGCGAAACAGACTGTTTCCGAAGAGGAAATCCGGCTCAGGAAGCGCGCGAGAAGAAGGCTTGTCGGCGCGGTAGCGCTTGCGGTCCTTGCTGCCATCGTCCTGCCCATGGTGTTCGACGACCAGGTCAAGCCAGTGGGCAATGTGCAAATCCAGATTCCTGAAGAGAACAATGCGCCCCCTTTCCAGCCGCCTGTCGCTTCTTCAACGACTGTTTCCGCGCCAGTACCCCAGCCCGCCCAAGACGAACCCATGGCAAAGCCTACGGAAAAACCGGTACAGGAAAAGCCTGCCCAGGATACGCCTGCGGCCAGGCAAGCTTACGTGGTCCAGATCGGGGTATTCTCGAATGCGGCGAATATCAGGGACATCAGGAAGAAGCTGGCGTCGATGGGAATCGACACCTATGTCGAAGCAGCTGGAGACAAGATGCGGGTTCGCGCAGGCCCCTATTCCAGCCGGAACGAAGCTGAAATGGCGCGGAAAAAGATTGCGAAATCCGGTCTTGACGGGGTGGTCGAAGCGAAATAGCCATGACGGCGGTCGATTACGCGGTATTGCTGATCGTGATTCTTTCCGTGCTGCTTGGCGTCGTGCGCGGCTTCGTTCGGGAAACGCTTTCGCTGGTCGCATGGGTGGCCGCATTCTGGGGCGCGAACCGGTTTTCGCCATGGCTTTCGGACAGGCTCCCCGTTTCGGGAGAGCCGCTCAGAATCCTGATCGCTTTCGTCGTGATCTTTCTCGCAACGCTGATCGGCGTTGCGATTTTGACGAAGCTGGTTTCAGGCATCGTGAAGCGGGTCGGGCTGGGATGGGTGGACGGGCTGCTCGGATTCGTTTTCGGCTTTGCGCGAGGCATGCTGATCGTGATGGTTCTGGTTCTGCTTTCGGGGCTGACCTCCTTTCCGGAAAGCGAAGTCTGGAAGCGGGCCCAGTTCAGGAACATGCTCGAGACCGGCGCGATCATCGTGGGATCATGTCTTCCGGCCGGCATGACGGAGCATATGCGCTTCGGTGACAGGAAATTAAACTACAAGTGAGTCAAATATGTGCGGAATTCTAGGCATCGTTGCAAAATCCCCGGTCAACCAGGTGCTTTACGACGGTTTGCTGGTGTTGCAGCACAGGGGGCAGGACGCTGCGGGAATTGCCACCAGCGAGGGCAGCGTTTTCCATATGCACAAGGCGAACGGCATGGTGCGCGACGTGTTCAGGACCCGCAACATGCGCGCACTTCAGGGAAACATGGGCATAGCCCATGTCCGGTATCCCACTGCGGGATCTTCGGAATCTTCAGCGGAGGCCCAGCCCTTCTATGTCAATTCTCCCTTCGGCATCGTGCTCGGCCACAACGGCAACTTGACCAATTCCGAACAGCTCAAGGACGAGCTTTTCAGGCAGGACCTGCGCCATGTGAACACGAACTCGGATTCAGAGGTGTTGCTCAACGTGCTGGCCCATGAGCTTCAGGAGTGTTCGATCAACTACAATCTCGATCCGGAGATCATTTTTTCCGCAGTCTCGGGCGTGCACAGGCGGTGCAGGGGCGCCTATGCCGTCGTGGCCATGATCGCAGGCTACGGGCTTTTGGCTTTCCGCGACCCTTACGGCATCAGGCCGCTCGTCTTCGGCAAGAACGAGACGGAAAAGGGCGTCGAATACCTGGTGGCCTCGGAAAGCGTGGCGCTCGATACCCTGGGATTCAGGCTGGAGCGGGATGTCGCTCCCGGGGAAGCGATCTTCATCGATATGGAAGGCAATTTCTACAGCAAGCCCTGCGCACCCCAGGCTTCCAATCATCCCTGCATATTCGAATATGTCTATCTCGCAAGACCCGACTCCGTCATCGACGGCATATCCGTCTACGAAGCCCGGCTGAGGATGGGCGAACATCTTGCCGACAAGATTTCCAAGACGATGGGGGATCTCGACATCGACGTCGTGATTCCCATACCCGATTCGAGCCGTCCCAGCGCATTGCAGCTCGCCAACCGCCTCGGCCTTGATTTCAGGGAAGGATTCGTCAAGAATCGCTACATAGGCAGAACCTTCATCATGCCGGGACAGGCGATGCGCAAGAAATCGGTCAGGCAGAAGCTGAACGCGATCGGGGTGGAATTCAAGGGCAAGAATGTGATGCTGGTCGATGACTCCATCGTGCGCGGCACGACGAGCCGCGAAATCGTGCAGATGGCGAGGGAAGCAGGCGCCTTGAAGGTCTATTTCGCCTCCGCCGCGCCCCCTGTCCGTTTCCCCAATGTCTACGGCATAGACATGCCTACGAGAAGCGAATTGATCGCGACAGGCAGGAACGACGAGGAAATAGCCCGGGAGATCGGTGCAGACAGGCTGATCTATCAGGATCTCGAGTCGCTGAAGAAAAGCGTCAGGCAGGTCAATCCGGGCATTTGCAATTTCGAGAGCTCCTGTTTCGACGGCCACTACATCACCGGGGACGTCGACGCCGATTATCTGGCCAGCGTCGAGTCGCTTCGCGGCGGGGAAATGGCGCAGGAATCCGAGTCGGCGAGCACCCAGCTCGATCTCAATCTGGTGACCGTTGAGGAGAGGTGAGCATGGAAGAGGATTTCGATATCGAAACGCTCGCGGTGAGATCCGGCATCCACCGCAGCCAGTTCGGCGAGCATTCCGAGGCGCTCTATCTCACGTCGAGTTTCGTTTTTGAAAGCGCGGCCCAGGCAGCGGCGAGATTCAGGGGGGATGAGCCCGGAAACATCTATGCCAGGTTCACCAATCCCACCGTTACCGCCTTCCAGGAACGGCTCGCCGCCCTGGAAGGGGCGCAGAGCTGCATTGCGACGGCTTCAGGCATGTCGGCGATCCTGTCCTGCGTCATGGGCCTGTTGAGCGCAGGGGACCATATCGTCTCATCGAGGAGCATTTTCGGCTCGACCGTTCAGCTTTTCGGCAACATCCTTTCGCGCTTCGGCATTGAGACCACTTTCGTTTCCGCGTCAAACGCATCCGAATGGGAAAAGGCCGTAAGGCCCAACACGAAGCTCTTCTTCGTCGAGACGCCTTCGAATCCGCTAATGGAGCTCTCCGACATTGCAGCGCTTTCTGCTGTCGCGAAAAAATGCGGAGCATGGCTTGCGGTCGACAACTGCTTCTGCACGCCGGTCATCCAGAGGCCGCTCGATCTCGGCGCAGACATCGTGATCCATTCCGCGACCAAATACCTCGACGGACAGGGAAGGGTATTGGGGGGGGCGGTATTGGGAAGTTCGGAATTGATGGAAGGCGTCAGGAACTTCCTGAGGACGGCCGGCCCCACCATGAGCGCATTCAACGCCTGGATTTTCCTCAAGGGAATGGAAACCTTGAAGGTCAGGATGGATGCGCAGTCGGAAAGCGCGCGCGAAATCGCCCTATGGCTCGAATCCCGGCCCGGGGTCGGAAAGGTTTATTATCCAGGGCTTCCTTCCCATCCCCAATACGAGCTTGCAAAGCGTCAGCAGAAAACCGGCGGGGCGATTCTTTCCTTCGAGGTCGAGGGGGGGAGGGATGCCGCATGGAAGATCGCCGACTCGACGAAATTGATTTCCATCACGGCCAATCTCGGCGACACCAAGACCACCATCACCCATCCCGCCACTACAACCCATGGGCGCATTTCCCCCGAGGCCCGGGAAGCTGCAGGCATAGGCGAAGGACTCCTGAGGCTCGCGGTGGGCCTCGAATCAGCCAATGACATCATCAGGGACCTTTCATTGGGGCTTGGCTGACCCCGTCGCTGCATTTGGACCACTATCGGGATGCTGAAAGGCATCTTTCTTGCTTGCCCTGGATTTGAAGCGTCATTTTGGTCGGTTATGCGACAAATCGGCAAAGCGCCGGGAAAGCATGGAAAACGGATATGGCCTATGTGGATGTTTGCAAGCAATCCCTTCTGTATGAAGGGGAACTGGTTCCCTGCAGGGTGGAGGGCAGGGAAATCGTCATCATGTGGGCGGACGGAGGGCAGCCCAGGGCCTTCGATGCGGCCTGCCCGCATGAAAAGGTATCGCTGGCGCGAGGGGATTTCAACGGCAGGATCCTGTACTGCGTCGCCCATGGATGGGTGTTCGACGGGCATAGCGGGAAATGCCTCCAACCCGCTGGCTGGAAGATGAAGGAATACTCGCTGCGCATCCTGGACGGGATGGTCCAAGTCGACTTGCAGGCGATCGAACATGCATGATACGGTGATCGTCGGCGGCGGGCTGTGCGGCTTGTCGCTTGCCGACAGCTTGTGCGGCATGGGGCGCTCCTTTGCATTGTACGAGGCGCGCAACCGGCTGGGAGGGCGCATTCTTTCGGTGCAGTGCGGGAGCATCAGGCTCGATCTCGGACCGACCTGGTATTGGCCGGACATGCAGCCGCGCATGGCGAGGCTCGTTTCAGATCTGGGCCTGGAGAGCTTTCCGCAGCACGACATCGGGACCGTTCGGCATCTCTCGGACGCGGAAAAGGAACCGGTTACGGTCCGTCTTGCCGATGTGCATGGAGGCGCAAGACGGATTTCGGGAGGCATGGCTGCCATGGTGGATGCCCTTGCCAGGCGCCTTCCGCAAGAATCGATCAGGATGGAAAGGGAGCTGGTTTCCGTTTGTAGCAGGGAGACTCATGTGGAACTGCTCTTCCGGTCCTTTGGGGTCAACGAGATTGTCCGGGCGAAGCGGGCCGTTCTGGCGATTCCGCCCAGGCTCCTGGAAGAAAAGGTTGATTTCGCACCCGGGCTTGACACAAAAGTACGGGATGCCATGCGCGCTACCCATACCTGGATGGCGGGTCAGGCGAAAGCCGTCGTCGGATACGAGGCGCCTTTCTGGCGCCAGGCGGGAGAATCCGGAAATGCCTTCGTCAGCCATTCGCAGGCCGTACTCGGAGAAATCTTCGATGCCTGTGATGCAGGAGGGCAACATGCGGCATTGGGCGGATTCTTCGCCCTGCAGCCCGGGTATCGCGCATCGGTCCATCCCGAAAGCATGACGATGCTGATATCGAGCCAGCTCGTCCAGGTATTCGGTCTCGAAGCCGAATGCGGAGAGCAGCGCATGCAGGACTGGGCCAGTGAGCCTTTCACTTGCAGTGCCCTCGATCTTGAGCCCCCCGAGGGCCATCCGGAATATGGCGATGCGAATCTTTGCCTCCCCCTGTGGGGAAACAGGCTCTTTCTGGCAGGCTCCGAAACGGCAGGCTATGGAGGCGGCTATATGGAGGGCGCGCTGGAGGCTGCGGCCAGAGTCAGCCAAATGCTCCTCCTGTGCGCTTGAGCGGCGGAAAACAACGGATTTTTGGGTCGTCAGTAGCCGGTCTTGCGGCCCTCGATCTCGGGCAGGTCGGCGTCTGAAATCAGCGACCAGATCAGGCGCGCGACGGTCTCGGAGGCGATGATCGTATGGCTGTTGTTCGATTCCAGGAGTTTTTCGCGAAGTTCCCTGCGCACATGCGGGATGCCTGTCAGGTCGAAAAGGATGTCGATTGCATTGCCCATGGAAACGATTTCGTCGAGCGAAGCGATTCTGATTCCTGAGGCGGCAGCCTGCGATTTGGCAGGCGTTTCCGCACGCTCGGCCACGCAAACCAGATTGATGCTCTGTTTCTTCTGCAGCATGGCGCCCAGGAAGGCGGAACCTATCCTTCCCAAACCGATGATGGCGATGTTCTGCTTGTTCATTGTCCCCCCC
This sequence comes from Pseudomonadota bacterium, assembly GCA_021845885.1. Lineage (GTDB taxonomy): Bacteria > Pseudomonadota > Gammaproteobacteria > Burkholderiales > JABEVD01 > JABEVD01. The sequence continues at coordinate 9,650 of JAJZVB010000061.1, forward strand.
CCCGTTTTGGATGTCCGGACAAGTATATAAGGGCTTTATGCGCAGGTCTACTTTCCCGATCATCGAGTGGCGCCGTGGGACCGGTTTTCGTTTATACTGGCAATTTTCAGAAAGCTTTTCATCCATGATCGCGAGCATGACCGGATTTGCCTCCGTTTCCAGGGAATTGGAAATCGGCTCGGTCCTCCTGGAAATACGCTCACTCAATCACCGTTATCTCGATATCCAGATCCGCCTCCCGGACGAACTGAAGGCCTTCGAACCCATGATTCGGGAAAAGCTCTCCGGGGAACTGAGCCGGGGCAAGGTCGAATGCAGGCTCGCCGTCAACCGGTCAGGGGCAGGGGATGCGAACAGGCGGATCGAGCCCGAGATGCTCGAGAGGCTGCTTCAATGGAGCGATGAAATCAGGAATAAAATTCCGCAGGCGGCCTGCCTTTCTGTTTCGGAAATCCTGAACTGGCCCGGCATTTTCGGAACTGAAGCCTTTTCCCAGGACATGTTGCGCGAAGCAATGGGCGAATTGACGAAAATCGCCCTGGAGGATTTTTCGTCGACGAGAATGCGTGAAGGGGCGAAGCTGAAGGCGCTCCTTCTCGAAAGAATGAACGAGATCAGGAACAAGGTCGTGCTGGTTTCCCCGAAAATACCCGGTCTGATCGCCGCTTTCCAGGAAAAGCTGGTCTCCCGTTTGAGGGATGCGATGGTCGATCTCGATGATGATCGCATCAGACACGAACTGACGCTCTTCGCAGCCAAGATCGACGTCGACGAGGAGCTTTCCAGGCTCAAGGCGCATCTCGACGAAATGGACAGGATACTCGAAAAGGGAGGGGTGGTCGGCAAGCGCCTGGATTTCCTGATGCAGGAACTCAACCGCGAAGCAAACACCCTGGGGTCGAAATCGGCCGACCTCGAAGTGTCCAGGATGGCCATGGAAATCAAGGTGCTGATCGAGCAGATGAGGGAGCAGATCCAAAACATCGAATAGGAAACGAATCGAACATGACAGGAAACCTCTTCATCGTATCCGCGCCTTCAGGCGCTGGGAAAACCAGCCTGGTCAGGGCGCTTCTGGACGCCGACCCGAAGGTGCATCTTTCCGTTTCCCATACCACACGGTCTCCCAGGCCCGGTGAAATACATGGGCGGGACTATTTCTTCGTTTCCAGGGAAACTTTCAGGGAAATGGAGGAAAAGGGAGAATTCCTCGAGAGCGCTCATGTTCACGGCAATGATTACGGCACATCGAGGAAATGGATCGATGATGAAAGAATGAGGGGGAACGACATCCTCCTCGAGATCGACTGGCAGGGGGCGGCCCAGGTGAGGAAGCTGGTGAGCGGGACGATCGGGATATTCATTCTTCCGCCTTCCATCGAAGCCTTGAGAAGCCGCCTCATGGGGCGCGGCCAGGACAGCCTGGACGTGATCGAGCGTCGCGTGGCTGCGGCGCGCGAAGAGATGGGACATGTCGATGAATTCGATTATGTTATCATTAACGACAGCATGGAGGAGGCGAAGCTGGATCTCTTCAGCGTCGTCAGGGCCGAAAGGCTGAAGTCAGCGAAACAGCTCGCCTTCCACAGGGAACTGATCAAAGCGCTTATCTGAAGGAACTGAAATGGCACGCATCACCATAGACGACTGTCTCGAAAACATTCCTAACCGTTTCGAGCTCACCCTTGCCGCAACGATCCGCGCAAGGCAGATCGCCAACGGATCCAGCCCCATGGTCGAACCCGACCGGGACAAGCCCACCGTCATCGCCCTGCGCGAAGTCGCCGCCGGCAAGGTGGGGCTGGAAGTCCTCAACAAGGGGCAGGCTTAAGCGCCTTGCCCGAGGAGAGCCAGCCAATCAGGGAAATCGCCGGATACCTGAAGCCGGAGGACATGCTTCAGGTCGAATCGGCCTACCGCTTCAGCGAAGCGGCGCACAGGGGCCAATTCAGGATATCGGGCGACCCCTATATCTCCCATCCTCTCG
>JAJZVB010000062.1 GCA_021845885.1 Pseudomonadota bacterium
TCCGCTTCTGTCTTGTAGCCTTCAAACCAGCCTGCTCGCAAGGCGTTCACAGGTGTGATCAGCAGAGTTTTTCCTTCCAGGCGAATATCGACCTCGCCCTCCATCCCGCATGCCGCCACGCATGGCGCTCGAATAGTGGGGGGCTTGCTGGCGGGGTTGTCGGGCTGGTATCCGTGTTCATTCTGGGAAGAAAGCCTGTACCCTGGCAATGAAAGTCCGCGAATGAGTCATGCCGAAATGTGGAAGGTGCGTCCCATGATCAGGGAATCTGCGCTGAATTCATGCGCGAGAGGAGGATCCCCGTCTTTTTCGAAAGCCAGGCCGAATTCCGGTGCCTGTCGTAATAGCGGGGATTGGGCACCATTGCGGCCATTCTCGCAGCCTGATAGGCCGAGAGGTGCGCCGCATCAATCCCGTAATAATGCAATGCCGCGGCTTCGGCCCCGAAAACCCCGTTTCCCCATTCGATACTGTTGAGATAGAGTTCGAAGATCCTTCTCTTGTTCATCATGTGTTCGATCATCACCGTGATGAGTCCCTCCTGGAGCTTGCGCCAGGGGGTCCTTCTCCCTGAAAGGAAGAGGTTCTTGGCGAGCTGCTGACTGATGGTCGAACCGCCGGCCACGATCTTCCCCTTTTTCAGGTCCTTTTCATAAGCCTTCTGTATGCCTTCCCAGTCGAACCCCTCGTGATCCAGGAATTTCGCGTCTTCCGCAGCGATCAGCGCCCGCTTCAGGTTGTTTGAAATCCTGCCGTATGGAACCCATACATGGATGATTTTCGCATCCGGATCGGTCTTTCTCATCTCGATCAGGCGGGATTCCATGAAGGCCGTCGAATCGGGATTGTGATTCACCCAGTACCAGACATGGGCAAAAAGCCAGAACTGGTAGAAGAGCATGAAGAGGATGGCCAGGGCGAGCAGGCGCTTCCCCCATTCGAAAGCCTTTTTCATGATTTCAGCTTTTCGATCACGGGGCGGGTTTCGGGTCTTATGCCCCGCCAGAAGAAAAAGGATTCGGCTGCCTGCTCGACGAGCATGCCCAGGCCGTCGGCAATTTTTTCCGCGCCCTGCTCGATGGCAAAGGTCATGAAAGGCGTTTTTTTTCCGTACATCATGTCGTAGGCCAGCGAGCCTTCTGCGAAGAGCCCCTGGGGCAGGGCAGGCAACTCGTCTTTCAGGCCCGAGGACGTGGCATTGATGACGATGTCGAACCGTTCTCCCGCCAGTGCGTCGAATGCCCTGGCGGCGAATTCGGTTTTGCGGCGAGCCCTGGAGGAAAACACCCTTACGGCCTCTTCGGCTTTTGCAATGGTCCGGTTGGATATGATCAGGCGTTCCGGCATTTCAGCGAGAAGAGGGAACAATGCGCCCCAGGCGGCTCCTCCCGCCCCCACCAGCAGAATTCTTTTATCCGATATGGCGACATGATGGTTGTTCCGAATGTCGGCCACAAGGCCTGCACCGTCCGTGTTGTCGCCGAATACCCCTTCTTCTGCGAATTTCAGGGTATTGACCGTCTTTGCGATTTCCGCGCGTTCCGTATGCGAAGTCGAAAGCGAAAACGCTTCGAACTTGAAGGGTACGGTCACATTGCAGCCCCTGTAGCCTTCCATGCGCAGTCTTCCGATCGTTGCGGCGAAGCCGTCGAGCGGCGCGAGAATGGCTCCGTAATCCATGTCCTGCCCGGTCTGCCTGGCGAATTCGGAATGGATCAGGGGGGACTTGCTGTGGGCAACCGGGTTGCCCAGGACGGCATAAAGGTCGGTCATTGGCTCACCATTTCGTTGGATCTCGTGAACATCCATGTCCTGTAAATGCAAAGGATATCCGTGTCCTTCCGGATGTCCCGGGGGAGCGGGGCATAGGGTGCGGCGAGCCTGGCGATGCGGATCGCCGCATCGTCGAGGATCTTGTATCCTGAAGGCCGGACGATTTCTATCCTGTCGAGCTCGCCGTTCGACCTGATGCAGACGTCGAGCAGCAGGCTGCCGAAAATCTGCTGCTTTTTGGCTTCCTCTGGAAAATTCAGGCTGCCGATCCGCTCCACCTTGATCCGCCAGTCCTCGACATAACGGGCGAAGCGGTATTCCCTCGTGGAAGGCGAGACTTCGGTTTCCTTGGGTATTTTCTGGTAGGCCTCCATGTCGTTGTCGATCTGCGCTTCCAGCCTGGCGATTTCAAGGCTTTTCTGCACGAGGTCACGGGAGTCCGCGATTTTTCTGTCGGTTTGAACCACGGGATCGTCGCTGGATCTGACTTTGGCCAGGAGATGCCTGGATTCCTCCTCGAGGCTCTTGAGCCTTTCCTGGTCGGTTTCGACCTGGTCGTCATTCGATTTGATTTCCCTGGGGGGGAGGGGGGATCTCGTGCGCCTGTTTTCAGCGGTATTGCCGCCCCCGGAAAGGCTGGCCTGGGCCAGGAGATCGGCCTTGGTCGTCTTTCTCGACTTGCTGTTGACCAGGATGATTTCGAGCGGGGGGGAGGTCTTCTTCATTTCGAGCGATTTGGGCAATACGAAAGCGATGCCGAACAGGAAAAGGGCGTGCAGAAGAATCGATATCAGCGCAGAGAAACTGATCCGCGCGCCCATGTTCAGATTCTCTCCAGGAATCTTGCATGAAATCCGAGTTCGAAAAGATCGACCTGGGTGATGACGACCGAGACCCTGGATCCTGCCGGCATTTCAGGCAGCGACGAAACCTTGCCGGCCAGAGGAAGGCCGTCGAGCTTCACCCAGTTTTCCCGCTGAACGGTTCCGGCCATCGTCGAAATGTTTTCCTGAAGAAGCCATCTCAGGCACCAGTAGCGCTCCATGGTGCGCTGGATGTCGTTGTAGAGGTCGTGGGCCTGATCGAAGTCGCGCATGATGACGGGAATCTCGTCGCTTCCCGTATCGTAGGCCGGCGCCTTGCCTTCGACCATCGAAACGAGCTGCCTCTGGTTGACGAGATCGACATAGCGGCGCAATGGGGAAGTGGTCCAGGCATATTGCGAAACGCCCAGTCCCTGGTGCGGCGCCGGCGCCGTTTCATGCCTGACCTTGCCGTTCTGCTGGGCGCGATAGATCGCTGCATATCCCGAACTCGAGAGCTGCTTCGCCCATTCCGTATTGGCATGGATCATGAGCTCCGACACGATCTTGTCGAGCGGGGCGCCGCGTTCCCGCTCGGTGATCGAAACACGGTCGTTCTCGACGCGGAAATTGTAATCGATCTGGTTGACGTTGTTCGATTTCCCTCGCAGCGCTTCCAGCTTTTGCGCGAAATTCAGCAGGGTGTCCAGCTCCTTCGCGAAACGGCAGTCCTGACCGATCGATTCGTGCCTGAGATTGGATACGATGGGTACCGATTCGAGGGCATTGCGTGTCGAAATCACCTCGAAATCAGCATTGACTTCGAGGTAAAGGGAAAGCACGGGGCAGATCCTGTTTTCGGAAAGGGTGAAGGCTTCGATGCCGCTTTGCGGCAGCATGGTGAATTTCCGCCCCGGAATGTAGAGGGTCGAAAGCATTTTAAGCGCGTGGAGATCCGCGTTCGAACCCTTCGCTATGCCGATGGCCGGGGCTGCGATATGGATGCCGATGCGCAGATGCCCGTCTTCCAGGAACGAAACCGAAAAGGCGTCGTCGATTTCGGTCGTCGTCGCATCGTCTATGCTGAAGCCTTCTGCATCTCCCAGGGGGAGATCGGGCACGACAATGTCGCAATTTTCCAGGGAAGGAGGCCCTTTGGGAAAATGCTCGAAAAGAAAGCGGTTGAGGTGATAATCGTGGCTGGAGGGCAGCGCCCCGCATGCTTCGAGCAGGCGGGGAACCGAAAGGCCGGTTTGTTCGCATGCCAATGCCACCGCCTTGTACTCGACGCCGTTTTTATCCGGCGCGTAAAGGAGATCGGGAAGCATGACTGAAATGGCTTCCGGAAGCTCGCGATTCACGAGCCGGGAGGCGAGCTCGGCCTGCAATTCCGCCATTCTTTTTTTCTTCTCCTGACTCGCCAGCGCAGCTTTCAGCGCGTCTGGAGGCGCAGCCTTGTATTTTCCCTTGCCCTTTTTATAAAAGTACATCGGGGAATGATGCAGCCTGATCAGCACGCCGGCGCCTTCAAGCGGGGAAGGGGAATGCCCGAAATACTCGGATCCCAATGCATCGAAAGAGAAATCTTCGGAAGGGCAGCATTCCCAGAGAAAATCCGGATCGATGTCTTCGGCGATCTTCTGGGCATGCTCCATGAATCCCGAAAGACCCGGTTCTGAAAACCTGATCAGGACGGCGGACGCCTTGATTTTGCTCCGCTTGCCATGGCTGGATTCGACTTGCAACGAGGTGGAATTGTCGGCGAGCACGGAACCCGCCTTGAAGGCGCCGTCTTCCTCGTAAAATACGTTCATGAGTTCACTGATGGGGGGGTGCGGTGTAGGAATGAAATTATACCCTAATTCCGGAATTCATGAACTCGCGGCCAGGAGCGCTGTCATATTGGCGATATCTGTTGACCGGATATCTGCGGAATCGCATAATGCAATAAACCCCTCGGAGAGAATGATGAATGCTATGACCGAAACACCCTTGATTTTCACCGACAGCGCCGCGAACAAGGTGAGGCAGCTGATCGACGAGGAAGGCAATGATGGTCTGAAGCTGCGTGTTTTTGTGACCGGAGGAGGCTGCTCGGGCTTCCAGTACGGGTTTACTTTCGACGAGAACGTGAACGAGGACGACACGATGATGTCGAAGAACGGCGTCCAGCTGCTGATCGATCCCATGAGCTTCCAGTATCTCGTCGGGGCCGAGATCGATTATCAGGAAGGGCTGGAAGGGGCGCAATTCATCATCAAGAACCCGAATGCGCAGAGTACCTGCGGATGCGGTTCCTCTTTTTCGGTCTGATTCACGCGGGGTGAATTGCCCCGAGGATTCTTCTTCCCCTGGCGCCCGTGACCTCAGGCAGGTTCCCTGGCAGCCCTTTCAGGGTCTGCCTCGCAAGCCAGGCGAAGGCTGCCGCCTCGACTTGATTCGAAGCGATCCCCAGATTGTCCGTCGATGCCAGGGTGCGCCCCGGAAGCAGGTTTTCAAGCGCTTTCCAGAGCGCTGAGTTGCGCGCCCCGCCGCCGCAAAGGTAGATTTCGCGGGCGCCAGAGCAATGCTTCTCTATGGAATCCGCCGCGGATTTTGCGGTCAAAAAAAGCAGCGTCGCCTGGACGTCTTCCGGATGCTCGCTTCCCGTCAGACGGCTTTCAAGCCATTCCAGGTTGAATCGATCGCGGCCGGTGCTTTTGGGCGGAAGCTGCGAGAAATAATCGTCTTTCAAAAGGGAATCGAGCAGGCTCGGCAACACCTTGCCGCTGCAGGCCCATTCCCCTTCGTCGTCGTAGGGCTTGCCGAGATGAAGCCCTGTCCAGGCATCCATCAGCATGTTCCCGGGGCCGCAGTCGAAACCTCGGACAGGGCCTTCTTGGGGGAGGTCTGTCAGGTTGGCAATTCCCCCCAGATTGAGGATCACCCTGTGAGTATGGGAACTGCGGAACACCGCTTCATGGAATGCTGGAACGAGCGGCGCGCCCTGTCCTCCTGCAGCGATGTCCCGGTTCCTGAAATTGGATACGACCGTGATTCCCGTGAGTTCGGCAAGAAGCGGGGAATCGGCGAGCTGTATCGAATAGCCCGATTCGGGCCTGTGCCGTATGGTCTGGCCGTGGCATCCCAGGGCGGCGATTTGATGATGAGAAATCCCCGCTTTTTCCAGGAGCAGAAGAACCGCTTCAGAATAAAGCCTGGAAAGCTCGATGGCGGTTAGCGCCCCCCGGTTTGTTTCGTCCATGCCCGGGGCATGCAGGGAAAGGAGCGTTTCGCGAAGGCTTTCAGGATAGGGGGAATAGGCATGATCGATCAGCTCGGGCCGGCCCGAGCTGAAATCGATGAGCACGGCATCGACCCCGTCCAGGCTCGTGCCCGACATCAGACCGATATAGCAGGCGGATCGAGCGGTCCTGTCAATCCAGGTTGGCAAGGTTGACATTGCGCATCAGGTTCAGCCTTTGGGCCAAGGGTTTCGTCGCGATGCGGAAAGCGCTTGCATATTGGGGATTGAGCGGAACGGCGCCTGGAAGCGCGATTTTCATCGGATCGATGGGCACCTTGTTGACGCGGAACTCATAATGCAAATGAGGGCCGGTGGCCCATCCCGTCATGCCGACATAGCCGATGATTTCACCTTGGCTGACTTTTTCGCCCTTGTGCAGCCCTGATGCGAAGCGTGAGAGATGTCCGTACGCCGTCGAGAACTTGCCCTGGTGCTGGAGGACGACGAGGTTGCCGTAACCATGCTGAACGCCCTTGAATTCCACCCTGCCGTCCGCCGTCGCCCTGACGGGGGTGCCGATGGGCGCGCCGAAATCGACCCCCTTGTGGGCGCGCCATTTTTGCAGGAAGGGATGGAATCTCGCCAGGGTGAAGCCCGAAGTGATTCTCGAGAAGGGAAGCGGGCAACGCAGGAAGGCTTTCCTGAGATTCTTGCCGTCGGGCGTATAATAGCCCCCGTTTCCGCCTGGCGTCTGGAAATAAACGGCGCGGTAGCTTTTCCCCTGATTGACGAATTCGGCAGCCAATATCCGCCCCACCTTGACCGGCTCCCCTTTGCTGTAGAGCATTTCGTAGATGACCGTGAAATGGTCATTCCTGCGCAGATCCTTGTGGAAATCGATATCCGATCCGAACATGTCTGCGATTTGAGTTGCTACGGAATCGGGTAGCCCCACGCTGTCCGTTGCAGCAAAAAGGGAGCTGCCGATGGAAGCGGATTTCATCAGGATTCGGGTTTCAAGATAGGCCGACTGCTCCCTGGATTGCAGGCCTTCCGCAGTGCGTTGGACGATGAGCTCGTCGCCTTTTCCGTTCAGATAATGCAGGGAAAGCAGCTGTCCGTTCTGATCCGTTTTTGCCTGGACCGGCCGTCCGGGAACAAGCTGGTAGAGCGAATGCGCATTGTTCGAATTGCGCAAAAAGTCGACGGCCTCCGGATCGACCACTTTCAGCCTGGAAAGCAGGCTGCTGATCGTATCGCCGCGCTGTATCTTTTCCTCGTGCCAGAAAGCCATGTTGTCTTCCCGCTGGGGCAGGCTGGGAAGCTTGACGTTTTCGATGACGGTCTGCAACGGGACCTTGCCGACCTTGGAGTTCGGTGCAAAGCCGAAGGCTGCGATGATGCCGAAAAGCGGAACGGAAGAGACGCCTATCAGCCAGCGCAGTTTGATTTTTCGTTCAAGGATCAGCGGTTTTTGCGTTAGAATGAGCTCTTTTATGCGCTGCATGGCAGTCCCGTTTCTGCTGTGTCTGCGCATGATAACAGAAATATGAATTTTGGGTGAATTGTTTTGGACAGGACAAAAAACATTGCGCCGACAGAGACGCTGGCGGCGATAAAAAGGGGATGCGAAGAGCTTCTCGTGGAGGAGGAATTCCTGCGGAAGCTGAGGAAAGGCGCGCCGCTCCGGGTCAAAGCGGGTTTCGATCCCACCGCGCCCGACCTGCATCTCGGCCATACCGTATTGCTCAACAAGCTGAGGCAATTGCAGGACCTCGGGCACCACGCCCTTTTCCTGATCGGGGATTTCACGGGCATGATCGGGGATCCCACCGGAAAGAACGCGACCCGCCCCCCGCTTTCCAGGGAGCAGGTCGCTGAGAATGCGAAATCCTATGCGGATCAGGTGTTCAAAATATTGAAGCCTGAATGCACAGAAGTGGTATTCAATTCGAGCTGGATGGGCAAGCTCGATTCCTCCGACATGATACGCCTCGCCTCCACCTCAACCGTGGCGAGGATGCTGGAGCGCGATGATTTCGGGAAGCGCTACAGGAGCAACCAGCCGATCGCGATCCATGAATTCCTCTATCCCCTTGTGCAGGGCTACGACTCTGTCGCCCTGAAGGCCGATCTTGAAATAGGCGGGACGGACCAGAAATTCAATCTGCTGATGGGCAGGGAGTTGCAGAAGCATTACGGCCAGGAACCGCAGTGCATATTGACCATGCCCCTGCTCGAAGGGCTGGACGGGGTGAACAAGATGTCCAAATCCCTGGGCAATTATGTCGGCATCAACGAGGCGCCCGGGGAGATATTCGGCAAGCTGATGTCCATGTCCGACGAACTGATGTGGCGCTATCTTGAGCTGCTTTCATTCGAGTCCATGGCCGTCATTTCGCTCTGGAGAGCCGAAGTCGAAGCGGGTAGAAATCCCCGCGACATCAAGGTGAGGTTCGCCCAGGAAATCGTATCGCGCTTCCATGACAGCAAGGCGGCGGAGGCCGCGCTCGAGGATTTCGAGGCGAGATTCAGGGAGGGCGCGATTCCCGAGGACATTCCGGAATACACGATTGAGGCGCCTGAAAATGAAGTGCCGCTGATCCAGGTCATCAAGCAGTCGGGGCTGACTTCGAGCACCTCCGAAGCAATCAGGATGATCGCCCAGGGGGGGGTGAAGATCGACGGGGAGAAAGTCGAAGACAAAGCGCTCAAGCTCAAAAAGGGGGTCTCCGCCGTCCTTCAAATTGGGAAGAGGAAGTTTGCGAAAGTCACGATCATCTGATGAAGCTGAAATTTACGAAAATGCAGGGATTGGGCAACGATTTCGTGGTGATCGATGCTTTTTCCAGGAAGGTTGAATTGAATTCGCAGCAGTTCAGGTTCCTTGCCGACCGGCATTTCGGCGTCGGCTGCGACCAGATTCTTCTTGTTGAAAAATCTTCCGGGAATGCCGATTTCAAGTACAGGATCTTCAATGCGGATGGCGGCGAGGTTGAACAGTGCGGCAACGGGGCGAGGTGCTTCGTGCGATATGTCCATGACAAGAAGCTGACAGACAAGCGCGAAATCAGGGTGGAGACGCTCTCGGGGGTGATTTGCCCCAGGCTGGAGGAGGACGGTCAGGTGACCGTGAACATGGGCGAACCCCTTTTCGAGCCGAAAGACATTCCCTTCCTCGCGGAAAGCCGAAAATCCACCTATCATCTCGAATTGGGCGGGGAAAAGATCGAAATCAGTGCCCTTTCCATGGGAAATCCCCATGCCGTTCAGGTCGTTGCCGATGTCGATGCGGCGCCTGTGGAACGCCAGGGGGCGATGATCGAGTCCCATCCCGGCTTTCCCAGAAGGGTGAACGCCGGCTATATGCAGATCGTCGACAGGAAGCATATCAGGCTCAGGGTCTACGAGCGTGGAACGGGAGAGACGCTCGCCTGCGGAACGGGTGCCTGCGCCGCGGCTGTCGCGGGAATCAAGAGAGGTTTTCTGGAGAGCGTGGTCAGGGTCAGCACGCGGGGCGGGGAACTGGTTGTGCGCTGGGAGGGCGAGGGGCATCCGGTCTGGATGACAGGGCCTGCCGTCAGCGTTTTTGAGGGCGAGATCGAACTGAGGAAGGCATGATGAAAGCAGAAGAAGTTGCCCAGTATTTGCAGGAAAACCCGGGATTTGCCGAACACTATGCCGATCTTCTGGCGACCATTTACGTGCCCCACCCTTACGACGGGAGGGCGATTCCCATCGGCGAGAGGCAGCTGATCAGCTTGAGGGAGAAGAATAGGCTGCTCGAAAGCAAGCTGCGCGAATTGATCAGGTTCGGCGAAGAAAACGATGCCATCGGGGAGAAAATGTACAGGCTTTCCATTGCGCTGCTCAAGGCCCGCTCCCTGGAGGCCCTTGTCTATGTCCTGGAAAACAGCTTGCGCGAGGATTTCGCGGTGCCCCATGTCGCCTTCAGGGTCTGGGGAATGGATGCCGCCAGCACGGATCTTCCCGAGTTTTCCGCGCCTTCCGGAGGCGAGATGGAGATCGCCGAAAGCCTTATCCAGCCCTATTGCGGGCATCATGCCGCTTCCGAACTGCTTGCCTGGTTTGCCAACGGCGCGCATCTCCGTTCCTTCGCCCTGGTTCCGCTCAGGGAAGATCGCGCAACGGGCTTGCTGGTGATGGCTTCCGAAGACCCCCAGAGATTCGCTCCGGATATCGGAACGCTGCATTTGAAGCGTATGGGCGAATGGGTGGGAGCCGCCCTTTCGCGCTTCTGAGATGGATCTCGAGGGTTACCGGTCCCACCTCATGAACGAGCGGCGCTTGAGCCGCCTGACCTGCGAAAATTATCTGAGGGACGTGCGCGTATTGCTCGAACTGGCCGAAGACGTGCCGCTTCGTGAACTGAAAGTCCAGCAATTGCGGCATTTCATCGCCAGGCTGCACGGCCGGGGGCTGGGTGGAAGGAGCCTGGCCAGAATGCTTTCGGCCTGGCGCAGTTTTTTCAATTATCTCGTGCGCGATCATGGCTATGCCCATAATCCCGCAACGGGCCTGCGCCCCCCCAAGTCGCCGAAAAATCTGCCCGAAGCGCTTTCCCCGGACGAGGCTGACAAATTCCTTTCCATCGATTCGGAAGAGCCCCTTGCGATCCGGGACAAGGCCATGTTCGAGCTGTTCTATTCTTCTGGACTGAGGCTTTCCGAACTGAAGGGGCTCGGGATCCGGGATGTCGATTTCAACGAAGGGATCGTTCGCGTGACCGGGAAGGGCAATAAGACGCGCATCGTTCCGGTGGGCAGGATGGCGATTTCGGCATTGAAAAAATGGCTCGACATCAGGATGGCGAAAGATGGGGGCGAATCGCTTTTCCTCAACCGTTACGGAAGGCCCCTGAGCCGGCGGGCCATCCAGTACCGCGTCACCGCATGGGGCGTGAAGCAGGGCCTGCCCGGGCATATCCATCCCCACATGCTTAGGCATTCCTTCGCATCCCATGTGCTCCAGTCGAGCGGCGATTTGCGGGCCGTGCAGGAAATGCTGGGCCATTCGAGCATTTCGACGACCCAGATCTATACGCATCTTGATTTCCAGCATCTGGCGAAAGTCTATGATGCCGCCCATCCCCGTTCGAAAAGGAAGGGCTAGAGAACCAGGGTCACCCATTGAAGGCCCGGAGTCAAGAAGCGAAACGGGGATGTAGCAGGATGTAGCAGATGTAGGGTCAGGTCTCATAGCAGATGTAGCACAGATGTAGGGTCAGGTCTCACATTCCAACAAAACGTTGGAATGTGAGACCTGACCCTGAGCTTCTGCGACCCTAAAATCGGATCAGCCTATGCTTGACATCCAAGACGGTATCTGACCCTATGCTTCTCGGAAACCGTGAATTGTGAGGCCCAACGCAAAGCTAAGCCGCGAGCGAAGTCGGCGCGAAGCGCCGACATAGCGAGTCGGCTTGAGCGTCCTGTTAACTCGCGTTTCAATTTGCCTCCAACACGTGGCCGAAGTGTGTTTTGTAAACGATCACCTTTTCGAAAACTGTTGAGGCGATCTTCTCAAAGTTGTCGATCTGAATTTCCTGATCTTGGGCCCGATCGATGAAGTCCACAACAACTATTAGCCAATAGGCATCACAATGTTGGTAACCGCCCAATTGATC
>JAJZVB010000063.1 GCA_021845885.1 Pseudomonadota bacterium
TCACGCGCACGACAGGGCCAGGGATACTGCCGTTGAAGGTCCAGGCCGCGTATTTCGTAGCGCCCTTGTTGTCTACCGAAAGCGTTACTTCCTTGGCAGTCAGGGTCACTGCGACCGTTTTCGCATTCGCGTGCTGCACTGCCAGGAGTGTCGATGCCGTCAATACTGCTAACGTTGTCTTTCTGAATGCATTCATGGTGAATCCCCTCTCTAATGGTTGATGATATTCAAGCTTTGTCTTAAAGTGGCTATTTCGATATCCGTTCCTCCCTTTAATTTCAGTTTCCGCCGAACTTGCATTTGCACAGCGTGCGCAAATATTGCGCCATGTCCCTGATTTCATCGTCGCTCAAGGTATCCCCCCAGGGCGGCATCAACACCGACTTGTCTATCGAAAGTCCGCCTTCCTTGATCACCTTGAAAAGCGTGTCGTCGGAACGCGCGGACATCGCCTTGGCGTCGGTATGGTCCCGGGGCTGCACCGACATGTCCCTGATGTTCACACCCTTGCCGTTTCCAGCCATGCCGTGGCATTGAACGCAATAGGTCCTGTAATTGTCCCGGGCCGCTTCCTTTGCCAGGGCTGGCAGCGACAAGGCGAGAAGGGTCAGGAAAATCAGCTTATTTCCCATTTTTATTCTCCTGGCTCAATGCTTCGAGGTAATGGACGAGCTTCTGGATGTTCATGTCGGATACATGCTTGTTGGGCATCCAGATTTTCGGGTCCCACGCCTGAGGGCTCCTGATGTAGCTCGCGATATATTCGGGCTGCAGGCGATCTCCCGCGGTATAGAGCTCGGGTCCTGAAAGCCCGCCGTAATCGGGTTCTATCCTGTGGCAGGCCATGCAGCCCAGGAATTTGTCGAACACCATTTCGCCCATCGATTTCGAAATCGTGCCTTCCTCGATCTTTTCCTTCGCAATCAGGTCGCTCTTCGGCTTCAGCGTCATCAATGCATCGGCTACCGCCTGTGCGTCATCCTTCGACAGGGAGACATGCGGCTTCAAAGTCGCAGGATCGATCTCGTCGTGCTTTTCCCCCGGCTTGATGTGATCCTCGTAGAATTCCCCGGCAGGCCTGATCCGGGTCGGATTCTGCAGCCATTGAACCAGCCACTCTTTCCTGTATTTGTTTCCCGCGTAGAAGAGGTCGGGGCCTTTCCTCGCCCAGAGTTCCTTCAGGGTCTGCGGTGCGGGGCCGGTCAGGTTGTGGCATGATGAACACTGGCTCTTCAGGATGTCCATTCCGCCGTCGGCCCAGGCCGTCTGAGCCAGGGCAAGGGCCATGGCAAACAATACCTTCTTCATCTCATTGCCCCCTGTGACGCCGTTCGATGGGTTCGCCTGCGAAACTCGGGCTGGTGAAGATGCCGTATCCCTGTTTCATCGATTCGCTGTAGAAGAAATTCGGATCGTAGTCCTTGTTCGCCCAGACGTACCAGGGTTCCTTGGGAATGCCGTCGTATTCGATGATGGTGATGGCTCCGCCCGGGAACTTGCCCCTGGCGGTCACGTGACGGTCGATGTGGTCGTGGAAGATGAATCGCCCGGGGTTGTTCATCCTGATGATCACGTCGTAGCGCTCTCCGGGGCCGATCAGGACGGTATCCGCATAATAGGGATTGGGGAGGGGCAACCCGTCCTTGTGGGTCACCAGCATGTCGTGGCCATGGGAGTGCATTTCGTGGAATTCTCCGCCTGCTCCTATGAATCTCACCCTGACCACGTCGCCCTTCTTGACCCGTATGGGCTGCGTCATCGGAAAGGACTTGCCGTTGATCGTGAAGTAGTCGGTGACGTCATATGGCGTACCGCCGTGACCATACTTCTCGGCATCCTGACTTTCCCAGCCAGAGAACATCATGATGACGTCCTTGGTGACGGTTTTCTCGATCGGCAGCGGCTTCCTGGGATCCACGATCATCGGTCCCCACATGCCGCGGATGCCGACATGCTCGTTGACGTTCACATGGCAGTGATACCAGAGCGTTCCAGGTTTGTCGGCCTTGAATTTGTAGGTGAAGGTATCGCCGGGCTGGATCGGCTCCTGGGTGACGCCGGGCACGCCGTCGTTCTGCCAAGTACCCGTCTGGTAAGTTCCATGCCAATGGATGGTGTGCGGCAGGCCGGTATTGTTGGTGACGTGAACGATCAGATCGTCCCCTTCCCTCACATGGATCAGAGGCCCGGGTACCTGCCCATCGAAGGCGAAAACCTTGTAATCCAGATCGGGCGCGACATGCACCTTCACTTCCTCGATGGTCATGCTGAATTCGCGCGTCTCAGCCCAGGTCAGTGCAGAGAACAGCGCAAGAACCAGAAACAGCCCAAATCGTTTCATACCTCCTCCTTGAACATGTCTTATGGATGCATTATTAAAGGCTAATATATCAAGTAATGATATATGTGACGCATCATATTCCCCTGATTTCAGTGTGTCAATAGAAAGTATATAAAAAATACATCTTAATGTGTATGGAACTCCGTGCATGAGATTGCGGATTGCTCTTTAAGCAGGGGGGATGCCCGACCTGGAGGCGTTCGGGCGGAGGTTTTGCCGTGCGAATACGCACGGGCTGACAAGTTTCAGATTTCCGATGTCGAGGTCAGTGAATCAACTTTGATGGCTGGAAGCTGCATGGTTTGTTTTCGATGCATGCATTCCTGTCAATCCAGGCTTGAGTTTTCCATTCAGCACTTGGGTTTTCTGGGGACAGGAGCACCGATCCTTGTATAACCGGGCATGGTCCTGGCGCTCCTGGTCGATCACCCTCCAGTTGGGTCCCGCCAGTGCTGGCAGGGATGCTGCCGTGAACATGATCGACAAGGCGATGGCAGATTGCTTCATTGGATGTCTCTCCTCGTGATTGATGACGTTACTTTCAGTACAGGTTCATCCTGTCCACGCTATAGAGACTTTCCTTCGGTTCAGAAAGTTCACGGTTTTTTGTGACCGATTTGTAACATTGTACATAGGGCGTGCTTTTTGCGCAGCCATAAAAACGGCATAATGTCGGGATTCGTCAGCGCAAAGGCAGTTCCATGTTTTTAAGACTATTGTTGCTCACCCCTCTTTTACTGGCGGGCTGCAGTCCATCCCCGACCAATCCGGTCGATTCCAGGTTTTCGGATGTCGTGAAAAACAGGGACAATCCCTCGGATCGGCTCCGTTCCAACGGAACGGTGAAAGCGGGAATCACGCCGAGCTCGGTGGCGATAGCCGGAAAATATGCCTACGTGACGAATTCCAACGGCGGCAACGTCATGATCTACGGCATTGAAAAAAACGGGAAGCTCGAACCTCTCAAGACTGCTCCCGTCGCTTCAGGCTGGGGTCCCAACCTGATCGCAATCGATCCTTCAGGGAAGTATGCCTATACGGCGAATACCGATTCGACCAGCGTTTCGGCCTATGTCATAGACCGGAATACCGGCGCATTGAAGCCGGTGCCCGGAAGCCCTTTCCGGGCCGGACGCAATCCCACCTTCATTGCGATCACGCCTTCCGGGAAATATGCCTATGTGACGAATTACGGATCTACCAGTGTTTCGGCCTATGCCATAGACAGGAAAACGGGGGCGCTTAAGGAAGTGCCGGGTTCCCCGTTCGAGTCCGGCAAGGCTCCGGCTTCCATCGCTGTGAGCGGGAAATTTGTGTTTGTCGCGAATTCCAATTCCAACAATGTTTCGGTCTTTTCCATCAGGGGGGACGGTTCGCTCGCATCCGTTCCCGGAAGTCCCTTCAAGACGGGTTCCGGGCCTTTCGCCATAGCGCTCACGCCTTCCGGGAAATATGTTTATGTGACGAATTCCCTCACCACCAAAGTTTCGGCCTTTGCCGTGGACGGGAAGGGGAGATTGCATTCTGTTCCAGGCAGCCCATTCCGGGCCGGAATGACGCCGCTCTGGGTGACGATTTCTCCTTCCGGGAAAAACGTCTACGTGGTGAACTGGCTCGGGGGAATATCCGGCTATAGCGTCGATCAGGGAACCGGTGCGCTTGTTCAGCTTGACGGCAGCCCATTCGAATCAGGACATGCGCCCAAGGCCGTGACCGTGGACCCTTCCGGGAAATTCGCCTATGTTGCCAACGGCGGCGACAACGACGTCACAGCCTACGACATCGATTCCAACGGGGCGCTGATTTTCCTGAAGAGGCGATGAAGCTGCCGATGAAGCCCGGGCTGGCCCTGGCGGTCTGCGCGCTGGCACTTTTCCATTGTGCGGCGGGGCGGGCCTCCCCGATCAGGCATGTCGTCGTGATCTTCCAGGAAAACGTTTCCTTCGACCACTATTTCGCGACTTACCCGAATGCGCTCAACGAGCCGGGGGAGCCGCTTTTTCACGCATCTAAAAACACGCCCTCGGTCAACGGACTGAACGAATATCTGCTCCAGCACAATCCCAATGCTGTCAATCCCCGCAGACTGGCAAGGCGCGATGCGATGACCTGCGACATGGAGCACGAATACACCGCCGAGCAGCTTGCCTACCATTCCGGGCTGATGGACAAATTCGTCGAATATACCGCTTCGAAGCATTGCGACCCGGGGCAGGTAATGGGTTATTTCGACGGCAATACCGTGACCGCCTTGTGGAACTATGCTCAGCGTTTTTCCATGAGCGACAACTTCTATGGCACCACTTTCGGCCCTTCCACGCCGGGAGCGATCAACCTGATTTCAGGGCAGACCCACGGCGCTGCGCCTCCGAATCTCACCGAAGTCACGAAGGACGGGACTCTCTACGGCGATGCCGATCCCGCCTATGACGACTGCTCGCACGGAGCCAAAATTTCGATGTCCGGGAAGAATCTGGGAGATCTTCTGAATTCGAAGGGCCTGACCTGGGGCTGGTTCCAGGGCGGGTTCCGCCCCACGGAATATTCCGGAGGAAAGGCGGTCTGCGGGGCGAGTAGCCGCAATATCGCCGGAAAGACAGTCCCCGATTACAGTCCGCACCACGAGCCTTTCCAGTATTATGCATCCACATCCAATCCCCATCATCTCGCGCCTGCATCGGCCGAAGAAATCGGCCGCAACGGCCGCGCCAATCACCAGTACGATTTGGAGGATTTCTGGAAGGCTGCACGATCGGGACATCTTCCCGCAGTCAGCTTCCTCAAGGCCAGAATGGCGCAGGACGGTCATGCCGGCTACTCCGACCCGCTCGACGAGCAGATTTTCATCGTCGAAACGCTCAACCGGCTGCAGAAACTGAAGGATTGGCAGGATACCGCCGTATTCATTGCCTACGATGATTCCGACGGCTGGTACGACCATGTGATGGGGCCGATCGTGAATCAGTCGGATTCGAGCCTGGATGCCGATTGCGGCAAAACTTCGGGCTACCCGGTTCGCTGCGGCTACGGCCCGCGCCTGCCTCTTCTTGCGATCTCGCCCTGGGCCAAACCCAATTACGTGAGCCATTCGATTGCCGACCAGAGTTCGATTCTGCGCTTCATCGAGGACAACTGGAGTCTGGGCAGGATCGGGGATCAGTCTTTCGACGAGAAGGCGGGGCCGCTCACCGACCTTTTCGATTTCTCACGCCCCAGTTACATGCACCTCATGCTGGATCCCTACACCGGACTTCCCGCGAAATGAACGTCCGATATGTCCAGTGCGGTTTCGAAAGCGGGTTTTCCCGTGATGAAACCTGAAAGCGCAAAGGCGGCTGTCGGCTGCATGTGGATGCAAATCATCCGGACATTGATTGCTGCCATGGTGCGCGAGAGGGCGTCCAGCCAGGCGTAATAGACGGGGTCGATGAGCGCCAGCCCGGCAAGGTCGTAGTAGAGGCAGGATGCTTTCGCCTGCTGCAATTCTCCCGCGATGCGCTCGATGAGTCTTGTCTTGTCCCGTATGTTCAGGCTGCGGGAAGGTTCGAGCAGGAAAGCGTCCCTTCCTATCCGGGTCAGGTGCAGTCCGGGGATCATGATGCCTTGTGGCTGACCTGTATTCCCAGGCGGCGGAAAGCTTCCTTGAGTCCGTCCGAGAGGCTGGCTCTTGTGGTGACGCCGGTGAGATCGATGTTGAGGCTGATCAGGGCGCGCGCGATTTCGGGCTGGATGCCGGTGATGATGGCGCTCGATCCCATCAATTGAACCGCCCTGACGATCTGGATGAGGTGATGGGATACCTGAGAGTCGATGTTCTGCACGCCGGTCAAGTCCATCACGACGACTTCGGCATGGTCTTTCGCCACGCGGCTGAGCAGGGCCTCCATCACCAGCATGGTGCGGCTGGAGTCGAGTGTGCCGATGATGGGCAGGGTGAGTACGCCGTCCCATATTTCGGTGATCGGGGTAGAGGTTTCCCTGAGCTCGGCTGCCTGGGCTTCGAGGACGCGCTCGCGTTCTTCCAGATAGGAGCGGAAAACGGCCATGATCAGTTCGTTGAAGACGCCGGTGAAATAGTGCAGGACGGATCTCGATTCGGTGAAGGGAATGCCGCTGTCCTTTTCCAATGCTTCTATCAGGGTGTATTGCAGGAGTTGGGTGTAGCGTACCACTTCCTCCACCCTTCCTCCGCGCATCAGTATTTTATGGGAAAGGGAAGCAAAGAACATTTCAAGGGCATGGAACTCGGGGGATTGCCGGTCGTCCGGATTCTTCGATCCCAGAAGCTCCGCCATGAGGCTGAGAAATTCCGCGCTCAGGTCGGCGATTTCATCGTCGTCCATCAGGTTGCTGCTGTCGCTGCCGAAATGGATCTTCCCGGGCTCCGCGAGCAGAGGGGAAATGTTGCCGATCTTGAGGCTGAACAGCGCAGAAAGCTTTTCGCTGAGTTTCCGGTTCATGTTGCGTTTTCCTTTTTGATGGTTGATACGAATATGGATTGGTCGTCCGATAGCCTTCCCATGATGTTGCCCAGGATGTAGGCGATGAGCTGGGGATGCTGGTTGAAAAGCCCGGCGAAATTCGAGGTGTCCCAGTTCCTGCGGACGCCGTCGCTGGCGGTCACGATCACGCTTTTCCTGGCGACTTCGGTCTGGAATTGCGACGGAGATCTGTGATCCCGCCCGAGGATGCCTGGCGCGAAGGAAATATGATGCATCTGTGCATCCGAGTAAAGATGGGCGTGCATGTCTCCCACGCCGAGCAGCTTGAGTTTCTGCTTTTCGAGGTCGATCTCGCCGAAAATCGCCACGGCCCCGCGCTTGGCTACGAGCTGACTGTCGGCAGAAGCCATGGCCGATTCCAGATCGTCGAAATGGGCGAGGCAGGATGCGAGATCGGCCGTGGCAGCCTGGGCTTCGGCGCCGTGCCCCAGCCCGTCCAGATGGAGCCAGCGGACTCTGCCCGGCGTCTCGTAAAGGTAGATTCTGTCTCCGTTGTGGCGGACATCCGACAGGGACCTGGAAAAAAAACCGATGTTTTCCGGATTTTTGCCCAGATGGAAACGCGCAAGGAATGCCGTGCCGTTCCATTTCCTGGTTTGGCCCCCGGGCTGGGTATAGATGTATGACTCGTCGCTCAGGCGGCGGATGCTGCCCAGCCCCTTTCCCAGGGTGCCCATACTGGAAAAGCCATCTTCCTCGGCGCGGGAGAGGTCACGGATACCCGGCCCGTAATCCAGTGAGAAAATGTCCAGAACCGGCCCTGGCTGCTGCCAGACCTGAACCAGCCCTCGTCCGCCGGCATGCTTGACGTTGTTGCTCACGAGTTCAGCTGCGACAAGGAGCATGTTCTCCCGTTTCAGGTCGGCAATGCCGAGGCGTTTCGCTATCGCGGAGAGCTTCGAGCGGAGCACGATGATCGCCCCCTCGTTTTGCGTGGCGCCGTCGTACAGCAGTTTGCTGTCCTTGATGCTGTCTACGATGTGAGCCATGTCGAGCAAAAGACGGAGGGGTCGGAAGTCAATTCTGGAAACCCTAACACAAGTTGGCCTCTGCCGAGGTTTTTGGCTTTATAGAGCGCTTCATCCGCACAGTGGATGAATGCGTCCAGTTCGAGTTCCTGCGGTGTATCGCGGGTGACGGAGGCGATGCCGATGCTCATCTTGCAGTCGGAAAGGTTGAGCAGGAATTCCGCCTTTTCGCTGGCGAGCTGCGTGTCCGCGAAGAGCAGGATGGCGAACTCGTCCCCGCCTATCCTGAAAGCGAAATCCACGTCTTCCCTGATGACGCTGCGCAAGGTTTCGGCTGTCCTGACAAGATACTGGTCTCCATACTGGTGGCCGAACTGGTCGTTGATTTCCTTGAAGTGGTCGAGGTCGATCAGCATGAGAGTGAGCGGAGAACTTCTCTGACGCAGGGTGCTGCGGAAGGCATGGTCGAGTTTCTCGTCGAAGGCGCGGCGGTTGAGAAGTCCGGTGAGCGGATCGGTCTCGGCCTGGCGCAGGGATTCGTAGAGCCTGCTCTGGTGTTTTTCCAGGGCCTGTTGCAGGGATGCCATTTCCTGCCTGGCCTGCTCGCGGGTTTCTTCGAGATGGCGTGCCATTTCGGCATTTTTCAGAAGCAGAAGGTCGGGATCGTTCGCCACCGTCGAGTCGCGCAGGCGCTGGCGCAATTGTTCGATGGTTTCTTTTTCCGGAAGGTGTTCGAGCGTCGCTATTCTTGAATGCTGATCTTCCCAATGTACGAAAAGGCGTTTCCTTTCCAGATGCAGGCTGGCGCAAAGAGGGTAGCCTGTTGCCGCACCCGAATTGCGCAGATTCTGCATCAGGTCGAGCACGGGCTGGACTGAGGCGAAAGCATTCCCGCCGAGCGTTTCCACGGCATCGAGAATGAAGGCGACGAAATTCTGCAAATCCGGTTCGATCGCCAAATTTTGCTTCAGCAGCTCGACAACTTCCAAGATGTCCCCGCGCTTTTCCGGCCAATCTGACATTATCCATAGTTTTTGGAAAAATATAAATTTTTATGTAAATTTGCGGATTAAACTTACCTTTTGATCGACCGCTTCGGCGACGACGCTGTCGCGGAGAGTTTTTCGCGCTAGGAATGGCCGCCGAAAAGGGCGCCTGCGCCTGCGGTCAGCGCCATGGCGAGCATGCCCCAGAACGTTACCCTGGCCGCGCCTTTCATGATGGACGCCCCCCCGGCCTGGGCGGCTAGTCCGCCGAGAAAGGCGAGGAAGGTAAGGGATGTGAGGCAGACGAGCGGGATGAGATGCGCCATCGGCGCAACCGGGATGACTGCAAGCGGAAGGGCCGCGCCAATGGAGAAGGTGAATGCCGAGGTGAAGGCGGCCTGGATCGGTTTGGCGGCGGCCGTTTCGGAAATCCCGAGTTCGTCGCGAACATGCGCTTCGAGCGCATTCCTTTCCATAAGCTGTTCGGCGACCTGCCTCGCGAATTCGGGCTCCAGGCCGCGTCCGGCATAAATCGAAGCGAGCTCGCGTCTTTCATGCTCGATGTCGGCGGCAAGTTCCAGCTTCTCCCGTTCGATATCGGCGTGCTCCGTGTCCGACTGTGAACTGACCGAAACATATTCGCCTGCAGCCATGGACATGGCGCCCGCGACGAGCCCCGCGATTCCTGCCACCAGAATCTCCTTCAGGCCGGCGCCCGAAGCGGCGACGCCGACGATGAGGCTGGCAGTCGATACGATGCCGTCGTTGGCACCCAGAACGGCGGCACGCAGCCACCCGATATGATGCGTGCGGTGTCTTTCCTGATGTCTGATATACATGCGAACATGATACACCCGAGATATGAAATCGGCGATGTGCCGGCTTTTCTTGCGAGGCCTTCTGATGAAGGGCGGAGTCTTTTTCCAGTTCTTCTGCTAGAATCAGCCATGGCCGACGACGCACTCAGCAAGAAAGAATTCGAAACACTGTCCAATTTCCGCTACCAGTTGAGGCGCTTCCTGCGCTTCAGCGAAGAGGCGGTGCACAGCCACGGCCTGACCCATCTTCAGTATCTGTTGCTGCTGCACATCAAGGGCTATCATGACAGGGAATGGGCGACCATAGGGGAGCTTGCGGAGAAACTGCAATCCCATCACCATGGCGCTGTTTCCCTGGTTTCCCGCTGCGAGAAGCTCGGCCTTGTGTATCGCAAGCAGGGAAGGAGCGACAAGCGTGAAGTGGAGGTTCATCTCACGCCCGAGGGAAACCGGATGGTCGAGAAGCTCGCACGCCTGCATCGGGACGAACTGATTGATTCTACTGGAATATTCAGGGTTCCTGGGGTCGATGAGTTGAAGCAGGCGGAATAATTCCCGGTTGATTTTCCTTCTCAACTCTGCTGCAATATATACCTGACAAAAAAATTAAGGTAATAAATGCAGTTTGGAGGATCGGGCCGGGAATCCCTGATTCCGGCCTTGCGCGCCATGCTGGGCGAAGAATCGGTGCTGACTGAAAAAGATGAGCCCTCGCCTTTCGGATGTGATGGGCTTTCCGCCAATTGCAAGTTGCTCATGGCGATTCTGCTGCCATCCACAATCGAAGAAGTGCAGGGCGTACTGCGCCTTTTCAGCTACCATGGCCCGTCGTCGCCAAGGGGCGGGAACCGGGCTTTCCGGCGGCACACTGCCCCTGAAAGACGGGGGTTCAGCTGAGTCTTTCCATGTTCGACCGCATCATCGATATCGATCCGGAGCGAAGAATTGCGTGTTCAGCCCGGTATCAGGAACCTCGCCATATCCGAAGCTGCAGCGCCTTCCTGCAGGGCGGCATCCCGGAGATCATCGCCACGGCCAATGTCGGCTGCCGGATGTATCTCGAAAGCGGGACCAGACCCCCGGCCAGACACTGGATAGAACTTTTTGATCAAACCTGAAGGAGAAAACATGAAAATCGGATCTTTTCATCCCCCGCAGCGCACCTTGATGGGCCCGGGTCCGTCCGATGTCAGCCCCCGCGTCCTGGAGGCGATGTCCCGGCCCACGCTGGGCCATCTTGACCCTGTTTTTGTGGCCATGATGGATGAAGTCAAGGCGCTCCTGAAATATGCCTTCCAGACCGGCAACGAACTGACCATGCCCGTTTCCGCGCCGGGTTCCGCAGGCATGGAAACCTGTTTCGTCAATCTCGTCGAGCCGGGAGACAAGGTGATCATTTGCCAGAACGGCGTTTTCGGCGGCAGGATGAAGGAGAACGTCGAGCGCTGCGGCGGGATTGCGGTGATGGTTCAGGATGAATGGGGGCGGGCCGTCGATCCGCAAAAGCTGGAAGATGCCCTGAAGGCCAACAGCGACGCGAAAATCGTGGCGTTCGTGCA
>JAJZVB010000064.1 GCA_021845885.1 Pseudomonadota bacterium
CACCGTGGACAACCAGATCGACACGGCGACCGGCATGGTGAAGCTCAGGGCGGTTTTCAAAAACAAGGACGATGAGCTCTTTCCCAACCAGTTCGTGAATATCGTGCTTTTCGCAGACACGCTGAAGAGCCGGGTATTGGTGCCTTCGGCTGCAATACAGAGAGGCGTTCAGGGAACCTTCGTTTTTGTTGTGAACAAGAACCATACTGTCGCGCTCAGGAAGGTCGATGTCGGGCAGGCTGAAGGCGAGACATCCTCCGTCGAGCGCGGACTTTCCGCAGGCGAGCTTGTTGTCGTCGACGGCGCGGACAAGCTGAGATCCGGATCCAGCGTCGAATTCGGGAAACCGAACGGTTCATGAATCCTTCGCGAATCTTCATACTGAGGCCCGTCGCCACTTCGCTTTTGATGGCGGCGATCGTGCTGACCGGCCTCCTGGCCTACAGGCTGCTTCCCCTTTCCGCCCTTCCCCAGGTCGATTATCCGACGATCCAGGTGGTGACCCTCTATCCGGGAGCCAGCCCCGACGTGATGGCGTCCAGCGTGACCGCGCCGCTCGAGCGCCAGTTCGGACAGATGCCGGGGCTCGATCAGATGGCGTCCGCGAGTTCCGGAGGCGCCTCCGTCGTCACCCTTCAGTTCAGCCTCAGCCTGGGTCTGGATGTCGCCGAGCAGGAAGTCCAGGCTGCGATCAATGCGGCTGGGACCTTCCTGCCCACCGATCTACCCAATCCGCCCATATACAACAAGATCAACCCGGCGGATGCCCCCATACTGACCCTTGCGCTGACCTCGAAAATCTTGCCCGTGACGAAGGTCGAGGATTACGCGGACACGAGACTTGCCCAGAAAATCTCCCAGCTTCCCGGAGTGGGGCTGGTGAGCATCGGCGGCGGGCAGCGCCCCGCAGTGAGAATCAGGGTGAATCCCGACGAGATCGCTTCCTATGGCATCGGTCTGGACGATGTCAGGGCTGCGATAGGCGCGAACAACGTCAACCAGCCCAAGGGGAGCTTCGACGGGCCGACAAGAGCTTATTCGATCGACGCGAACGACCAGCTCTATTCGGCCGAAGAATATGCTGCTCTTGTGGTCGCCTACAAAAACGGCGCGCCGGTGTTTCTTTCGGACATTGCGGATATCGTGGATGGCGCGGAAAACACCAGGCTAGAAGCCTGGGCGAACAGGACGCCCGGCGTGATACTGAACATCCAGCGCCAGCCTGGCTCCAACGTGATAGAAGTCGTCGACAACATCAAGAAGCTGCTTCCCCAGATGCAGGCCGGGCTGCCCGCGTCGATCGACGTTTCCATCCTGACCGACAGAACCATCACGATCAGGGCATCGGTCGCCGACACCCGCTTCGAGCTGATGCTCGCCATCGCGCTGGTGATCATGGTCATGTTCATGTTCCTGCGCAATATCCCGGCCACGATCATTCCCAGCTTTGCCGTGCCGATTTCGCTGATAGGCACATTCGGCTTCATGTATCTTTCCGGATTCAGCATCAACAACCTGACCCTCATGTCGCTCACCATAGCGACCGGCTTCGTCGTGGACGACGCCATCGTCGTGATCGAGAACATCAGCCGCTACGTCGAGGCGGGCCTTCCTCCCCTGGAAGCGGCATTGAAGGGTTCGCAGCAGATCGGCTTCACCATCATCTCGCTGACTTTCTCGCTGATCGCCGTGCTCATTCCGCTGCTTTTCATGGGGGACGTCGTGGGTCGTCTTTTCCGGGAATTCTCCATCACCCTGGCCGTTTCCATCCTGATTTCGGCGATCGTTTCCCTCACGCTCACGCCGATGATGTGCGCGAAGCTCCTGCATCGCGCCCCGGAGGAAAAAACGCATGGATTCACCCAGAAGATCATAGAAAAATACGGTCAGACCCTCAACTGGGTGCTGGACCGTCAGGGATCCACTCTGCTCGTCGCATTGGCGACCCTGATGCTTTCCGTGGCCTTGTACGTTTTCATCCCGAAGGGATTCTTTCCCATCCAGGACACCGGGGTGATCAGAGGACTGTCCGAAGCCCCGCAGTCGATATCCTTTCCCGCCATGGCGAAGCTCCAGGAGTCCATTGCGAACATCATCCTGGAAGATCCCGCCGTGCAGAGCCTTTCCTCCTTCATCGGCGTGGACGGCACGAACGAAGCCCTCAACGGCGGAAGGTTCCTCATCAACCTGAAGCCCATGGACGAGCGCAAGGCGAGCGTCACCGAGATCATCGACCGGCTCGACGGGAAGCTGAAAAATATCACAGGAGCAAGTCTTTTCCTTCAGCCTGTCCAGGACCTCACCATGGAGGACAGGGTGGGAAGGGGGCAATACCAGTTCACTCTTGAAGACCCCGATTCGAAAGCGCTCGCCGAATTCGTGGCCAAGCTCGTCGAAAAACTGCATGACAGCCCGGCATTGCGCAATGTCACGAGCGACCTCAGGGACAATAGCCTGCAGGCCTATATTTCGATCAACCGGGACACGGCGGGGGAACTCGGCGTGACGGTTGCAGCGATCGATTCGGCCCTTTACGATGCATTCGGGCAGCGGATCGTTTCAACTCTGTTCACCCAGGCCAACCAGTACCGCGTCGTGCTCGAAGTGAAGCCGAGGTACAGGCTCGGGGTGGAGGCGCTCGGCCATATCTATGTTACCTCCTCCTCCGGGAAACAGGTGCCGCTGTCCATGCTCGCGAAAGTTTCGGAAAAACCGGCGCCCCTGGCCATCGACCACGAAGGGCAGTTTCCTTCCGCGAATATTTCCTTCGACCTCGCGCCCGATGCCTCCCTGGGGGAGGCGCTGAACTCGATCGAGGCCGCAAAACAGGATATCGGGATCCCGCAAAGCATGCAAACCCGCTACCAGGGCGCAGCGCTCGCTTTCAGGGCGTCCCTGGAGAACGAGGTCTTCCTGCTTTTCGCGGCGATCGTGACCATGTATATCGTGCTCGGCATCCTTTACGAAAGCTTCATTCATCCCGTCACCATCCTCTCCACCCTGCCTTCCGCAGGGATAGGGGCGCTGCTCGCGCTCATGATCGCCCGCATCGATCTGGGCGTCATCGGCATCATCGGCATCGTCCTTCTGATCGGTATCGTCAAGAAGAACGCGATCATGATGATCGATTTCGCATTGGAAGCCGAGCGGGCTGAAGGCAGATCCCCCAGGGAAGCCATTTACCAGGCCTGCCTGCTGCGCTTCAGGCCGATACTGATGACGACCCTTTCCGCCTTGCTGAGCGCCCTTCCGTTGATGCTGGGCAGGGGAATAGGGGCGGAGCTGCGCCATCCCCTGGGCGTCGCCATGGTCGGCGGATTGCTGGTGAGCCAGGTGCTCACGCTCTATACCACGCCTGTCATTTATCTCGCCATGGGCAGGCTGAAGAGGAAAAAAATTTGATTTCCTCCGTTTTCATCAAGCGTCCCGTGGCTACCACGCTGGTCGGGATGGGCCTGATTTTCGCAGGACTCATCGCCTTCAGGCTGCTTCCCGTCTCCCCCCTTCCCCAGGTCGATTTTCCGACCATTTCCGTTCTCGCTCAACTTCCCGGAGCGAGCCCGGAAACGATGGCGACTTCTGTCGCCATGCCGCTCGAGAGACAGCTCGGGCATGTCGCCAGCGTGAACGAAATGACTTCATCCAGCACGCTGGGGGCGACCCGCATCACGCTCCAGTTCGATCTCGACAGGAACATAGACGGGGCGGCAAGAGACGTCGAGGCCGCGATCAATGGCGCACGCGCCCTGCTTCCTCCGAATCTGCCTTCCAATCCGACTTACAGGAAAGTGAATCCCGCGGATGCGCCGATCATGATCCTTTCCCTGACTTCAAAGACCTTGAACAGGGGGCAGATGTACGATGCGGCCTCAACGATACTGGCCCAGAAGCTTTCCCAGATCAATGGAGTGGGGCAGGTCACCGTGGGCGGAAGCTCGCTTCCGGCTGTCAGGGTCGAAGTCAATTCCGATGCGCTCAACCAGTACGGAATAGGATTCGAGAATCTGAGGGCGGCGATTTCCTCGAGCAACATCAACAAGCCCAAGGGAAACCTCGAGGAAGGCGGGAGATACTGGCAGATCCAGGCGAACGATCAGGCGAAAAAGGCCGAGGAATACCTGCCCTTGATCGTTTCCTACCATAACGGCATGCCGGTGAGGCTATCGGATCTCGCCGAAGTCACGGACAGCGTCCAGGACCTGAGGAATGCGGGAATCAGTGACGGGAAACCCGCCGTACTGGTCATCATCAATCGCCAGCCCGGCGCGAACATCATCGAGACGGTCGATTTGGTGAGAGCCATGCTGCCCAGCCTCAGGGCATCCATCCCTCCTTCCATCGACCTCAACGTGGTGATGGACAGAACGCCGACCATCAGGTCCTCTTTGCACGATATGGAAACCACGCTTTTCATTTCGGTCTCCCTCGTCGTCCTCGTGGTTTTCCTTTTTTTGAGGGATGTCCGGGCCACCCTGATTCCGGCCGTGGCGGTGCCCATTTCCCTGATGGCCACTTTCGCCTTCATGTACCTTTTCGGCTACAGCCTGGACAACCTTTCGCTTATGGCGCTGATCATCGCGACAGGCTTCGTCGTGGACGACGCGATCGTGGTTCTCGAGAACATATCGCGTCATATCGAGTCCGGCAAGTCGCCCTTCCAGGGCAGTCTGGAAGGGGCGAGGGAAGTCGGGTTCACGGTGCTTTCCATGAGCCTTTCCCTGATTGCGGTATTCATACCCATTTTGCTGATGGGCGGCATCATCGGACGTCTTTTCAGGGAATTCTCGGTGACCCTTTCCGTCGCCATCATCGTTTCCCTGTTCGTTTCGTTGACCATCACCCCGACCATGGCCGCGAGGCTCGCCACGCCGGAAAGATCATCCGGGAGGGCGACCCGGGTCAGCGGGCAGGCCTTCGAATGGCTCATTTCCCGCTATCGTTCCAGCCTCGCCCTGGCACTCGCCCATCCGAAAATCGTGCTTTTCATGCTTTTCATGACGATAGGGCTCAACATTTATCTTTATGCGATCGTGCCCAAGGGATTTTTCCCGCAGCAGGATACGGGAAAAATCATCGGCTCCATCCAGGCCGACCAGAGCATTTCCTTCCAGGCCATGCGGGGCAAGCTTTCGGACTTCATCAACATCGTGCGCAAGGATCCCGCGGTCGCCGACGTCGTCGGCTTCACGGGAGGCGGGCAGATCAATTCAGGCTTCATGTTCATCATCCTGAAGCCGCTTTCCGTCCGAAGGCTCAATGCCGACCAGGTGATCGCGCGCCTGCGGAAAAAGCTCTCGAATGAGCCCGGGGCCTGGCTCTATCTGCAGTCCCTGCAGGACATCCGGATCGGCGGAAGACCGAGCAATTCCCAGTACCAGTACACTTTGCAGGGGGACGACCTGGCGGAGCTCGCGGCATGGACGCCGAAAATAGAGCAGGCATTGAGCCGCAAGCCTTCGCTCGAGGACGTGAATACGGACCAGCAGAACAAGGGGCTGGAAATCCGCCTTCTCATCGACAGGCAGACCGCGGCAAGGCTGCAGGTCACTCCGGCCCAGGTGGATGCCGCGCTCTACGACGCTTTCGGGCAGAGGCAGGTTTCCGTCATCTATTCCGATCTCAACCAGTATCATGTCGTCCTGGAAGCCTCCCCCGGATACTGGCAGAATCCGGAATCCTTGAAGGCAGTCTACGTGACGAGCTCGACAGGAAAACAGGTTCCGCTTTCCGCGATCAGCCGCTATGAAACTACGATGACTTCCCTTGCGGTCAACCATCAGGGGCCTTTCGTGGCGAGCACGATCTCCTTCAATTTGCCCGAAAGCGTTTCGCTCTCGGAGGCGGTCAAGGTCATCAACGACACCATGACCGAGCTCAGGGTTCCTGTTTCCATCCACGGGGGATTCCAGAGCACGGCGAGGGCATTCCAGAAATCCCTTTCCAACCAGCCCTGGCTCATACTCGCTGCGATCCTGGCGATCTACATCGTGCTCGGCATGCTCTATGAAAGCTACATGCATCCCATGACCATCCTTTCCACGCTTCCTTCCGCAGGCGTGGGGGCGCTGCTCGCCATCCTGGTTTTCAAGATCCAGTTCACCGTCATCACCCTGATAGGGGTTTTCCTTCTGATCGGCATCGTCAAGAAGAACGCGATCATGATGATCGACTTCGCCATTGTGGCCGAAAGGGAAGGGATGAAGCCCGAAGAAGCGATTTATCATGCCGCTGTGCTGAGGTTCAGGCCGATCATGATGACCACTGCCGCAGCCCTGCTGGGCGCGCTCCCTCTTGCGGTCCAGGGCGGAGAAGGGGCGGAATTGCGCAGGCCGCTCGGGATTTCCATCGTGGGGGGGCTGCTCGTCAGCCAGGTGCTGACGCTTTATACCGTGCCCGTGATCTATTTGTATCTCGACAGGATCAGGCTGAAGCTGGCGCGACTCCGGAAAGGAAAATTTACATGAGAAGATTGCTGATATGCGCGCTGCTGGCCGGCTGCAGCGTGGGCCCCGACTATGTCCGCCCGTCCATGCAGACGCCTTCAGCCTACAAGGAGTGGAAGCCAGCCCAACCTGGGGACGACATACCCAGGGGGAAATGGTGGGAAGCTTTCCATGACCCTGTCCTGGACAAACTCGAAGAACAGGTGAACATTTCGAACCAGACCATTCTTCAGGCCCAGGCCCAGTACCGGCAGGCTCTGGCCGATGCGGATGCGGCGAGAGCTGCCCTTTTCCCGACATTGAATGCGAATATCGGGGGATCGAGATCCCGCTATTCCGCCCTGATACCCCTTACCAATCCCACCCAGTCCATTTCGGGAAGCACGCGCACCATTTACAACATGGCGCTCAACGCCTCCTGGGAGCCCGACATTTGGGGCGGACTCAGGCGTGCTGCCGAAGCGGGACGGGCGAATGCCGAGGCGGCCGAGAAGAACCTCGAATCGGTGCGGCTCAGCACTCGCGCGACGCTCGCCCAGGATTACTTCCTGCTGAGGGTCACCGACGACGAAATCGTTCTTCTTGACCGGGCTGCACAAAGCTACGCGCATTACCTGGAAATCGTCATCAACCAGTATCATGCAGGCTATGCGGCAAGCATAGACGTGGATGCGGCCAGAACGCAGTTGAAATCGGCACAGTCCCAGGCCATCGATCTGCGCGTCTCCAGGGCCCAGTACGAGCACGCCATAGCGGCCCTTTTGGGCAAGGCGCCGGCCGAATTCTCGATCCAGCCTTCGAGGGTGAGCTACCCTATTCCCGAAATCCCGGCGGGTATTCCTTCGGAACTGCTGCAGCGCAGGCCTGACATCGCGCAGTCGGAGCGCCTCGTGGCCGCCGCGAATGCGCAGATCGGGGTGGCGGAGTCGGCATTCTTCCCCAGCCTTTTCATTTCGCCTTCCGCAGGCTACCAGAGCACGAGCTTCGCGAGCTGGACCACGGCGCCCATGCGCACCTGGTCCGTGGGGCCTGCGATCGCCCAGACGCTCTTCAACGGCGGGCTGACCCGCGCGCAGACGGATTCGGCAAAAGCCGCCTACGATGCGGCCGTGGCTGCCTACAGGCAGACCGTTCTTTCCGGATTCCAGGAAGTGGAAGACAATCTCGCCGCACTCAACATTTTGAGGGACGAGGTGAAGACGCAGCAGGACGCCGTGGTTTCGGCCAGCAAATCCGTCGCCGTGGCGCTCAACCAGTACCGGGCGGGAACGGTGAGCTACCTCAATGTCATCACGGCTCAGGAAACAGAGCTCGCTTCGAGAAAGACGGAGATGGATCTCACGGGCAGGAGGATGACGGCCTGCGTGACGCTGATCAAGGCGATCGGCGGCGGCTGGTAAACCGATTGAACGGTTCAGCCCAACGTATTGACGACATTGCCCGTCGTGCCGGCTCCTTGGAGATTCTGCGCAAGCGACTGCAGGAAGCCCGTCAGCGTGGTGTTTCCCTGGGTGCCGGCGAGATTCTGGAAGCTTTGCTGCAAGGCGGCACCGGCGGAACTGGAACTCGATCCCGAAGAAGAAAGCTGCTGGATCAGGTTCTGCAATCCGGCTTCGATCTTCCCAATCCCTCCCCCCTTTCCGTGCATGCCGGCCGCCGAGACTGAAGAAGAACCGTTTCCGTTGTTATCTCCATCGCTGCCGGTCCCTGCGGCTTGCGACTGCATTGCGGCGAACAGGCTCTGCATGAAGGACTGCAGCGCCTGCTGGGGATTCTGGGCCGACGACCCGGTTGAAATACCGGCCTGCGAAAGCGTCTGCATGATCGCAGAAGCGAAGCGTCCCCCGCCCGCGCGGGCTGCGCTCCCATCGTTGTCTCCATCGCCGCCCACACCGCCGGTCTGATTGGCGTTGCCGGTCTGGGTGATTTGCGGGATATAGGGGTTGTTCTGAATGCCGGAAACGGACATCTTCATTCTCCTTTTGTTTGAGAGGCTTGCCTGGTTTACAGATTAAACCTAGCAAAACTGAAGCCAGCTCTGGTGACAAATTGTAATAAGGAGTAAGCCAATGCAACATGACTATTTATCAATTTTTATTTTGAATATCAAAAGGATGGGAAATTATGAAAAATTCTCTTGAAATTTTCCGGATGTGTTCAGGAAAGGCGGAAAGGCGCTTGTTGCCGCTCTTGTGGCAATAATTGCCGGTTCGAAGATAAGGGCATCCGATACAAAACGGATATCTCCCGGTTACATGCGAAGCGTAAATTGGTCTTCATGCATTGAAATTCCAAAGACGGACAAAAAATGTGCAGCGTTTCCAAATGCGAAGTCTCCCTATGCGCCTATAACATGGGCAAATCCTGTTACGCCATCGCCATCACCATCGCAGCCGGCCCCCATCCGGTATGCAGCACTTTCCTGAAATCTTCCAGCCATTCAGGCGGGAGCGGGCAGGCCCTGGTCGGGGAATGCAGGGCGGCTGCCTGCCGATACAATACCGATTCTCGATGCGGCGCATCGGACATCGAGGTGGATTATTGCTGGGGTTATGTCGATTGCCGGACTTTTTCTACGCAGTGAACTATCTCGCTATATTGGGACAGAGTCATGCGCTCTACGCAGGATTGCACCAGGATGGTGCATCCGGCCCTGGAAGAACCCCGGTGTTTTTTTAAAAAATATATAAAATTCAAATAATTGAGTAAATGGCACGGATCTTGCTTTTCATGGGCATGTCATCGATCGGAGATCCCATGAGAAAGCGTATGCAGGAAAAGCAGGCCAATGACATAGGTTATCTGTCCAAGTTCATGAGTGGCCTGCAGGGGGACCAGGAAAGGCTCAGGGAGATCCAGTCCGTTTACGACAACCTGACCCTGCTCGGGCAGCTGCTCTGCGCAGGAACGGACATCACGGGCATGCGCGCGGATTTCAACAACCTCGCGGGCGTGCTCCTCGACCAGCTGGCGAGAGAATTGAGGAAGAAAGCCGTGCTCAGCCTGAGGTCGAGCGCAAGAATTGCCATCGACATCCTGATCAGGAATCTTTTCGAGCGCACTGCCGACATCGGTTTCCTGGCAACCGACAGCGACATCCGTTCTTTCGCCCAGTCCCGTGAAGAAGGCAGGGAAGGCGCTGAGAGGTTGAAGGCCCGCTTCGGGGAATATGTGCGCAAGTATTCCGTCTATCACAACATCATTCTGCTTGCGCCTGACGGGACAATACTCGTCGAACTCGACGGCGACAATGTCGGAAAGGTGTCCGGCGATCCCTTGGTAGCGGCATCCCTGAAGACCGAACAGCCCTATGTCGAGACGTTCAGGCAGACCGATCTGCTTCCCGGCGAATCTTCCCCCCTCATCTATTCCTACCGGGTCATGTCCGAAGACGGCAGCCGCCCTGTCGGCGTGCTCTGCCTTTGCTTCCGCTTCGAGGACGAATGCCGGCGCATCTTCAGGAGCCTTGTTGGCGAAGACGACTGGACCGTCATCACCATACTCGATCAGGACGGCTGCATCATCGCGAGCAGCGACATTTACCAGTTTCCAGTTGGGGCGAGGCTGGAGCGCGCAGTCGGTGACGAATGCAGGATCGTGCGCTTCGCCGGAAGGGAATATTTGGCCACGACGCATGAAACGGGAGGCTATCAGGGTTACATGGGCCCGGGCTGGACAGGCCATGCGCTCGCGCCGCTCAACCATGCCTTCGACATGGCCCTCGCCCACGAACTGGAGCATGTGCCGGAAGCCATACTCGAAGGCGTCCTGGAAACGGCGACGCTTTTTTCCAATGAACTCAGGGACATTCCGGTGCGCGCTGCGAGCATCCAGCGCGAGCTCAACAGGGCGGTCTGGAACGGCAATGTCTGGCTCTCCAGGGACAATTACGCCCTCAACACTTCCTTCGCCAAGGTGCTGCTTTGGGAGATCGGCAGCACCGGCGTGAAGACAAGAAACGTATTCAGCCGGTCCACCACCAATCTTTACGAGACCGTGGTTTCTTCGGTGCTTTACGATTGCGCTTCCATGGCGGCGCTCGCCATGGACATCATGGACCGCAATCTTTACGAGCGCGCCAACGATTGCCGCTGGTGGGCGCTCACCAGCGCATTCGGGGAAGTGCTCTGCGGAACAGTGGACGAAGCCGATCGCCGCCGCCTTTCCGCCATCCTCAAGGGCATCAACGGTCTGTACACGGTCTATTCCAACCTGCTGCTTTTCGATGCTTCAGCGAGCATCACGGCCGTTTCGAATCCCGCCTACAATAGCCTGATCGGCCAGACCCTCCAGGCGGATTGGGTGAGGGAAACCTTGGGCCTGGCCGATACCCAGAGCTATTGCGTGTCGGCATTCGAACCCAGCCCGCTTTACGGCAATCGCCACACTTACATCTATTCCGCTGCGATCAGGAAAAACGGCCATCCGGTGGGCGGGGTGGCGATTGTCTTCGACGCTACTCCCCAGTTCGTCGCCATGCTCCGGGACGCGCTTCCCAGGAGCGAGGAGGGGGGAATCGTGGAAGGGGCTTTCGCGGTGTTCACCGAGCGAGACGGCAGGGTCATCGCCAGCACCGAAGCCTCCCTTTGCGCAGGAACGAGACTGGAAA
>JAJZVB010000065.1 GCA_021845885.1 Pseudomonadota bacterium
TCGGGGAAATCGAGCGAGGCTTCGACCAGCATACGCAGGTCGATCAGGCTTTTTACCAGCCCGTGGATTCTTTTTGAGAACTCCCCCTGCAGAGAACGGATCGCGCATCTCGCCGCGCTCCGGGTCGAGGCATCGATCAGGTCTGCGACACTCTCAGCCTGCGCAAGATCGATCTTGTCGTTGAGAAAGGCTCGCTTGGTGAATTCCCCTGGCTCGGCAAGCCTTGCGCCGAGCTGCAGGCAGCGCTCGAGCAGCATGTCGAGCACCACCTGCCCGCCATGGCCCTGGAGTTCGAGCACGTCCTCGCCGGTATAGGAATGAGGGCCTTTGAAATACAGGGCGATCCCCCTGTCGATGAGCTGGCCGTTTTCGTCGAGAAAATCGGAGAGCACGGCATGCCTGGGCCGGATCATTTTCCCCAGGACGCCCTGCATGATTGCCTGAATTTCCTTTCCCGACAGCCTCACCACGCCCACGCCCCCCCTTCCCCGGGAGGTCGCGATGGCGGCGATGGCGTCAGCGCTTGGCATTCAACGCTGCCGTCTCCTTTCCTATCATTCTCGTGATGTACCACTGCTGGGAAATGGAGAGAATGTTGTTCACGAGCCAGTAAAGCACGAGTCCGGCTGGAAAGAAGAAGAAGAATATGCTCATGGCGACCGGCATGATCTGCATGACCTTGGCCTGGATGGGATCGGGCGGCGCAGGGTTCATCTTCGTCTGCAGCAGCATGGTGATGCCCATGATCAGAGGAAGGACATAATAGGGATCGGGAAGGGAAAGATCCTTGATCCAGAGCATGAAGGGGGCATTCCGCAATTCGACCGTCGTGAGCAATACCGTATAGAGCGCGATGAATACCGGGATCTGCACCAGGATAGGCAGGCAACCCCCGAGCGGGTTCACCTTCTCTGTCTTGTAAAGCTCCATCATCGCCTGGTTCATGCGCTGCTTGTCTTCCCCGTACTGCTCCTTGAGCATCTGAAGCTTGGGATTCAGTGCGCGCATCTTGGCCATGGATTTGTAGCTCGCAGCCGAAAGCGGGAAGAAAAGCAGCTTGATGCAGACGGTCAGAAGAACGATCGCCCCGCCCCAGTTCTGGACCCATTTATAGAAAAGCGAGAGCACCCAGAAGAGCGGCTTTGCGATCACCGTCAGCCAACCGTAATCCACGACGAGATCGAGTCCGGGCGCGAGCTTGGAAAGCAGGTTCTGCTCCTGCGGTCCGGCGTAAAGCGCGACGCTGAGGCCGCCTTCCTTTCCGGGTTGTATGCCGCCGACTGGAAGCACCGTGCCGGCCGAATAGAGATCCCCCAGTTGCTTCGTGTAATATTCGCGCTTGACATGGCCGGCAGGCAGCCATGCTGAAACGAAATAGTGCTGAATCATGGCGATCCAGCCGTTGTCGTCGCTTTGCGGATAATCCGCCTTGCCCTTGGCGATATCGCTGAATTCCTCCTTCACGAATTTGGACTTGTCCGTATAGACGGCGACGCCCGTATAGGTCTTGGCGAACCGGGTGTCCCCCTCGGGGGGATTCCCGTCGCGCAAAAGCTGGAAATAGGCGTAAGGCTGGATGGCCGCCGAACCCAGGTTTTTGATTTCGTATGAAACGTCGATGACGTAGCTGTTCCTGTGGAAGGTATAGACCTTCTCCACCCTGTATGCGGCGTTTTCAGGCCCTTCCAGGCGCACCTTCAGCGCGTCTTCGCCGGGCTTCAGCTCGTACTGGAGGGACTGCACCGTGAAAAGCGTCTTGTGCGTAGGCAGCCCGTTTCCGATCAGCCCGGACTGCGCCATGTAAACGCGCCCGCCTTCGTTGCGGAAAAAGGAATAGGGTTTATCCGGATCCCTGGAATCGTGGTACTTGAGCAGATCCAGACCGCGCAAATCGCCGCCCATGGTGCTGATGTCGGCCTGCATCACGTCCGTCTTCACCACGATGGTCTGGCCGCTATTGGGCTCGGCCCCTATATCAGCCGGGCCTCCGGTCTTTTCGGCCATTTTCGGCTGGGGGGAAGGGGCCTCCGCCACCTTTTCCGGCTGCGGAGCCGGGGCACGGGCGATCCGCCATTTCTGCCAGAGCAGCAGCACTGAAAGCGAAAAAACGATGAAAACAATGAGGCGTTTATTGTCCATAACATTCTACCAAGTATCTTCAGGGAACGGGATCATATCCGCCTGGATGCCAGGGATGGCACTTCCCCACCCTTCTCGCCCCTAGCCATATGCCCTTGAAAAAACCATGCTTCTTCAGGGCGATGCAGGCATATTCCGAGCAGGTCGGGGTGAACCTGCAGGACCGCCCGAGAAAAGGGCTCAGGGCATATTGATAAATCCTAATCAGTCCTATCAAGAGCTGCGCCATGTGCCACCCTGACCGCCAGTTTCTGCAAATCCAGCCTGGCCTCGGCCAGCCCATCCCTTCTGAACGGTTTGCGCAGCCTGACCACGACATCCAGGCCCCCGAACTCATTGAGGTGCATTCTGAAATATTCGCGGACAATCCGCTTCGCCAAATTCCTGTATACGGCGCGCTTCTCCATTTTCCTCGAAACCACCAGGCCGAGCCTCGGATGCGCCCTTCCGTTCGGCCTGACCTGAACCTGGAAAAATTCACCGATGAAAGATCGTCTGAAACTAAAAACGGACGAAAACTCGTCCGCCTTCAGCAAGCGATACGGTCTTTGAAACGGATAAATGGCGCCCGCCCTAAACGCCCAGCCTTGCACGCCCCCTGGCGCGACGAGCCCTGATCACTCCGCGGCCGCCGCGGGTTTTCATCCTGACGAGGAAACCGTGCGTGCGCTTGCGGCGGGTCACCGAAGGTTGATAAGTACGCTTCATTCTGCCTCTCCTTAATAAAACTATTAATTACACCCTTTAAATGCGATGCCTGTCAACTCCATTTTTTTTCGATTTTCCAGTCTTTGCTGTGGATAAGTGCCAGGAAAGGGGCTAGAATACCGTATTCTTCACCCCGAATCCATAATTACATCTATTTGTTTACAAATAGAAAAGGGCCCGATGGACAAATTCTGGCATGCTTGCCTCGAGCGTTTCAAAAGCGAATTGACCGCTCAGCAATTCAACACCTGGATAAAGCCACTCAGGCTGGAAATGACCGGCGATTCCTACGCCATCGTGACCCCCAGTCCTTTTGTCATGCTCTGGATCAGGGACCGCTTCCTTCCCAGGATCGAGCAGTTGGCCGAAGAATTTTTTGGCGAGCCGGTCAGTTTCGAACTGGTTTCCGCCGACATCAGCGCCCCGGGGCCCAAGGCGCCTGCGCCCCAGGCGCAGGCCAAGCAGGCCATTCGGGAGCAGAGCAGGCTCAACAAAACCTTCACCTTCGACAACTTCGTCACGGGAAAGGCCAACCAGCTGGCGAGGGCAGCCGCCATACAGATCGCCGAAAACCCGGGAATGGCCTACAATCCTCTTTTCATTTACGGCGGCGTCGGGCTGGGCAAGACCCATTTGATCCAGGCCATAGGCAATCTCGTCCAGGACCGCCATCCCGATGCGAAGATCCGCTACACGCATGCAGAACAGTATGTTTCCGACGTAGTGAAGGCTTACAGACACAAGGCCTTCGATGACTTCAAGCAGTATTATCATTCGCTCGACCTGCTGCTCATCGACGACATCCAGTTCTTCAGCGGAAAAGCCCGAACCCAGGAGGAATTTTTCTACGCCTTCAACGCCCTCGTCGATGCGCACAAGCAGGTCATCATCACCTGCGACACCTACCCCAAGGAGATTTCGGGCGTGGAGGACAGGCTCATCTCCCGTTTCGGCTGGGGACTGACCGTGGCCGTCGAACCTCCCGAGCTCGAAATGCGCGTCGCGATCCTGCTGAAGAAGGCCGAACTGGAAAACACGGCCCTCGAAGAAAGCGTCGCCTTCTTCATCGCCAAACATATCCGCTCGAACATCAGGGAGCTCGAAGGGGCATTGAAGCGCGTATCCGCCTATTGCCGCTTTTCTGGCCATGCCGTCACACTGGAACTGGCGAAGGAAGCGCTCAAGGACCTTCTCGCCGTGCAGAACAGGCAGGTTTCCATCGAAAATATTCAGAAGACCGTCGCGGATTATTATAAAATCAAGGTTGCCGAAATGTACTCGAAGAAGCGGACGCGCGTTCTGGCGCGGCCCCGCCAGATGGCGATGGCGCTCACCAAGGAACTGACGCAGCTCAGCCTTCCCGACATAGGCGACGCCTTCGGCGGGCGGGATCACACCACCGTGCTGCATGCCTGCAGGAAAATCGTCGAGCTGAAATCGACCAACCCGGATATTGCAAGGGAATTCAACACGCTCCTCCAGATACTGAGAAACTAATCCAACAAGATAGGTCACAACACATGTTACTCGTCAAAGCCAACAGGGAATTGCTGCTGAAACCGCTCCAGTCCGTGGCGGGCGTGGTCGAAAGACGCCATACGCTGCCCATTCTCGCCAATGTCCTGATCGAGAAGAGCGGCAACATGATTTCTTTCGCCGCCACGGACCTCGAAATCCAGATCACATCGATGGCCCCTTGCGATGCGGGCGGACAGCCTGTTTCGGTCACAGTGGGGGCGCGCAAGCTCCTGGACATCCTCCGCTCCCTTCCCGACAACACCGATATTTCCCTCGAATCCCAGGACAGCCGTCTTCAGGTGAGGACCGGGCACAGCCGATTCAATTTGCAGACGCTTCCCGCCGAGGATTTCCCCAGGCTTTCGGAAGGGACGGCTCTCAACGGAAAACTCGTCATCAGCCAGAAATCGCTCAAGGAACTCCTTTCCCTTGTTCAATACGCCATGGCTCAGCAGGACATCCGCTATTACCTCAACGGCCTCCTTCTGGTGATCGAAGGGAACCGCATCAAGGTAGTCGCCACCGACGGGCACAGGCTCGCCTTTGCGAGCGCCGTGCTCGACCGGGAATATGAAAGGCAGGAGGTGATCCTGCCGAGAAAGACCGTGCTCGAGCTCTCCAAGCTCATAACTGGCAGCGAAGAACAGCTGGCCATCGAGATCCTGCAGAACCAGATTCGCTTCGATTTTTCTAATACCGTGCTGATTTCCAAGCTCGTCGACGCCAAGTTCCCGGATTACACCAAGGTCATTCCGACAAGCCACGGGCAGAGAATGACCTTGGGGAGGATTCCCCTCCTTCAGGCGCTGCAGCGCGCGGCCATCCTTTCCAACGAGAAGATCAGGGGCGTGAGGCTCGTCCTTACGGAAAAGAATCTGCGCATCATCTGCACCAACACCGAGCAGGAAGAGGCTCAAGAGGAATTCGAGGTCGAATACACCGGCACCCCGCTCGACATCGGTTTCAACATCAGCTATCTGCTCGACGTATTGACGAACCTCGATGAGGAAACCGTGAACTGCGACTTCGGCGATTCCAACAGCAGCGTGCTCGTTTCCATAC
Organism: Pseudomonadota bacterium; assembly: GCA_021845885.1. GTDB lineage: Bacteria > Pseudomonadota > Gammaproteobacteria > Burkholderiales > JABEVD01 > JABEVD01. The sequence goes on from JAJZVB010000065.1 coordinate 5,428, forward strand.
CCGGCAAGGACGACTTCAAATACGTCGTCATGCCGATGCGGATTTAAACTGTTTCACGTGAAACCATGACCACATACGATTCGACAAACATCAAGGTCCTCAAGGGGCTCGAGGCCGTGCGCAAGCGCCCCGGCATGTACATCGGCGACACCGGGGACGGAAGCGGCCTTCACCACATGGTTTTCGAGGTCACCGACAACGCTATAGACGAGGCGCTCGCCGGTTATTGCGACGACATCCATGTCATCATCCATCCGGACAATTCCATCACCGTCACCGACAACGGCAGGGGGATCCCCGTCGACATCCACGAGGAGGAAGGGCGCTCCGCGGCAGAAGTCATCATGACTGTGCTGCATGCGGGCGGAAAATTCGACGGCAATTCCTACAAGATTTCAGGAGGACTACATGGCGTGGGCGTGTCCGTGGTCAACGCCCTTTCCGAATGGCTGAAGCTCACGATAAGGCGAGACGGGCATGTCTACCAGATGGAATTCAGGAACGGGGAGCCCGTCGAGCCGCTGAAGATGACGGGAAAGAGCGACAGGCACGGAACGGAGATCCATTTTCTGCCGAGCACCGAAGTTTTTGGCAGCATCGAATATCATTACGACATTTTGGCCAAGCGCCTCAGAGAGCTTTCCTTCCTCAACAACGGCGTCAAGATCAAGATGACCGACCTCAGGACCGGGAAGGAGGAGGATTTCGCCTTCTCGGGAGGGATCCGGGGATTCGTCGAATACATCAACAAAAACAAGAACGTGCTCCACCCGAGGATCTTCCATGCGTCGACCGAGAAAGAAGGCATGACCGTCGAAGTCGCGATGCAGTGGAACGATTCCTACCAGGAGTCCGTGTTCTGCTTCACCAACAACATTCCCCAGCGAGACGGCGGAACCCATCTGACCGCGCTCAGGGCGGCAATGACCAGGACGCTCAACCATTACATCGAATCTTCCGACGCGGCCAAGAAGTCCAAGGCGGAGACAACTGGAGACGACATGAGGGAAGGCTTAACCGCGATCCTCTCGGTGAAGCTCCCCGATCCTAAATTCTCCTCCCAGACCAAGGACAAGCTGGTTTCCTCCGAAATCAGACCGCTTGTCGAGGAGGTGGTTGCGAATTCGCTTTCGGAATTCCTTCTCGAAAATCCTGCTGATGCGAAGCTCATCGTCGCGAAAATCATCGACGCCGCAAGAGCCCGCGAGGCCGCCAGGAAAGCCAGAGAATTGACGAGAAGGAAGGGGGCGCTGGACGGGCTCGGCTTGCCCGGAAAGCTCGCCGACTGCCAGGAAAAAGATCCCGCGCTTTCAGAGATTTACCTCGTCGAGGGCGATTCGGCGGGCGGCTCCGCGAAACAGGGGCGCGACAGGAAATTCCAGGCGATATTGCCCCTGAAGGGCAAGATCCTGAATGTCGAGAAATCCCGCTTCGAGAAAATCATCTCCTCACAGGAAATCGTCACGCTGATCACGGCGCTCGGAACTGGGATCGGGAAGGACGAATACAACGCGGACAAGCTGAGATATCATCGCATCATCATCATGACCGACGCCGACGTGGACGGCGCGCATATCCGCACGCTGCTTCTGACCTTCTTCTACAGGCAGATGCCTGAGCTCATCGAGCGCGGGCATATCTACATCGCCCAGCCCCCTCTTTACAAGATCAAGCACGGCAAGCAGGAGCGCTACCTGAAGGACGATCTCGAGCTTCAGCAGTTCCTCGTCCAGCAGGCGCTCCAGGATGCCGAGCTTGTCCCGGTTTCGGGCCATGCCATAGGCAGGGAAGCCCTCGAAGGGATCGCGAAGGAATATCTCCTGACGGAGGCCATCATCACGCGCCTTTCGCACCTCATCGAGCCCGAAGTGCTGCATGTGCTGCTCAAGGGGCCGGTTCTCGACCTGAAGGACGCGGAATCCGCAGAGAGGAGTTCGAAGGAGGTGGCGAATCTCCTTTCCGGTAAGAACATTTCGATCGGCCCTGAATACGAGGAAACGGAGGAGCGATTCAGCCTTTCGATCAGGACGGTCAGGCACGGCAACGTCCACATCACCCGGCTCGACCACCATTTCCTGCAAAGCAACGATTACGCCCAGATCAGGAAAACAGGCGAAATCCAGAGGACGCTGATGAACCAGGGCGCGGTCGTGAAGAAGGGGAACCAGGAAAGAGCCGTTTCCGAATTCAGGGAAGCCATGGACTGGCTGCTCGAGGAAACCAGGAAAGGCGTCTCGATCCAGCGCTACAAGGGCCTGGGCGAGATGAACCCGGAGCAGCTCTGGGAAACCACCATGGACCCGAAAGTCAGACGATTGATGAAGGCCAGAATAGAGGACTCGATCGCAGCCGACGAGATCTTCACCACCCTGATGGGCGACGAGGTCGAGCCAAGGCGCAATTTCATCGAGTCGAACGCCCTTTCCGCCCGCAATCTCGATATCTGATTTTTTTGTAGGATCCCCCATAAGGTGAAAACTTTTCGGATATGTGATTTGATTAAAGGGCCTCGAAGAGGCCCTTTTTCTTCTTTGCCAAGGCAGATCGTGTCAGGACCCGCCCCTCAATGCGTTCACGGATCGCTCAATCGACTGGCTGCTCGACTTTGAAACCCGCCTTACTGCCTAGCGGACAATTCGGCCAAAGCGGACGGTCGTCTCAGGCGAAGCTGAATTGGTCATGGACGTCCGCTCTATGGCAGGCAGTTCACAAGGCGGTATAGCGGCAACGTGCCAGGAACAGTCACTCGTCTGCGTTATCGAATGGGGCTGCTATCTCACCCATTGGCGACGTCAGCGTTCCAACAGCGTGGCGACTCGCACCGAGTCAGCACCAATTAAGCGCTTATCCGTAAATAGTGTAAAACGTATTCCCCATGATTCCGACAAGTGGGGGCGATTGATGAGCAAGGTGCAATCATGGGAAGTAACGGATGAATTCTTGTGGCCTTTTCTTCTCAGACATAAACGGGAGGTTCCATCGGCTTACGAGGACTGCGTCCCCGCTGCCTGTTGTGTCAGGAATTCACGTACGGCCTGGTCTTCGCATAGGCCGATGGCGCGGCTATAGGCGGCAGCGGCTTCCGGGAATTGTTCCATGCGCTTGAACAGGTGCGCGGCCAGCGCCCAGTAGGGTTGATAATTCTTGACGTCCTCTGAGGGGATTGCCTCGAGCAGCCTCCATCCCGTTGTGGCGCCGCGTGCTTCAGCAATGGCGGCGGCGCGACCGACCTGTGCGCCGAGGCTGGGGGCAAAGCGGACCAGCCCCTCATATAGCAAGGCGATCGCTTCCCAGTCGGTATAACCGGTCCTTGCACGGTGCGCGTGCACAGACTGGATCGCCGCTTCGAGTTGGAAGCGTCCGATGCGATTGGCCTGCACCGCGATGTTCAGAAGCTGCTCTGCCTCTTCGATCATGGCCCTCGACCAGTGCGCGGTATCCTGCTCCGACAGCGGCACATAGGTCCCTCTTGCGCTGCGTCGCGCCTCCCGGCGGGCCTCGCAATGCAACATGAGCGCCACCAGTCCCTGCACTTCCGGTTCGGTGGGCAGGAGTCGCAATAGCAGTCTGCCCAGATCGAGCGCTTCCCTGGCCAGCCCTTTGCGGCGTGGATCGGCACCTGCCACATCGTCCCAGCCGCTACCATAGGCAGCGTAGATCGCTTCCAGCACGGTATCCAGACGCTCCGGCAATTCCTTGGCCTCTGGCAGTTCGAAGGCAATTCCGGCGTCGCGAATTTTGCCTTTGGTTCGGACGAGCCGCTGGCTCATTGCAACTGGCTTGACGAGAAATGCAGAGGCGATGTGCGCCGCGGGGAGACCCAGCACGGTCTGGAGCATGAGCGGGGTGCGCAGAGCGGGGTCGATCGCCGGATGGGCGCAGACGAATAGGAGCTTCAGCCGCTCGTCGGGAAACACCATGTCGGTTGCCGCCAGATCGTGTGCTTCGTCAGTCAGCGCGAGCAGGGTCGGCAAAGCCTCCGTATGTACCCGGGCGTGGCGGGCAGCGTCGGTCAACCGCCGCCGCGCCACGGTGAGCAACCAGGCTTCGGGTTTGTCCGGCACGCCGCTGCCTGGCCAGGTTTCCAGCGCCGCCTGAAAGGCATCGGCGAGTGCATCTTCCGCCGCTGCCACATCGCGCGAGCGCGCAGCCAGGAAAGCGATCAGACGGGCATAGGAATCGCGCGCCGCCTGTTCAACTGCGCGACGTGCTTCCACAGCTCAGCTCGGCGGAACCAAATTGGGCCGGACTTCAAACACCCTCCCTGGTGCATACGGGACACGGGCAGCCCAGTCGAGCGCAGCATCAAGATTTGGCACATCGATGATGAAAAAACCGCCGAGCTGTTCCTTGGTGTCGGCATAAGGCCCATCCTGCACTTGCCGTTTCCCATCGGGAAACTTCAGGGTCGTAGCCGTCCCCGGTAATTGCAATCCGGCGCCGCCCACAAACACGCCGGCCTCCTTGAGCGCCTGGGCATAGCGCGGCCAAGCCGCCCAGTAGGCTTCCCGCTCCTTGGGATCGGGGTTGTTGCGGGCGGCAAAGTCAGCCTGGGTTTCGTAGATCAGGATCGTGTAATTCATGGTCACTCCTCTCAATGGTTGAAAGCGAAAAACATTCTCGCTCTACACAATGACGCGCCAGCAGGCGGTATTTCGACATCACCTGAAAAATTCCTCGCTCAATGACTTCATTCGTGGGCCGAACCATCAGGGCGCTCACCTGGACCTGAACCAGCGTGGCCTGAGGTGCGGGCGGGCAAGGGTTGCTGCGGATGCTGCTTTATCCAGCGGCGCATGGTCTATATATTAAGCAAGGATTTTATTTTCTTTAAGGAGCAGCGATGAGTCATGGCATATCCATAGAGGAACGTCATCGGATGATCGCCGAGGCGGCTTATTATCTGGCTGAAATTCGAGATTTCGCCCCCGGAAACACCCTCAGGGACTGGTTCGAAGCCGAGGCGGAAATCGACCGGAGGCTGGCTGAACAGGAAAACGTAAAGCGTAATTTCCACGACAGACTGAGAACCCAGATCGCGGAATGGGATGCGAAACTTGATGAAATGAAATTGAAGTCGAAAGAAGCGACAGCCGAACTCAGCGCTGATTATGAGAAACACCTTGAGACGCTGGTACAGAAGCGGGAAATCGTCCAGGCAAAAATGCAGTCGCTCCTCCAGCATACAGGAGAGGCCTGGGAGGACTTGAAAGTCGGAACAGAGAAGGCTTGGGAAGACATGCGCAATTCGCTCGAACAAATCGTTTCACGCTTCAAGCAAAAATAACCCTTGATAATAGGAATGTTTATCCCCAAGCATGTTGCCCATAGGTGAAAGCTCGAAAAGCTGTCAGAAAAGATTACGCTTTACCCAAAAAGCTATTCTGTTCCGCTGTTCGCCTTATCCTCGCCCCGCCCGAGTGTCCGCCTACCGCCGTCCTCCCGCACGCTGACCGACGGCGGTCTGATAGGAATAACTGCTTGTCAGAAGGTCCGAAAAGGGCTATGTTTTCCAGCTAGGTTAATTGCATTAGAGGGTTCTCGTGCTTTCCTTGCGTCTTGTGATTGCTGTTTTAGCTTTTCCCTTACTCAGCA
>JAJZVB010000066.1 GCA_021845885.1 Pseudomonadota bacterium
GGAGAGCCAGCCAATCAGGGAAATCGCCGGATACCTGAAGCCGGAGGACATGCTTCAGGTCGAATCGGCCTACCGCTTCAGCGAAGCGGCGCACAGGGGCCAATTCAGGATATCGGGCGACCCCTACATCTCCCATCCTCTCGCCGTGTCCAGGATACTTGCCGAATGGCGCCTGGACAGCCAGACCCTGACTGCAGCCCTGCTTCACGACGTGATGGAGGACACATCCGTCACGAAGGAGCAGATCGCCGGCCTTTTCGGGCAAAGCGTGGCCGATCTCGTCGACGGCGTGAGCAAGCTCGACAGGCTTGAATTCCAGACCAAGGAAGACGCCCAGGCGGAGAATTTCAGGAAAATGCTGCTCGCGATGGCGAGCGACGTGCGCGTGATCCTCATCAAGCTTGCGGACAGGCTGCACAACATGCGCACCCTGGATGCGATGAATCCTCCGAAAAGGAAGCGCATCGCCCGGGAAACCCTCGAAATTTATGCCCAGATCGCCAACCGCATGGGCCTCAACAGCATTTACCAGGAACTCGAGGACCTCTCCTTCAAGCATCTTTTTCCCTTCAGGTACAGAGTCCTCAGCAAGGCGATCAAGGCGGCAAGGGGGAACAGGCGGGAGGTGGTCGGGAAAATCCTGGAGAGCATCGTTCAGCGCCTCAAGGAGGCCGGAATCGAGGCACAGACAACGGGGAGGGAGAAGCACCTTTACAGCATCTACAGGAAAATGCTCGAGAAGGAATTGAGCTTCTCCGAGGTTCAGGACATTTACGGCTTCAGGGTGGTGGTGAAGGACATTCCCACATGCTATTACGCATTGGGCGTCCTGCACGGCCTGTACAAGCCCATTCCGGGAAAGTTCAAGGATTACATCGCCCTGCCCAAATCGAACGGCTACCAGTCCCTGCATACCTCGCTTTTCGGCCCCTACGGCACGCCCATAGAAATCCAGATCAGGACTTCCGAGATGCACAAGATCGCCGAAGCGGGCGTCGCATCTCACTGGCTTTACAAGAGCTCCGAAGCCAATTTGAGCGAAATGCAGAGGAAGACCCATCAGTGGCTGCAGAGCCTGCTCGAATCCCTCGGCGATTCAGCCGATTCGGTCGAATTCCTCGAGCATCTCAAGGTCGATCTTTTCCCGGACGAGATTTACGTGTTCACACCGAAGGGGAAAATCCTCGTCCTGCCCAAGGGGGCCACTCCCGTCGATTTCGCCTACAGCGTGCATACCGACATCGGCAGCCGATGCCTCTCGGTCAGGATCAACGGGGAGCTGAAGCCCTTGAGGACGCAGCTCAGGAACGGCGATACGGTGGAAATCCTCACCGCGCCCTATGCCAAGCCCAATCCCGCCTGGCTCGAATATGTGATCACCGGAAAGGCCAGGACCCACATCAGGCATTACCTGAAGACCATGCAGTACGAACAGTCGGCGTTGCTCGGCGAGCGGCTGCTCAACCAGGCCATGGCGGCGCTCAGGATGGATCCGGAATCGATAGACGAAGGAAAATGGGAAAGGCTGCTGAAGACGACCGGGACGAAATCCAGGCAGGACATACTCACCGACATCGGTCTTGGGCGGCGTCTCGGCATCGTCGTGGCGAAGCGCCTCGCCAGCGGGGAAATTCCATCGAAGGAGGAGAAGCCTTCCCCGCTCGTCATCCGGGGTTCGGAAGGCATGGCGGTCGAATTCGCAAAATGCTGCAGCCCCATTCCCGGGGACCCCATACTCGGCTTCATCAAGAAGGGGCAGGGGCTCGTCATCCATACCCATGATTGTCCCGTGGTCCGAAAAAGCAGGGTCGATCCCGCGAAATGCCTGGATGTCGAATGGGACAGCGAAATCACCCGGCAATTCGACGTCAGCATCAGGCTGGAAGTCAGGAACGAAAGGGGGGTGCTCGCGAGGGTCGCTGCAGAAATCGCCGAAGCGGGCTCCAATATCGAGAACATCAGCATGGAAGGGGAGGGAAGCTACACCACCATCAATTTTACCCTTCAGGTGGCCAACAGGATGCACCTCGCGCAGGTCATGAGGGCGCTCAGGAAGATCCCGGACGTGGTGAAAATCAGCAGGGTGAAAGCCTGAATTTCAAAAGCAGCCAAAGGAGCCCGATCAGGGCGGCCAGGGCGCTCAGGCTGAAGGTGATTTCAGGCCCGTAAGCGCCCCAGGCATAGCCCCCGCCGAGCGCGCCCAGCGTTCCGCCCACGCCGTAGGCGAGGCTTGCGTAAAAGGACTGCCCCTTCGCCTGGTGCCTCCCCCTGAAGAAATGATGGATCGCCGCCATGGCTGCGGCATGGTGGGCGCCGAAAGTCGCTGCATGCAATACCTGGGCGAAAATGATGAGCGAAAGGAGGTTCACTCCCCAGCCTATCAGGGCGAATCTGAGCACGGCGCAGGCGAGGCTGAAGGCCAGAATGGATTTCAGCGAAAAGCTTTCCATGATTCTCGGCATCAGGAAAAAAACGGCGATTTCGCAGACCACACCGAGCGCCCAGAGCAGACCTATGCTGCTTTTCATGTAGCCGTGATCGACGAGATAAATCGAATAGAAGGTATAGTAGGGGCCGTGGGCTGCCGCCATCATGAGGCAGGAGGCGAAAAGCGCGATCACTTCCTTTCTTCCGAGGATTTTCCATATGGGCATGGAATCGGTCTCGTGAGGGGGGCTGGCTGCCTCGGGGATCCTGCCGGAAAAGAACAGGATCCCGATCATGAATCCGAGTATCGCCAGAAGCAGGGAAGAAACGGGAAGATGATCCAGAACCTGACCCAGCATCACCACGGCGATGATGAATCCGATTGAACCCCACGACCTGATCATGCCATATTTTTCCAGGCTTCCCTTGAGATGGGAAAGCGTCGTCGCTTCCACGAGAGGCAGGCTCGCGCTCCAGAAGAAACTCAGCAGCAGCATCACCGAAAAGAGCCAGAGGAAATCCTTTGCGAAGAATACGCCGAGATAGGCGATCAGGCTGAAAAGGGCGGCGAACCTGACGATGCCCATCCGCTTTCCTGTCCTGTCGGCCTGCCAGCCCCAGAGATTGGGGGCGAATATCCTCATGCCCTGCAATACCGACATCGATATGCCGATCTGCAATGCGCTGAAATTCAGCGACTTGAGGTAAAGGCCCCAGTAGGGGGTGAAGGCGCCGAGAAAGGCGAAATGGAAGAAATAGAAGCCGGAGAGGCGCCAGTAGGGAATCTTTTCCGGCAAAGTTCAGTCCCGGACCTTCCCGGGTATCTTCGGCATCGGGCAGGAAACATCGGCATTCTGCGCCCTGTGCCTCAAAGCGTGGTCGATCAAGACCAGTGCGAGCATCGCTTCCGCAATGGGGGTCGCCCTGATGCCGACGCAGGGATCGTGACGGCCGTGCGTCTCGACCAGCGCTTCCTTGCCTGCCCGGTCTATGCTTCTTCTGGGTAGCCTGATGCTGGAAGTGGGCTTGACGGCGATGCGCGCGACGATATCCTGTCCCGTCGATATGCCGCCGAGGACGCCACCTGCATGGTTGCTGAGGAAGCCTTCCGGGCTCAGTTCGTCGCCATGCTCCGTGCCTTTCTGGGCCACGCAATCGAAGCCGTCCCCGATTTCAACGCCCTTGACGGCGTTGATGCTCATCAAGGCATAGGCAATTTCGGCATCCAGCCTGTCGTAGACGGGTTCGCCCCATCCCACCTGCATGTTCTCCGCGATCACGGTGATTTCAGCGCCGACCGAGTCCCCCGATTTCCTCAATGCGTCCATGTAGCTCTCGAGCTCGGGGACGATTTCCAGGTTGGGGGAGAAGAAAGGATTGTCCTCCACCGCCTTCCAGCCCAGGAAAGGGATGCTGATCGGCCCGAGACGGGAGAGATAGCCCCTGATGGTGATGCCGTAGCGCTCGTGCAGCCATTTCCTGGCGATCGCCCCGGCTGCCACCCTGACAGCGGTTTCCCTCGCCGAAGACCTTCCGCCTCCCCTGTGGTCCCTGATCCCGTATTTCTGCCAGTAGGTATAGTCGGCATGCCCCGGCCTGAAGGTTTCCATGAGGTTGCCATAATCGCGGCTCCTCTGGTCCTCGTTCCTGATGAGGAGCGCGATCGGGGTGCCCGTGGTCTTACCCTCGAAAACCCCGGAGAGGATTTCGACCCTGTCCGATTCCCGGCGCTGCGTCACATGCCGGGAGGTCCCCGGCTTTCTCCGGTCCAGATCCCTCTGGATGTCTTCTTCGCAAAGCGCCATGCCGGGAGGGCAGCCGTCCACCACGCAGCCGATGGCCGGCCCATGGCTTTCGCCGAAGGAAGTGACGCAGAAGAGGGTGCCTAGACTGTTTCCCGACATGAGTTTTCCGTTCAAAGCGGAATTCTAGCATATTGCGGACCGGCATAGGCTCGGATAACATGCATGTAAACCACCAGGGGAAAATATGAAACCGGTAGCGATTTTCCGTCATGCGAGGACGGAAGGAGCGGGCTTTTTGTCGGAGTATCTGAGCGAATCGGGCATCCCATGGCAACTTTTCAAGGTGGACGAAAGGGAGTCCGTTCCCGATTCGGCTTCGGGCTATTCCGGCCTCGTCTTCATGGGCGGGCCGATGAGCGTCAATGACGACCTTCCCTGGATTCCCCCTTCCCTGGCCTTGATCAGGCAGGCGGTTTCAATGGATATTCCCGTTCTCGGGCACTGCCTGGGCGGTCAGCTCATGGCCAAGGCCCTGGGCGCAAAGGTCGGAAAGAACCCTTTCAGGGAAATCGGCTGGGGAAAGGTCGAGGTGACCGCGCAGAAGGAATTCTGGTTCGGCGGGCTCGATTCCTTCGAGACCTTCCATTGGCATGGGGAAACCTTCGGGCTTCCCGAAGGGGCGGTCCGCGTGCTCACGGGCATATGGTGCGAAAACCAGGCCTTTTCAATCGGCCCGCATCTGGCGATGCAATGCCATGTCGAAATGACCCAGGACATGGTGAAAAGCTGGTGCGAAGTGGGCGCGGACGAGATCGCCGAGTACAGGGGAATGAGCGTGCAGAGCAGCGAAGAGATGCAACAGGACCTCGATGCGAAGATTTCCCAGCTCAACAGGGTGGCGAGAAGGATCTACGGCGCCTGGATAAAGGGGCTCGGCGCATGAGCCCTCAGTCCCTGAAATTCTGATACTGCAGGGGGAAATCCGAAATCGACTTCTTCACCAGCGCGATCGCAGCCTGAAGGTCGTCGCGTTTGCTGCCCGAGACGCGCACGGTCTCTCCCTGTATGGCGGCCTGGACCTTCATCTTGCTGTCCTTCAAGAGCTTCACGATTTTCTTGGCGAGCTCCGTTTCCACGCCGACTTTTACCGTGCAGCTCCGCTTCACCTTGTTCCCGCTGACTTTCTCGATTTTCTCCGAGATTTCAAGACACCTTATATCCACGCCGCGCTTTGAAAGCTTGGCATTCAATATGTCCTGGACCTGACCGAGCTGGAATTCGTTGTCGGCATGCACGGTCAATACCAGTTCGGCCTGCTCGACCCTCGCGTCAGAGCCTTTGAAATCGAAGCGGGTTCCGACTTCCTTGTTGGTCTGCTCGATCGCGTTCTTGACTTCGGTCTTGTCGACTTCGGATACGATGTCGAATGAAGGCATGATTCACCTCAACAGAAGTGGCAGACGTAATCGAGCGGTTCTTCCGTCTCGATGTCGAAGGAACTGTTTCCAGGGACGCTGAAGGACTCCCCGGCCTTGCATTCCTGCCATTGCCCATCGCCTATTTTCACCCTGCATGAGCCGGAATGGATTTCCATGATCTCGGGCGAGGACGTCTTGAAGGTGAGGGAGGAGGGCAGGATCACCCCAACGGTCTTTTTCGTCCCGTCCGGAAAGAGCAGGGTATGGCTAACGCATTTCCCGTCGAAATAGACGTTCGATTTCTTGATGACGCTGACATGGTCGAATTGGCTCATTTTTCCCTCAGTCTGGATGCGATTCTGAGACGCAACGCGTTGAGCTTGATGAAGCCCGCTGCGTCCTTCTGGTCGTAGGCGCCCATGTCCTCCTCGAAGGTGGCGATGGTCGCATCGAAAAGGGAATCCGTTTTCGATTCCCGCCCGCAGACGATGACGTTGCCCTTGTAGAGCTTGATCCTCACCCACCCGTTCACGGTTTCCTGCGAGGAATCGATCATTTTCTGCAGCATTTTCCGCTCAGGGCTCCACCAGTAGCCGTTGTAGATGAGGCTCGCGTATTTGGGCATCAGCTCGTCCTTGAGGTGAGCGACTTCCCGATCGAGCGTCAAGGATTCGATGGCCCGGTGCGCTTTGAGCATGATCGTCCCTCCCGGGGTTTCGTAGCATCCGCGCGACTTCATGCCGACATAGCGGTTCTCGACCAGGTCGAGGCGGCCTATGCCGTGCTTTCCTCCCAGCCTGTTGAGCTCGGAAAGGATGGAGGCGGGGGACATTTCCTTGCCGTTGATGGCGATGATGTCGCCCCTGCAGTATTCGAGATCGACATATTCGGGCGAATCGGGGGCGGCTTCGGGAGAAACCGTCCAGCGCCACATGGATTCCTCGGATTCCAATGCGGGATTTTCGAGTAGGCCCCCCTCGTAGGAAATGTGGAGCAGGTTGGCGTCCATGCTGTAGGGGCTTCCTCCCCCCTTCTTCTTCTCGACGGGGATGCCGTTTTTCTCGGCATAGGCCAGCAGCTTTTCCCTGGAAGTCAGGTCCCATTCGCGCCAGGGGGCGATGACGCGGATGCCGGGCTTCAATGCGTAATAGCCCAGCTCGAAGCGGACCTGGTCGTTTCCCTTTCCGGTTGCGCCATGGCTCACCGCCTCGGCCCCGGTGAGGTTGGCGATCTCGATCTGGCGCTTCGCGATCAGGGGCCTCGCAATGCTCGTTCCGAGCAGGTATTCGCCCTCGTAGATCGCGTTCGACCTGAACATGGGATAGACGAAATCCCTGACGAATTCCTCCCTGAGATCGTCCACGAAGATTTCCTTCACCCCGAGGGATGCGGCCTTGGCCCTGGCGGGCTCGAGCTCCTCCCCCTGCCCGATGTCGGCGGTGAAGGTGACGATTTCGCACTGGTAGGTGTCCTGAAGCCATTTCAGGATCACGGAAGTATCGAGCCCTCCCGAATAGGCGAGGACGACTTTCTTGATTTCACTCATAGTTCGTTTTCCGATATTTCAGCCTGTTTGATAAGATGTTTCAGCAAACCGGTTTTCAGTGCCTGATTGCCATGGATTGGGACCGACAGCCTGACTATGCTCTCCGGTTTGCCGTAGGTGACTGCCATTGATGCGCATCAAGTTCCAGCCCTTGCGTTCGAGCAATTTCGCCAATTCCTTGCCCGAAACCGATTTCATATCGCAATTTCGAGGATGCGGTCATGTGGCGAAGCCTGGATTTGCGACAAATCGACGGACAAACAGCCTTCAACGGCTTCGTACAGGTTGCTCAGCAATTCCTCGAAGGTGTCTCCCTGGGTGGCGCAGCCGGGAATACCGGGCACTTCCGCCCAGAATCCGCCTTCTTCGGCCTGATGAACCACTACTTTGAGTTTCATGAAGTTTCCTTGAAAGTGAACGGGCAATTCTAGCTGTTGTTGATTTTGCCGAGCAGCAAATATTCCATCAGGGCCTTCTGGGTGTGCAGCCTGTTCTCGGCTTCGTCCCATACCACGCTCTGGGGGCCGTCTATCACTTCCGCCTCGACTTCCTGCCCCCTGTGCACGGGGAGGCAGTGCATGAAAAGCGCATCGGGCTTGGCGAGCATCATCATTTCCCGGTCCACCCTGAAATCGGCGAAATCCTGGGTCCGCTCCTCGGCTTCGTCCTCGTAGCCCATGCTCGTCCAGACATCCGTGGTGACGAGATCGGCATCCCTCGCTGCATCGAGCGGATCCTGGAAGCATTCGAGGTGCATCGATTCGAAGCTCTCGCCGCGCTCGGGTTCGACCTCGTATCCGGGCGGTGTGGAAACATGCAGATTGAAGTCGAGTATCTTGGCCGCCTGCATCCAGGTATTGCAGACATTGTTGCTGTCCCCTATCCAGGCCACGGTCCTGCCCCTGATCGATCCCCTGTGTTCGATGTAGGTGAAGATGTCGGCGAGTATCTGGCAGGGATGGTATTCGTCGGTCAATCCGTTGATGACCGGGACCCTGGAGCGGCTCGCGAAGCGTTCTATGATGTCCTGTTCGAAAGTGCGGATCATGACGATGTCGACCATCCTGGATATGACTTCCGCGACATCCTCTATGGGTTCGCCCCGACCGAGCTGGGTGTCCCTCGAATTGAGATAGAGGGCCGAGCCCCCGAGCTGGTTCATGCCGGCCTCGAAGGAAACCCTGGTTCTCGTGGAATTCTTCTCGAAAATCATGGCCAGCGTTCTCGCCCGGAGGGGCTGGTAAAGTTCGCGCTTCGCATGCCTGGCCTTGAGGAGCTTGGCGCGCTGGAAAAGGTATTCAAACTCGGAAAGCTCCAAGTCCTTGAACTGCAGAAAATGCCTGGGCTTCATGACTGTCGATTCTTCCCAACCCCGCGTTTCAGGTCGATTGTGTTGTAATTCATTATGTTTTATGAAATTGATGGCCGCCTGCCTGGCTTGCATCCCCGGCAATCGACATGGACCATTATACCCTAGGCCAAATCGGGATGTCGGCTAGGCCGGTGTCCGAAGAAGACAGGGGAACGTTCAAATATAGGGAAAAAGCCTCGATTTGTCAAAAGCCAATGGTGTGGCATGATTTCGAAGCTGTCGCGATGGAACAATGCATGGCTTTGAGGTCTGGAAGAATCCCGAGGGGGCTGATCGGCCGGATCATGGGTCGAATTATGGACTTGCACAACGCGCCGGATTACAGATACACACTTCCAGCGTTTTATCCTGGGCAAGGACGAACGAGTACTGGAGGTCGGTTTCGGCCCTGGTGCATCCATCGAATTCCTCGGGGAAATGAATCCTTCGGTGAAGATCGCGGGGATTGATCGTCCCGAGGAAATGCTGAGGGCGGCAAGTTCCCGCAACCGGGATGCGATACAAACAGGCAGGGTGGAGCTTCGAGTCGGTTCGGTGACGGATCTGCCCTACGTTGCTTCGCATTTCGACAAGGCATTTTCCATCAACTGCATTTATTTTTGGGAAAATCCTGTCCAGGGATTGAAAGAGTTGAATCGGGTGCTGAAGCCAGGCGGGGTTCTGGCCATTACGGTGCGCGACGGGAACCGGTATCAGGCATTTCGGCCGAAAAAGTTGGCGAACATGCTCGCCCATGCGGAGTTCGTCAATGTTCGGGTATTGAATAACGGCATCTCGGCACACCCCCTGAACTGTGCGCTTGGCTTGAAGCAGGCGTCACCCTGAAATCAGGCTTCAGTTCCCCAGAAAATCGATGATCAGGGCGGAGACCTCGCCGACCATCTGCTTTGCTTCATCTTCGTTCATGATTAGCGCGGGAAGGAGGCGCACCACCTTTTCGGCAGTGACGTTCAGGAGCAGTCCCTTTTCGAGCGCCTTCAAGGGCAGTTCCGTGCAGGATTTGTCGAGCTCGATGCCGATCAGGAGGCCCTGGCCCCTGATTTCTTTTACGCCCTTCAATCCGGAGAGCTTTTCAGAAAAGCGCTGCCTGATCCATTGCCCGAGCTTTGCGGCATGATCGAGCAGGCCTTCCTTCTCAATTATAGCCAAAGTCGCAATGGCCGCGGAACAGGCGAGCGGATTTCCGCCGAAAGTCGAGCCGTGGTTGCCCGCCTTGAACACTTCCGCGGCAATGCCTTTGGCGAGGCATGCGCCGATAGGCACGCCCGAGCCCAGTCCCTTGGCGAGCGTCATGACATCCGGAACCGCATCGCCGTGCTGGAAGGCGAACCATTTTCCGCTCCTTCCCGTTCCGCACTGGACTTCGTCGAGCATCAGGAGCCAGCCGTGCTGGTCGCAGATGCGGCGCAGCTTCCCGAGATAATTCGCCTGGGGAACCTGGACGCCGCCTTCCCCTTGGTAGGGCTCGACGAGTATGGCGACGATGTTCTTGTTGTGCAATGCAACCTGTTCGACGGCGGGAATGTCGTCGTAGGGAACACGGGCGAAACCCGCCAGCAGCGGCTCGAAACCCGCCTGCACCTTCCTGTTTCCCGTCGCCGAAAGGGTGGCCATGGTGCGTCCGTGGAAGGATCTTTCCATCACCACGATGGTCGGGACATCGATGCCACGCCCGTGGCCGTAGAGCCTCGCGAGCTTGATGGCGGCTTCGTTCGCCTCGGCACCGGAATTGCAGAAGAAAACCCTGTCCATGCCGGAAAGTTCGCAGAGCCTGTCCGCGAGTGCTTCCTGGAGTCCGATTTCGTAAAGGTTGGAGGTATGGATGAGCTTTCCCGCCTGTTCCGAAATCGCGCGAACCAGTTCGGGATGGGCATGCCCCAGGCCGTTGACCGCGACGCCGGAGACTGCGTCGAGATAGCGGCGCCCTTCCTTGTCCCATAGCCACACCCCCTCACCGCGCTCGAAGCTGACCGGAAGCCTTTTATAAGTATTCATCAAGTGAGACATTTGTCCGTCCGAAATGGAAATCGGCGGCAACAGCCGCCGAACTGAATTCTCATATTTATCCGAATCGCCGCCTTGTTGCAAGGAAAATCTTCCAGGCGCAAGGGAGTGATGCAGTCGGCATGCAGGCCGGGAATCAGGCCATGGCTTTGATGGCGGCGGAGAGACGGCTCTTGTGGCGCGCGGCCTTGTTCTTGTGGATGATCCGCTTGTCCGCTATCGAATCCACCGTGCTGACGGATTCGCTGAACACGCTCTGGGCAGCGACCTTGTCCCCGGCTGCAATCGCCTTCTTCACTTTCTTGATGGCGGTGCGAAGTTCGGAACGCAGGCTGGCGTTGTGCATGCGCTGCTTCTCGGATTGTCTGGCACGCTTTCTGGCTTGTGCGCTGTTGGCCATGTATACTCCTCGGATTCTGGGTAAAATCC
>JAJZVB010000067.1 GCA_021845885.1 Pseudomonadota bacterium
GTTCCGCCTCCCCTGGGGATGATCGTGAGGCCGAGTTCGATGCAGGCTGCAACGATGTAGGCGATTTCCTCCTCGGCATCCGGGCTCACGACGACGAATGGATATTCCACGCGCCAGTCGGTCGCATCCGTGACATGGGAAACCCGGGCCAGGCCGTCGAAGGCGATATTGTCCCTGCGGGTGAATCTGGAAAGCAGCCTGGCCGCGCGCTTCCTGAGTTTCAGCGTCTCCTCGAATTCGGCCTCGAATGCGCTCACCGCAATATGCGCCCTTTCCAGGAGAAAACTGACCTTCTCGTTCTCCTGGCGCCTTTCCTCTATCGCCGAAAGCCTGTGCCTCAGCGCACCGACAAGCGCTGCCCTCCTCTCCTTGTCGGAAAGCAGATCATCCTGGAGATAGGGATTTCTCGAAACCACCCAGATATCGCCCAAAACTTCG
Source organism: Pseudomonadota bacterium (assembly GCA_021845885.1). Taxonomy (GTDB): domain Bacteria; phylum Pseudomonadota; class Gammaproteobacteria; order Burkholderiales; family JABEVD01; genus JABEVD01. The sequence continues at coordinate 439 of JAJZVB010000067.1, forward strand.
TAGAGCATGCGGGCGGAGCGCCCGGTCTTTCTCTCGCTCCTCAGTTCGTTCAGGACATCCCATGCCATTCCGCCCAGAATCCTGATGACGATTTCACGATCCGAGAAGGAAGTGTAATTGTAGGGAATTTCCCTGAGGCGATTCTTCATGATCCGATCAAATGCAAGCGCTCACTTTCGAATATAAAGATCCGTAATGCTCTCCATGGCGATTTCGGATGCGAACATGGCCGTCTCGGAAAGCGTGGGATGGGGATGGATGGTGAGCGCGATGTCTTCCATGTCGGCGCCCATTTCGAGCGCGAGCACCATTTCAGCAATCAGTTCTCCTGCATGGCTTCCCGTCATGGCCGCGCCCAGCAGCCTTTTCGATTCCTTCTCGAAAAGCAGCTTGGTCATGCCCTCTTCACGCCCCATGGAAAGCGATCGGCCGCTCGCAGCCCAGGGGAAAACGGCCTTTTCGTATTCGATGCCCTTTTCCTTCGCTTCTTTTTCGGTCAATCCCATCCAGGCCACTTCAGGATCGGTATAGGCCACGGAAGGAATGGTGAGCGCGTCGAAGCAGACCTTGTGTCCCGCAATCGCTTCCGCTGCGATCTTGCCTTCATAGGTCGCCTTGTGGGCGAGCATGGGTTCCCCGACGATGTCCCCGATGGCATAAATATTATGGATATTCGTCCTGCAGGTCTTGTCCACGGGAATGAAGCCCCGCTCGTCCACATGGATGCCGATCTTTTCGGCGCCGATCAGCTTGCCGTTCGGACGGCGTCCGACAGCCATGAGCACCTTGTCGAAAACCCGGGGTTCGACTGCCTTTTCCCCCTCGAAATGCACCCTGATTCCCTCTGCAAGGGCTTCCATCTTCGACACTTTCGTCTTGAGCAGTATGGCCTCATACCGGGATTCGACATGCCTGGCAAGCGGCCTCACGACATCCTTGTCGGCCCCCGGAATGAGCGTATCCATCCATTCCACGACGGTGATTTTCGAACCCAGGGCACTGTATACCGTGGCCATCTCGAGGCCGATGATGCCGCCGCCCACGACGAGCAATCTTTCCGGTATCGATTCGAGCTCGAGCGCGCCCGTCGAATCCATGATTCTCGGATCTTCATAGGGAAATCCGGGAATCTTCGCCACGCTCGACCCCGCAGCAATGATCGCTGCATCGAAAGTGATTTTCGACACGCCTTCGCTCGTTGCGACTTCGATCATGTTGCTGGAAGCGAATTGCCCTTCCCCCCTCACCACCTTCACCTTCCTTTGTCTGGCAAGCCCCGATAATCCCTTTGTCAGTTTTCCGACCACTTCGTTCTTCCATGCGCGCAATGCATCGATGTCTATCCTGGGTTTTCCGAAATCGACGCCGTGGCGGCCGGTTTCTTCCGCCTCGGTGATGACCTTGGCGACATGCAGCAATGCCTTGGAAGGAATGCATCCCACGTTGAGGCAGACCCCGCCGAGCTTCTCGTGGCGCTCGATCAGGATGACGCTTTTCCCCAGATCGGCGGCGCGGAAGGCCGCGGTATAACCGCCCGGGCCCGCGCCGAGCACCACGACATCGGCATGCAGATCGGCCTGCAAGGTCGGGGGCGATTCGATTGTTTCCCGGGATTCCGCATCCATGTAAAGAATGAGCGAACCCTCCGAAACGAGATCCCCATTCTTGACTGCAACTTCCCTGACGACGCCCGGGAAAGGCGAAGGAACGTCTATCGTGGCCTTGTCGGATTCCAGCGTGATGAGGCTCGCATCCTTTTCAACGCGATCGCCCGCCCTCACCGCCACTTCGATGACCGCAACACCCTTGAAATTGCCGATTCCCGGCACCCTGACTTCCATTCTTTCCCCCATTTCCAATCTCCTCTCAGGTCCTGACCTGCCCGTCCCCGAGGACGATATATTTCTGGCTGGTCAGCCCTTCCAGCCCGACCGGGCCCCTCGCATGCAGCTTGTCGGTCGAAATGCCTATTTCAGCCCCCAGTCCGTATTCGAAACCGTCCGCGAAGCGGGTGGAAGCATTCACCATCACGGAACTCGAATCGACTTCCCTCAGGAAGCGGCGGGCCTTGGAATAATTTTCCGTGACGATGGCATCGGTATGCTGGGAACCGTAAAGGCCGATATGGCTGATCGCCTCGTCGATATCGCCCACGACCCGGATGCTCAGTATCGGCGCGAGATACTCGGTTTTCCAGTCTTCTTCGGTCGCCTCCTTCATTTGCGGAACAAGCTTCCTTGCAGCCTCGTCGCCCCTCAATTCGACCCCTTTCTGCAAATAGATCGAACAAAGCGGGGGAAGTATCCTTTCCGCTATGGAGGAGGCGACGAGCAGCGTTTCCATGGTATTGCAGGTGCCATAGCGCTGCGTCTTGGCATTGTCCGCTATCCTCAGCGCCTTTTCATAATCGGCATCATCGTCGATGTAGACATGGCATACGCCGTGCAGATGCTTGATGACCGGAATGGTCGCCTCGCCCGATATCCGCTCGATGAGCCCCTTCCCGCCTCTCGGAACGATCACGTCGACGTAGTCCTTCATGGTGATCAATTCCCCCACTGCGGCGCGATCGGCAGTCGCCACAACCTGAACGGCGGTCTCGGGAAGCCCGGCTGCGCGCAACCCCTCATGAACCAGTTTTGCTATCGCCTGGTTGCAATGCAGCGCTTCGGATCCCCCCCGCAATATCGCGGCATTGCCCGATTTGAGGCAAAGCCCTGCTGCGTCTGCGGTCACGTTGGGCCGCGCTTCGTAAATGATGCCGATCACGCCGAGGGGCACGCGCATCCTGCCCACCTGAATGCCTGAAGGGCGGAATTTCATGTCGCTGATTTCGCCTATGGGATCGGGAAGGGAGGCGATCTGCAGCAGCCCTTCGCTCATTCCCGCAATGGCCTTCCGGGAAAGGCTCAGGCGGTCGATGAGGGCAGGCTCCAGACCTCTGGTTTTCGCCCCTTCGATATCCAGCGCGTTCGCTTCCAGGAGGCGATCGGCCTCCCTGACTATGGCTGCGGCAATCGCTTCAAGCGCCCTGTTCTTGGACGCCGTATCCGCCCTAGCCATCGCCCTGGAAGCTTTTCTCGCCGCCTTGCCGACCTGTTCCATATAGCTTTTGATGTCCATGGACGAAACCCCAAAAAAGAAGCATTCTATCCGTTTTTGCCCAAGGCTGCGAAATTCAGCCCGAGCTGGAGCAGCTCGTCCCAGGCATCGCCCTTGCGCAAACCCTTGATGATCAAGTCTATCCCGGAAGCCTTCACCAGCATGCCCTCGAGCATTTCCATGCTTGCCCGCCCGCATGCCTTCAATACCGGCGACTGGCGCTTGCCCCATACATGCGCATCCCGGAGCGCCTGAGCCTGGTTCTTGCCCTTCTTCATGCCGTCCAATACCCTGAAAAGCGCCCTGATCTCCTCGCAAATCTGCCAAAGGACCAAGGATTCGGCCATGCCCTCCCCCTGCAGCCCTTCCAGGATCTTCGCATAGCGCCTGACGTCTCCAGCCAGCATGGCTTCCCCGAGCTGGAACAGATCGTAGCGCGCAACGTCCAGAACCGCTTTCTTGACATCCTCGAAAGCAATCCGCCCTTCAGGGTAAAGCAGCCCGAGTTTGCGGATTTCCTGATGCGCAGCAAGCAGATTGCCCTCCACCTGCCCCGCAAGGAACCTGAGCGTTTCCGTGTCGGCCTGCTGCTTCTGAATGGCGAGCCTCTGCCCTATCCATCCCGGCAATTCATCCCTTGCCACCGTATCGGCAGAAACCGCAACCCCGCACTTTTCCAGCACTTCGAACCATTTCGAGGAAAGGCTCTGCCTGTCGAGTTTGGGCAGGCTGATCATCGTGATCACGTCGGGCTGCAATTCTGCGCAATAGGCTTGAAGGATCTTCCCCCCTTCGATACCCACTTTCCCGGAAGGAATCCTGAAATCGATCAGCTTTTTCCGGCTGAAAAGGGAAAGACTGCGCGATGCCTCGATAAGCGATTTCCAGTCGAAACCCTGCTCAGCCGTGAGGAGCTCCCTTTCGGCATAGCCCGATTCCAAAGCCTTTCTCCTGATCGCGTCGCACGATTCGATTTGAAGCAGGGGCGCATCGCCGTGAATCACGTAAAGGGGCTTCAGCCCGTTCCTCAGATGATCTTGAAGCCTCCCCGAGTCAATTCTCATCGGGCTTCACGGCAGCCAGTCTTCGCAGGATCTGGTCTACGGCATCGTTTTGCATGTCCCTGTTCAAAAGCGCCGCTTCGCTTTCCTTGGCAAGAATTTCTGAAATGTCGTAGCTCAAAAGGCGCGTGAGGAGCAACTTGCTTCTCGGAAGCCGCAAATTCCCCTTGGCATCGAGCAGGCGGAAGACCACCTTGTAGCGCAACTGGTATTCCCTGACCTGACCTGTCGCATCAAGCGAGAGAATGATTCTGTCATCCATTTCGCTCAATATCTCGAGCCTGTAAGAAGTCTTGGTCGGATTGTCCACGACCTGCGCTTCGCTTCCTTCCCGGATAGCCCTCTTCAGCGCGAGCGCCAAGGACGAACTGGGTGGAGAAATCGCAACGCTGTCGAAGGGAAACTTTTGCTGACCCCTGAGATGGAAACCGCACGAAGCCAGGAGTCCCGCCAGCAAAATAACGGCAACTATGCGCATGATCACGCCACGATGTTGACCAGACGGCCTGGAACGAAGATGATTTTCCTGACGGCCTGATCGCCTATGAATTTTTCGACATGCCGGAGCGCCGTTTTTTCCACGCTTTCCCTGTCCGCATCCTTGGCTATCCTCATGCTCCCCCTGAGCTTGCCGTTCACCTGAATGACAAGCTCGATCTCTTCTTCCACGAGGGCGGCCAAATCGGGCTCTGGCCAGCTCTCCTGCAACAGGTCCGTTCCCCTTAGTTCTCGCCATAGCACCTGGCAGATATGCGGCACGATGGGGGAAAGCATCAGGACGATCTTCTCGAGCGCCTCCTGGATCACGCTTCTACCAAGCGGGCTCCTGTCCTCGCACCTGGAAAGGGAATTCATCAGTTCCATGATGGCCGCAATCGCCGTATTGAAGGTCTGGCGCCGCCCGTAATCGTCGCCCACCTTTTCGATCGCGGCATGAACCTGGCGCCTGAGCGCCTTCATTCCGGATGCGAGTTCCCCCTCCCTGTAAGCCGGAACGATTCCAGATTCGGCATGTTCCTGAACCATTCGCCACAACCTTCTCAGGAAACGGAAGGCGCCCTCGACACCCGCATCGGACCATTCAAGGGATTGCTCCGGGGGGGAGGCGAACATCATGAAGAGCCTTGCCGTGTCCGCCCCGTACTCGTCTATCAAACCCTGGGGATCGACGGTATTCCCCTTCGACTTGGACATCTTGGCCCCGTCTTTCAGCACCATGCCCTGGGTCAGCAGCTTCGAGAAGGGTTCATCGTTTCCGAGCAATCCGACATCCCGCATCAGCTTGTTGAAAAAGCGCGCATAAAGCAGGTGCAGGATGGCATGCTCTATCCCGCCGATATACTGGTCGACGGGAAGCCAGTAGCGGGCCCGATCGTCCACCATGCCGCCTTCCGAATCGAAGCTCGCATAGCGGGCGAAATACCAGGAGGACTCGACGAAAGTGTCCATGGTGTCGGTTTCCCTCATGGCGGCTTTTCCGCATTTCGGGCAGACCGTATTGTAAAAACCGGGCATTTTCTTGAGCGGCGAACCCGCCCCGTCGAATTCGACTTTTTCCGGAAGCACGACGGGAAGATCGTTTTCGGGAACGGGCACATCCCCGCAATCTTCGCAATGAATGATGGGAATGGGGCATCCCCAGTAACGCTGCCTGGAAATCCCCCAATCCCTCAGCCTGTAATGGATGCGCTTCCCGCCGAAACCCAAGGCCTGAAGCACGAGCGCGATCTTTTCGAAAGCCTCTTCGGAGGTTCTTCCGGAAAAATCCTCTGAATCGAAAAGGATGCCCTTTTCGGTATAAGCCTCATGGAGGGGAAGATCGAGTTCGCCTTCCATCGGCTTGATCACGGGCTTTATCGGAAGGCCGTATTTGCTGGCGAATTCGAAATCCCGCTCGTCGTGCGCAGGAACCGCCATCACAGCCCCTTCGCCGTAGCCCATCAGCACGTAATTCGCCACCCATATCGGAACGGGCTTGGCAGTCAAGGGATGCTCCGCGAATTTCCCTGTAGGCATGCCTTTCTTTTCCTGCAATGCGATGTCCGCTTCGGCCACCCCGCCCTTTTTGCATTCCTCGACGAAGGCGGCCAATTCAGGATCATCCCTTGCCGCATCCAGCGCAAGAGGATGCTCGGCCGCCACGGCGAGATAGGTCACGCCCATCAGGGTGTCGGGCCTGGTGGTGAACACTTTCAGCGCCTCCCCGCCGGAAACGGGGAAATGCACCTCGACCCCTTCGCTTCGCCCTATCCAGTTGCGCTGCATGGTCTTCACCTGAGCTGGCCAGTCGAGTTGATCGAGCTCCGCCAGGAGCTCCTCGGCATAAGCCGTTATCCTCATGAAATACATAGGTATTTCACGTTTCTCGACAAGCGCCCCGGAGCGCCATCCGCGGCCGTCGATTACCTGCTCGTTGGCGAGCACGGTCTGATCCACCGGATCCCAGTTCACGGGCGCAGTCTTCTTGTAGATCAGCCCTTTTTCGAAAAGCTTGACGAAAAGCCATTGTTCCCATTTGTAATATTCGGGTTTGCAGGTGGCGATTTCTCTCGCCCAGTCTATCGCAAGCCCCAGGCTCTTCAGCTGGGAACGCATGGTATCGATGTTCTGGTAGGTCCATTCCGCGGGCAGCACGTTGCGCTGCATCGCCGCATTTTCCGCCGGCAGGCCGAAAGCGTCCCAGCCCATGGGCTGCAGCACATTGTATCCCTTCATCCTGTGATATCTCGAAAGGACATCCCCTATCGTGTAATTCCTCACATGCCCCATGTGAAGCTTCCCCGAAGGGTAGGGGAACATGGAAAGGCAATAGTATTTCGGCTTGCCGCTCTCCTCCAGTGCGCGGAATGCGCCCGATTTTTCCCATTCGGACTGAACTTCGGCCTCGATACTGGCAGGTTGGTATTGCGGCTGCATAGGATCCCAGATTCGTCTATCGAAATCGGGGATTATACCTCGTGCCGGTTAGGCTGTCTTAAATCGGTTCATTCTGTTAAAGTAACGGAATTCAAAGGTTTCAATCAGTCCAGGAGATAAAATATGTCGAAAAGACACCCTGTCATTGCCGTCACAGGCTCATCGGGCGCAGGCACCACCACTGTCAAGCGAGCTTTCGAGAACATTTTCCGCCGGGAGCACATCCATGCCGCGGTAATTGAAGGAGACAGCCTGCACAGCATGGACCGCAAGGCATTCCGCGCAGCGGTCGCCAACGCCGAGAAGAACGGCACGCGCGCGCCCAGCCATTTCGGACCGGAAGCCAACCATTTCGACAAGATCGAGGAAACGTTCAGGGCCTACGGCGAAACGGGCTCCTGCAAGAGGCGCTATTACCTCCACAGCGAAGAAGAAGCGCGCGAACACAATGCCCGCCTGGGCACCAGCCTGAATCCCGGCGAATTCACCCCGTGGGAAGATATCGACGAAGGATCGGACATCCTCTTTTACGAAGGGCTGCACGGCCTGGTTAAAACCGAAGGCGTGGACGCAGCGCAGCATGTCGACCTGGGCGTGGGCGTCGTGCCCATCGTCAACCTCGAATGGATCCAGAAGATCCACAGGGATGCCGCTGAACGCGGCTATTCCGCCGAGGCCACCGTCGACACCATCCTGCGCCGCATGCCGGATTACATCAATTTCATCACGCCGCAATTTTCCAGGACGCACATCAATTTCCAGCGCGTCCCCACCGTGGACACGTCCAACCCCTTCATCGCGCGCGATATCCCGACGCTCGACGAGAGCTTCGTGGTGGTCCGTTTCCGCGATCCCCACGGCGTGGATTTTCCCTATTTCCTCAACATGATCCACGATTCCTTCATGTCCCGCGCCAATACCCTGGTCGTGCCCGGAGGCAAGATGAGCTTCGCCCTCGAAGTGATTCTGGCGCCCTTGATGCGGGAAATGATCGACAACAAATAGCCTCATCGAAAGGGAAGCCGTAAGACTTCCCTCTTCCAATGGATATCCTCGCCGGGCTGAACCCCCAACAGATCGAAGCAGTCACCCTGCCAGGCCGCTCGGCGCTCGTTCTCGCCGGGGCGGGGAGCGGCAAGACCCGAGTGCTGACTTCACGCATCGCCTACCTGATCCAGAACCTGGGCACCCCCCCCCATGAAATCCTGGCCGTCACCTTCACCAACAAGGCGGCAAAGGAAATGGCCACGCGCATTTCAGCCATGATCCCGGTCAGCATCAGGAACATGTGGATAGGCACCTTCCACGGCCTCTGCAACAGGATGCTGCGCGCCCATCACGGGGATGCGGGGCTCCCCGAAGCCTTCCAGATCATGGACAGCTCGGACCAGCTCGCCATGGTGAAGCGCGTGATCAGGGGTCATAATCTGGACGAGGAAAGATATCCGCCCAAGGAACTGCAGCATTTCATCAACAACCAGAAGGAGCAGGGACTGAGATCCGCTGACGTTCCCGCCTACGATTCCTTCTCGCGCACGCGCCAGGAAATTTATTCAGCCTACGAAAGCCAGTGCAACCGCGAAGGCGCCGTCGATTTCGCAGAACTTCTGCTCAGGTCCTACGAGCTTCTCAGGAACAACGAAATCATCCGGACGCATTATCAGCAGCGCTTCAGGCATATCCTGATCGACGAATTCCAGGATACCAACAGGCTTCAATACCTCTGGCTCAAGCTCCTTTCCGGGAAAGACAGCACGGTGTTCGCGGTGGGGGACGACGACCAGTCGATTTACGCTTTCCGCGGCGCAGACACGGGCAACATGCGCGAATTCGAACGCGACTTCCATATCAGGGACATCATCAAGCTCGAACAGAATTACCGCTCCCACGGCAACATCCTCGATGCGGCCAATGCCCTGATCAGGCACAACGCCGCCCGCCTTGGAAAGAATCTCTGGACGAACGATTCGAAGGGCGAAAAGCTCCGATTCTACAATGCCCCGACCGATCTCCAGGAAGCCGAATACATCATCGAGGAAATCCGCGAATTGCACAATGCAGGGATTCCGCTCAACGACATCGCGCTGCTTTACCGCTCCAACGCCCAGTCCAGGGTGCTCGAGCACGCGCTTTTCAATGCCTCCATGCCCTACCGGGTCTACGGTGGCCTGCGCTTTTTCGAAAGGCTGGAAATCAAGCATGCGCTTGCCTATTTGAGGCTGATTCACAACCCTGACGACGACGGGGCGCTCTTGAGGGTGATCAATTTCCCTGCGAGAGGGATAGGCGCGAAATCGGTCGAAGCGCTGCAGAAGGATGCCGGAACGGGAAGCCTCTGGGCTGCGGCAAAGCAGAAGGGGAAGAAATTCGGCGATTTCATTCGCCTTGTCGAAGCCATGCGCGACGAATGCAATGGCGCCACGCTTTCCGAAACCGTCGAAATCACGATCGAGAAAAGCGGCCTCAAATCGCATTACCTGCACGAGCGTGACGGGGAAGAGCGGCTGGAGAATCTCGACGAACTCGTCAATGCCGCTGCGGTCTTCGAATCGGAAAATGATCCCCTCCCGGAATTCCTTTCGCATGCCGCGCTGGAGGCCGGGGAACGCCAGAGCGGGGAAGGATCGGACGCGGTCCAGCTCATGACCGTGCATTCTGCCAAGGGGCTCGAATTCCATGCCGTATTCGTCAGCGGCCTTGAAGAAGGGCTATTCCCCCACAGCAACAGCAGGATCGAGGCGGGGGGCCTCGAGGAGGAGCGGCGATTGATGTATGTCGCCCTCACCCGGGCGAGGAGAAGGCTTTATCTCAGCTGCGCGCAGAGCAGGATGCTGCACGGACAGACGAACTACAACATTCCCTCGCGCTTCCTGAAAGAAATCCCGCCTGAACTGGTCCAGGAGATCGGCATGACGCCGGAAATGCCGGTCCCTTTCCAGAAAAAAGCCTCCCCATGGCGCATCGGGGCGAGCGTGTTCCATGCCAAGTTCGGCGAAGGCGTGATCCTCGCCTGCGAAGGAGAAGAGCAGGTTCAGGTCAATTTCAGGCGCGCAGGGGTGAAATGGCTCGCCCTCGAATATGCCAATCTCATCGCCATCTAGCCTCCTCCTGAAGAACCGGCAGTTGAGAAAACGCATTCCGGTGTGGCGGAATCCCCTGGCAGATCGGACAGTTGGAATTGGCGGTTTAGGAGAGTAGGATTGGGTCCGGCCCGGTTTTCCTTGAAGTACCGAGCATGCAGGATGGCTTGACAATAAAATCCTCATGACATTGTAAAATCAGTTGGTTACAGTATGGCAGGCCAGCTTATGCAGAACAGGCACCCGCATACATTTGAATAG
>JAJZVB010000068.1 GCA_021845885.1 Pseudomonadota bacterium
CACCCTGATCCGATCCGCATCGGCATTGAAAAGCCAGTGCGCCTCGATCACTTCGAGCCCCTTGTTCATCATCGTCGCCGAATCGACCGAAATTTTCCTTCCCATCGCCCAGTTGGGATGCCTGCAAGCTTCTTCGGGCGTGACCTGAGCGAGCCGCTCGATCGGAAATTTTCTGAAAGGGCCTCCGGAAGCCGTCAGGAGCAGGCTCCTTATCCCTTCCATGTTTCTGGCATAGCCCCGCGGCAGCGACTGGAATATGGCATTGTGCTCGCTGTCTATGGGGAGCAGCGTGGCGCTGTTTTCGCTCACAGCATCCATGAAAAGCTGCCCCGTCATGACCAGGGTTTCCTTGTTGGCGAGCAGTATTTTTTTTCCGCTTCTCGCTGCGGAAAGCGCAGGGCGCATGCCGGCGGAACCGACGATGGCCGCCATCACCGTGTCGACCTCGGGCAAGGACGCGATTTTTTCGAGCGCGGCAAGGCCGCAATCCACTTTCGTCCTGATCCCGGCCCGAATGATTTTTTCCTGCAAAATTTCCGCACCCGCCTCATCCAGCATCACGGCGTGTACGGGCTCGAATTCCAGGCATTGCTCGAAAAGGGCCTCGTGACTGGTGTTCGCGCTCAATGCAAACACGCTGTGTTTTTCCGGATGCCGGCTGACCACGTCAAGCGTGCTTTTTCCTATGCTTCCCGTGGAACCTAATATCGTGATGTTTTGCATGGTCATGATGACAGGTACTGTGCGAGCAACAAGCCCAGGGCTGCAAGCGGAAGGGCAGCCGTCAGGCTGTCGATGCGGTCGAGTATCCCGCCATGGCCCGGAAGAATGCTTCCGCTATCCTTGAGTCCTGCATTGCGCTTGATCAGCGACTCGAAAAGATCCCCCACGATGCTGAATGCAGAAAGCATCAACGAAGAGGGGATCAGCCAGAATGGTCCTATGGACAATGATGCGGTATCCCCGAAAAAAATCAGGATCCCGGCATAGAGCGCCACAGCAGCGAATGCGCCACCGACGCCTTCCCAGGTTTTCCCCGGGCTGATATTCGGCGCAAGCTTGCGTTCCCCGAACAGCCTGCCGCTGAAATAGGCTGCCGTATCGGCAATCCAAACCACGGCCATGACCCCGAGAAGCAGCCATGGGCCATGCAGACGCAGATCGATGAGAGCGAGCCATGTCGGCATCAGCACGATCCAGCCTGCCAGCGCCATGACCAGTGGCTGCCGCACATGCCAGCCGAATGCCAGCCATGATGGCGCGACAGTGAGCCAGAAAATCGCCGAAATGGAATAAAAATAAAAAATGTTGGACGTGTCGACATGAATCGCCCAGAGGAAAAACAGGGAGAGCAAAAAGCTCAGGGCGAGATAGAATTGAACGAGGCTTCTCGAAAAGCCGGCCATTTTCGCCCATTCCCTGCAGGCAAGCAGCGTCACGGCGAGCGTCACCCCTATCCACATTCCGTCGGAAAGGAAAAACAGGGCGCCGAGGAAGGCCGGAATCAGCAGGGTCGCGGTCAGTATCCTGGCTTTAAGCATTGTCAGGGGTGGGCGAGCAGTTGCTCGCTGGTACGGCCGAAGCGCCTCTCCCTCGCCTGGTAGGATTGGATTGCAAGCTCCAGGGCGGGCGAATCGAAATCAGGCCACAACGTATCCGTGAAATAGAGCTCGGCATAGGCGAGCTGCCATAGCAGGAAATTGGAGATCCGCTGCTCGCCCCCGGTCCTGATGAAAAGATCCGGCTCCGGAGCATAATTCATTGAAAGATATGGGGTAATATCCTTCTCTTCGAAGCCTGAAGCCAGTTCTGGACGAGCCTTGAGCATGGATGAAACCGCCTGCATGATGTCCCATCTCCCGCCGTAATTGGCGGCGATGGTGAACGTCAGGCCTGTATTTTCCCGGGTGAGCGCCTCCGCATCCCTGATCAGCCTGACCAGTTTGGCATCGAAAGGCGAAAGATCGCCTATCACCCTGAATCGCAGATTGTCCCTCTGGATCTGGTCGATTTCGCGCGCCAGGGCGCTGTAGAAAAGCGTCATCAGGAAGGACACTTCGTCCTTCGGCCTGCGCCAGTTCTCGCTGCTGAAAGCGAAAAAGGTCAGGTATTCGACGCCTATTCCGACGCAATGCCTGATGGTGTTGCGCACGCTTTTCACGCCGCGCTGGTGCCCAGCGATTCTCGGCAACATGCGCTGCTTGGCCCATCGGCCGTTGCCGTCCATGATGATCGCGATATGCGACGGGACAGCCTTTGCAACCGGTATTTCGCGAGTCGAGCTTTGGAATTGTGTCATCAGACTGCCAACAGATCGGCTTCTTTGACCTGCAAAGCCTTCTCCACTTCAGCGATGTAGCGGTCCGTCAGCTTCTGTATTTCATCCTGTGCCCGGCGCTCTTCGTCTTCCGAAATGGCCTTGTCCTTGAGGAGATCCTTGAGCGAGGAGTTGGCGTCCCTGCGGATATTCCTGACCGCAACGCGCGCATTCTCGGCTTCCCCCCTCACCACCTTGATGAGGTCGCGCCGCCTTTCCTCGGTGAGCATCGGCATGGGAACCCGCACCACTTCTCCGACCGTGGAAGGATTGAGCCCCAGATCGGAATCCCTGATCGCCTTTTCGATCTGGCTCAGCATTTTTTTCTCCCAGGGAGAAACGCCGATGGTGCGCGCATCGAGAAGATTGATGCTGGCCACCTGGCTGACGGGCGTGGGATTGCCGTAATAGTCTACCATGACGTGGTCGAGAAGGCCGGCATGCGCCCTTCCCGTCCTGACTTTCGAAAAATCGACCTTGAGCGACTCCAGCGCCTTCGTCATTCTTTGTTCGGCAGATTTCTTGACTTCACCCAACATCTTCGTGTCTTCCTATGCTGAAATCAGCAGTATACCAGAGTCCCTTCGTCCTCCCCGAGCACGACCCGCTTCAGGGCGGAAGGTTTGAATATGCTGAACACGTTCACGTTCATGTTCTGGTCCCTGCACAATGCCAAAGCGGTGGCATCCATGACCTTCAGGTTCTTCACGATCGCCTCGTCGAAGCTCACCCGCTGGTACCGGGTCGCCTCCGGATTCTTCACGGGATCGTCGGTGTAAACGCCGTCGACCTTGGTGGCCTTGAGCACAATGTCGACGTTCATTTCCATGCCGCGCAAGGCTGCCGCGGTATCGGTCGTGAAGAAGGGGTTGCCCGTGCCTGCGGCGAAAACCACCACCTTGCCTTCTTCCAGGTAGCGCATCGCTTTGCCCCGGATATAGGGCTCGACCACCTGTTCGATGTTGAGCGCGGACTGCACACGGCAGGCCAATCCCACACCGCGCATTGCGTCCTGCAGGGCGAGCGCATTCATGACTGTCGCCATCATGCCCATGTAGTCCGCCGTGGCCCGGTCCATTCCGGCAGCGCCGAGCGCGACGCCCCTGAATATGTTGCCGCCGCCGATGACGATGGCGACCTGGACGCCGAGTTCGACGACCTCCTTGATCTCCGAGACGATGCGGTCGATGGTAGGGCGATTGATGCCGTAGCTGTCATCCCCCATCAGCGCTTCCCCGCTCAACTTGAGCAGGATGCGATTGTAGGCGCGCGCCGTCAAGATTGCCCTACCTGTGCCATGACCTCGGCGACGAAATCGGCTGAAGCCTTTTCTATTCCCTCGCCCACGATGAACATCTTGAAGGCGTTGACCTTGGCCTTTTTCGAGCCGAGCAGCTTCTCGACAGTCTGGTCCGGGTCCTTCACGAAGGGCTGGCCGAGCAACGTGATTTCGGCAAGGTATTTCGCGATGCGGCCTTCGACCATCTTCTCGACGATGTTGGCAGGTTTGCCGCTCTCCGCAGCCTGGGCAGTATAAATCTCGCGCTCCTTGTCCAGAAGCTCGGCTGGAACTTCTTCCTTCGAAACGCATACCGGCTTGCTTGCGGCGATATGCATGGCGATATCGCGGCCCAGGGCGTCGTCCCCGCCCGAAAAATCGACGAGCACGCCGATTTTCGATCCGTGCAGATAATGGGCGAGCCGGCCTTCGGTCTGGAAACGCGCCATCCTGCGGATGTTGATGTTCTCGCCGAGCTTCATGACGAGCGCCTGGCGAACTTCCTCGACGGTCTTGCCGTCAGCCATTTTCGAATTCGAAAGCGTATCGACATCGGCAGGATTGGTGCGGCTCACGAATTCGGCCATGGATTTCGCAAAATCGATGAAATCCTGGTTTTTCGCGACGAAGTCCGTTTCGCAATTGACTTCGACAAGGGCGCCTGTCTTGCCGTCATTGGATACGAAAGCGCCTATCATGCCTTCCGCGGCGACCCTTCCCGCGGCCTTGCTTGCCTTCGCGCCGCTCTTGATCCTGAGCAGATCTTCCGCGGCCTTCATGTCTCCGCCCGTTTCAGTCAGCGCCTTCTTGCATTCCATCATGCCAAGACCGGTCATTTCGCGCAATTCCTTGACCATACCTGCGGTGATTTCCGCCATTTCCACAGCTCCCGATAATTAAAGGTTCTAAAAAAAGGGGCTGACGCCCCTTTTTCACGATCATTCGTCCGCGTTCTCCGGATCGCTCAATTCGACAAACTCGTCCTTGACGAGTTCCTGGATGACCTGGCTCCGGCCTTCCAGGATCGCATCGGCCACGCCTCTGGCATAGAGGCGTATCGCCCGGCTGGAATCGTCGTTGCCGGGAATGACATAGGCAACCCCGTCGGTGGAATGATTGGTGTCGACCACGCCGACCACGGGGATGCCGAGCTTGCTGGCTTCCACGATCGCCCCTTTCTGGTAGCCGACGTCGATGACGAAAATCGCGTCAGGCAATCCGGGCATGTCCTTGATTCCGCCGAGGCTCCTTTCCAGCTTCTCGTATTCGCGATGCAGCTCCAGCGCCTCCTTCTTGGAAAGCCTGTCCATCGTGCCGTCCTGCATCATGGTCTCCATGTCCCGCAGCCGCTTGATCGATTGCTTGACCGTCTTGAAATTGGTCAGCATCCCGCCCAGCCAGCGGTGATCGACATAGGGGCTGCCGCAGCGGGTCGCCTCTTCCTTGACGATCTCGCGGGCCTGCCGCTTGGTGCCAACGA
The DNA here is from genome assembly GCA_021845885.1 of Pseudomonadota bacterium. Classification (GTDB taxonomy): domain Bacteria; phylum Pseudomonadota; class Gammaproteobacteria; order Burkholderiales; family JABEVD01; genus JABEVD01. The sequence goes on from JAJZVB010000068.1 coordinate 5,077, forward strand.
AAAGGATCGCCCCCTTGTTGGCTGAAAGCTGACGCAGGTATTTCATCGCATCCTGGTACATCATCATCGTTTTTTCGAGGTTGATGATGTGGATCTTGTTGCGATGTCCGAAGATGTAGGGGGCCATCTTGGGATTCCAATAGCGGGTCTGATGTCCGAAATGGACTCCCGCTTCCAGCATTTGACGCATGGTTACAGACATGATTTCTCCTAAGGGTTATGACCGCCACCCGCCTTTACAACCCGAAAACGGGCACCCTGCAGGGCGAGTGTGTGAATTTCGGCTTTTGCCGAGGCGCATATTGTAGCACTGGGACCCCGCTTTTCTCAACAGGAACCCTGAGCGAGCGGATTGCCTTGGCGACAACTATTCGCTATGCTCGGAAATTTGGCTGAAGCGGGATCGCATATGGCGGTAAGCATCAAGAACCAGGATGAAATAATGAAAATGCGCGTCGCCGGCAGGCTTGGCGGCGAAGTTCTGGACTATATCGGCCCTTTCGTCAAGCCCGGCATCACCACAGGCGAGCTCGACAGGCTCTGCCACGACTACATGGTGAATGTGCAGAAAACGATTCCCGCGCCCCTGAATTATGCCCCTCCCGGCCACAGGCCCTACCCCAAATCGATCTGCACTTCCGTCAATCACCAGATCTGCCATGGCGTTCCGGGAGAAAAAACCCTCAAGAACGGCGACATCCTGAACATCGACATCACCGTCATCAAGGACGGCTACCATGGCGATACCAGCCGCATGTTCTGCGTAGGCGACGTGGCGCCGCACGCAAGGCGCCTTTGCGAAGTCACCTACGAATGCATGTGGGCCGGCATCCATCAGGTGAAGCCCGGGAACAGGCTGGGCGATATCGGCTCGGCCATCCAGAAGCATGCCGAAAAGAGCGGGTACAGCATCGTACGCGAATACTGCGGCCACGGCATAGGGCTCAATTTCCACGAAGAACCCCAGGTATTGCATTACGGGAATCCCGGAACCGGACTGACCCTGCTTCCCGGCATGATTTTCACCATCGAACCCATGGTCAATGCGGGCAAAGCCGCCATCAGGCATCTTGGAGACGGCTGGACGGTGGTCACGAAGGATCATAGCCTTTCCGCGCAATGGGAGCATACCGTCCTGGTCACCGATACCGGGCATGAAGTGCTCACGCTTTCCGCCGGATCCCCTCCGGAAATCCCGGCTTGAGCCCCGCATCCGACAACATCAAGCTGAAGCTGGCTGAAGGGAGGCAATCCCTTCAGGAAAAATTCAGGCGCGACGGACGCTCGTCCGCCCTGCTCAAAAGCCTCAGCAACCTTGTCGACGAACAGTTGAAAACGGCCTGGCGTGAAATTTCGGCGCCGCCCGGCGCTGCCCTTCTGGCCGTGGGCGGGTACGGAAGATGCGCGCTTTTCCCCCATTCCGACATCGACATATTGATATTGCTCGAAAAGGAGGCGGATCGGGAAGCGGCTGAAAAGCTCGAACATCTGGTCGGCCTGCTTTGGGATTCCGGTCTGGATGTCGGGCACAGCGTGAGAACGGTCGGACAGTGCCTGGATGAAGCCGAAAAAGACATCACCGTGCAGACCAACATGCTCGAGGCCAGGCTGCTTGCAGGAAGCGCCGGATTGTACCAGTCCTTCGAAAAAGCATTGCGTTCCTCGATCGACTGCAAGGCTTTTTTCAATGCCAAGGAGCTGGAGCAGCAGCAGCGCCATATGCGACTTCAAGGCGTATCCCAGAATCTCGAGCCCAACCTGAAGGAAAGTGCAGGAGGCTTGAGGGATCTTCAGATGCTGATCTGGATAGGCAAAGCCTGCAGCCTGGGGGCGTCATGGCACGAGCTCGCGAGAAACGGCATCATCACGCAGGCAGAGGCGAAGCGAATAGGGCGACATCAGGCATTCATCGAGAACCTGCGCATCAGGCTGCATTATCTGGCCTCCCGCCGCGAAGACAGGCTGCTTTTCGATTACCAGACCGTGCTTGCGAACGAACTCGGCCTCAGGGAAGAGCGCTCCAGAAGGGCAAGCGAGCAATTGATGCAGCAGTATTACCGAACGGCCAAATCAATCTCCCAGCTCAATACCATTTTGCTGCAGAACATGCGCGCCTCCGTATTCGATTCGGCCAGGGTTGCAAAAATGGACATCAATGCGCATTTCGAGGTAAGGGGTGATCTGCTCGCGGCAAAGGAAGAATCGATTTTCGCTGCGGAGCCTTCAGCCATACTCGAATGCTTCCTGATCCTCGAGCGCCATCCCGAGCTCAAGGGAATGAGTTCGGGAACGTTGCGCGCCCTTTGGCGCGCCACCTCGAAAATCGACGCCGCTTTCAGGAAAGACCCGAAAAACCGCGGGCTTTTCATGGCCATATTGCGCGAACCCAGGGGCGTCTCGCATGCGCTCGCGCGCATGAACCAGTATGGCGTGCTCGGAAAATATATTCCCGCATTCGGGCGCATCGTGGGCCGCATGCAGCATGACCTTTTCCATGTCTATACCGTGGACGAGCATATTCTCAAGGTGGTCAACAACCTGAGGCGCTTCGCCCTTGCCGAATATGCCCACGAATACCCGCTTTGCAGCAGGCTGATCAACGAATTCGAGCATCCCGAAGTGCTTTATCTGGCGGGGCTCTTCCACGACATTGCGAAAGGCCGGGGCGGAGATCATTCGAGGCTGGGAAAACGCGATGCGCTGATGTTTTGCAGGCAGCACAACTTGGGCGAGAGCGATGCCGAACTGGTGGGGAATCTCGTCGAAAATCACCTGATGATGTCTTCCACCGCGCAGAAAATGGATCTTTCCGATCCTGACGTCATCGCCCGCTTCGCCCATAAGGTGGGCGACGAAAGGCAGCTTGCAGCGCTCTATCTGCTCACCGTTGCGGACATCAGGGGCACCAGCCCCAAGGTCTGGAATGCCTGGAAGGAAAAGCTTCTGGAAGACCTTTTCCATGCCGCGCTGCGCTGCCTGAGGGGTGACAAGCCTTCCACCATGGACCATTTCCAGGCGCGGCAGAACGAGGCGGTCAGGCTGCTGCAATTGTACGCCATGCCGAAAGACAGCCAGCAGAATCTCTGGTCGAAGCTGGAAATGGGCTATTTCCTGCAGCACGACGCCAACGAAATCGCCTGGCATGCGCGTATCCTCTACAACAGGGTGAACAGCGAAAATCCCGTCGTGAGGGCCCGATTGAGCCCGGTTGGCGAAGGGCTACAGGTCATGATTTACGCCAAAAACAGGCTGGAGCTCTTTGCCCAGATCAGCGGCTTTTTCGAGCGTATCGGTTACAGCATTGCCGAAGCCAGGATCCACACCAGCCGTCACGGATACAGTCTGAGCAGCTTTCTCGTGCTCGATCCCGAGCGGAAAATCGAGCAATACCGCGACCTCATCAGCTTCATCGAATTCGAACTGAACGAGCGGCTGATCATGAAAAAACCTTTCGAGGCGCCGATACGGAGCCGCCTGAGCCGGCATCTCAAGCATTTTCCGATACCGCCCCAGGTGAACATTGTTCAGGACGAAAAAGGCACCTACCGGGTGCTTTCCATCATTGCGGGAGACCGCCCGGGACTGCTTTCCAGGATTGCAGCGACGCTGAAAAACAACGAGATCAGCGTCCACAGCGCAAGAATCAACACGCTGGGCGAACGCGCCGAAGACACCTTCCTGGTCTCCGGTGAACTCCTCGACAACCCCAAGTCGCTGGTCAGGATAGAAACAGAACTCCTGGAAGTGCTTCAGGCCTGAAGCCGTCGCATCATGCCGGAGAGGCGGGAGAGCGTGACATGCATTGCTGCGAGAAAATCCCCGACATGGCTTTCCGTGTTTTCAAGCCCCAGGCTCACCCTCACGGCCCCGCGCGCAAGATCTGCATCCACGCCCATGGCAAGCAGCGTCGCAGAGGGCTCGGTGGCACCGGAAGAACAGGCCGATCCGCTCGCAATGGCGAATCCTGCCCTGTCCATCTCCGTCACCAGCGTCGGGCCGTCGATTCCTGGGAAGGAAAAATAGGTCGTGTTGGGCAAGCGAAGACCTGCTTTCGAGAAAAGGAACGCCCCCATTTCGGAAAGCCCGCATTCCAGCTTTTCCCTGAGCCAGCCTATTCTGGACATCAGATCGGACATCCCCGACACGGCGTGTTCGGCTGCCGCCCCGAAGCCCACGATCGCTGCGACATTCTCGGTTCCCGAGCGCAAGCCCGATTCCTGCCCTCCCCCTTCGATGAGCGGCATGAGCGGCAGGCGCTTGTCCACGATCAGCGCCCCCACTCCTTTCGGGCCATAAATTTTGTGGGCCGAAATGGTCATGGCGTGCACGCCCAGTTTGGAAAAATCGAGGGGGATCTTGCCGAAAGCCTGAACCGCATCGGTGTGCATGCAGATTTTTTCCGATCTGGCCAGTTCTGCGATGCGCTCCACATCCTGGATGGCCCCGGTCTCGTTGTTGGCAAGCATCACCGAAACCATTGAACAAGGCGGGGAAAGCGCGCTTTTTGCGTCGTTCATGTCCAGGAAACCGTGCTGATCGACTGCGATGCGGCGCAATGCCCATCCCGAACAGGCCAGTGTTTCGGCAGGTTTCGCGACGCTCGGATGCTCGATGGCACTGATGGCGATTTTAGAAGGTTTCAGGGAGGCCGCGAGCCCCTTGAGGAAAAGATTGTTGGCTTCGCTCCCGCCGCTCGTGAAGATCACCTGGGAAGGCTGGCAGCCGACAGCCTGCGCAATCCGGCTTCTCGCCTTGACGACGGCTTCCTTCGCCAATCTGCCGTAAACATGGGCGCTGGAAGGATTGCCAAAGCCAGACTTGAGATAGGGAAGCATTTCGTCCAGCACTGCTTCCCTGACCGGGGTGGTGGCATTGTAATCCAGGTAAACCGTCATCAGGCAGGGACGAGCATCATCCGCATTTCATCCGGCTCGGAGGCGGCCCTGCCGTAAATCAGCTGATCCAGCGTCACCGACTGCAGATAGCTGTAGATCTGGTCGGTCAGGTCCGTCCAGAGGTTGTGGGTGAGGCAGGGCCCGTTCGCCTTGCAATTCGCCTTGCCGCCGCATTTCGTCGCATCCAGCGGCTCGTCGACTGCGAGGATGATCTCCGCCACTGAAATCTTGTCGAGCGACTTGGCGATGCAGTATCCCCCGCCCGGTCCTCTCACGCTTTCCACGAGGCCGTGCCGCCTCAGCTTCCCGAAAAGCTGCTCGAGATAGGAAAGCGATATCAACTGGCGTTCGCTCACCCCTGCGAGGGTGACCGGTGCGCCGTCGGAATGAATCGCCAGATCGACCATGGCGGTCACGGCGAAACGGCCTTTTGTCGTTAATCTCATGATTTGCTCCGAAAATGAATTGTCTTCCGGTGACCGGAACATTCCTGACATTTCCAGTCAACTATATGATAATTGCAAAAAAAAATCAGTCAACTATTTTGTTGAGGTATTTGGGGTCGAAACTATCGGCAGTCTGCTTGGCCTCCTCCGTTCCGACGCCTATTTTCTCGAGATACTGGAGAATCAGTTCGATTTTGTGATCCGTGGACACGGAGTGGTCGATCAACCCGTGTATCGCCTTGGTGATTGGGTCGTTCATGTCGTCCCCTATGGCGTAGGCGGAAAATCCCAATTTTTCGGCCTTTTTTTCTCTGGCCGCCCGCGCGTCGTCGAGTA
>JAJZVB010000002.1 GCA_021845885.1 Pseudomonadota bacterium
CCCTGCTTTTTCGCCTGCGGCGCCGCAGGCGGCAAAGAGCGGAAGGAGATGCTCCTCTGTGGGATGATTCCGCCTCGCATGGGGCGCAGCCGCCCGGTAATCCAGGAGATCTTCGACGCGGCCCGATTCGAGCGTTTCCTTCATCCAGGTCTGGAAATCGGTGACCCAGGGGGGTGCAGGATCTTCAGGCGAACTCCCCATGTATTCGAGAAGGTTGTGCGTCATCGAGCCCGATCCGATGACGAGCACACCTTTCTCACGGAGGGATTTCAGCGCAAGGCCCATGCGGTAATGCTCGCGGGGTCCCATGCCTCTGATCAGGGAAACCTGGAAGACCGGAATGTCCGCATCCGGATACATCAATGAAAGGGGCGCCCAGGCGCCGTGATCGAGCCCCCGGTCCGGTACGGCCACGGCTTCGAAGCTTTCTGCATGAAGCAGATCGACGGCAAGGCGAGCCATATCCGGCGCGCCAGGGCAGTCGTACCTGATGCCGTAGAGCGCTCGCGGAAAACCGCCGAAATCGTGGATGGTTTCGGGACGCACTGCAAGGCTCACCAATGGAACCAGGCTGTTTTCCCAGTGCGCCGAAATCATCAGGATGGCTTCGGGCCGGTCGAATCCTTCGCCCCATTGCTTCAGGAATCGGCTCGCCGGGCTGTCTTCGATCACCATCATGGGCGAGCCGTGCGACACGAAAAGGCTCGGCATCATGGCCGTGTCTTCTCAAGGCTGAATGGGCCGCTGCCATGCACGACGACGTAAAGCAGCCCGCCCATCATGGAAATATTCTTCATGAAATGGATCATCTGGTTTTGCGCCTGATCGGCAGGGACGGCCCAGAAATCGTGGAAGATCAATGCGGCCAATCCCGTGAAAAAGAACAGCAGGGCAGCTGCCCAACGCGCCTTCCAGCCGATCACGAGCAGCATTCCGCCGCCGATTTCCGCGATGATTGCGGCCACTGCGGCGAGCTGGGGCAGGGGCATGCCCTTGCTCGCAATGTAGCCCACCGTTCCCTCGAACCCCGTCACCTTGTGAAGACCTGCAAACAGGAAGATCGCTGCAATCAGAATGCGTCCCGCGAGCGGACCGAAACGCTCCAGAGTTTCCATATTCGTTCTCCTATGAAATGATTCAACCCAGGCGACCCTCACGAAAATCGCTGATCGCCTGATAAATCTCAGCCTGCGTGTTCATCACGAAAGGCCCGTATTGAACGATGGGCTCCGAAAGCGGCCTCCCCGCTACGAGGATGGCCCTTGCGGATTCCTCCGCTTCCAGCGATACGCCGTCTTTGCCCTGCCCGTTGCCGAGGATGGCCATCCTTCCATGGGAAATGGATTGCCCCCCGATCCTCACCTTTCCACGATAGACGTAGGCGAAGGCATTGTGCGTCTCGGGCAGTTGTGCCGAAAAAGCGCTTCCTGCCGGCAAATCGATATCCAGAAAGAGTGGCTCGGTATCTTCCCTCGTCACTGCGCCTTCGATGCCGTTGCTCATGCCTGCAATGATCTTCACCGCGACGCCGTCCCGGGCGACATAGGATGGAATGTCTTTCCCCCTGATGTCGCGATACCAGGGTTCGATCATCTTTTTTCCGGCGGGCAGGTTGAGCCAGAGCTGAAATCCTTCCATGACGCCGCTTTCCTGCTCCGGGATTTCAGAATGGATCACCCCTCTTCCTGCCGTCATCCACTGCACATCGCCGCTTTGAAGCAAGCCTTCGTGGCCTGCGCTGTCGCGGTGGCGCATGCGTCCCGCAATCATGTAGGTGACCGTCTCGAAACCTCGATGAGGATGATCCGGAAATCCCGCAATATAGTCATCGGGATTATCGCTCCCGAACGCGTCCAGCATCAAAAAGGGATCGAGCCGCCTCTGCAAAGGCTGCGTCAGCACGCGTGTCAGGCTGACCCCTGCGCCGTCGCTCGTGGCCTTCCCGATGACGATTCTCTCCACATTCCTGGATCGACTGTTTTCCATTCTGATCTCCTTGGCATGGTTCAATGTGAATCCATCATATTCGTTCCAATTCAAATCATAAAGATGCTTTTTTGATATAGAATGTTCCATTTATGGAACAGATATCTGCAGACGACCTGCTTCTCTTCACCGTCATCGTCGAGCTCGGCAGCCTCGCGGGCGCATCTGTCCGCCTGGACATGCCCAAGGCCACGGTATCGAGAAGACTGTCCAATCTGGAAGCGCAGCTGGGCCAGAAGCTCATGGTGCGCACGACCAGAAGGCTGGTCCTGACGGAATTCGGTCAGGCCTTCCTCGATCATTGCCAGCGTGTGGCCGAAGAAGTCGCGCAAGCCCGGGATTTCGCGAGCAGCCAGGAAGCGCGCCCCAGGGGGCGCCTGCGTGTCTCCATGCCGAATGATTATGCACAGCTTCAGCTATCGTCCGCCATCGCGACCTTCGTCCAGCAGTATCCTGAAATCCAGCTCGACCTCGATCTGAGCGCGAGGCGGGTGGATCTGATCGGCGAGCGCTTCGATCTTGCGATACGCATGGGCGCGCTGGAAAACGAGGGGACGCTGGTGGCGCGGAAAATAGACGAGCAGCAGTTCGGGCTTTATGCGAGCCCGATCTATTTTGCCCTGCATCCCGCCCTCGGGGCGCCTGACGATCTGATGCGGCACGAATCGATCAGATTGCTCTCAGCGAGGGGCGAGCCCACACCATGGAAACTCGTCAGGGGAAAGGAAACATGGGAAGCCATACCCAAAGGACGCGTGGCGGTGAATTCGTTGAGCGTGATCCACCGGTTGCTGCTGGACGGCGTCGGAATAGGCGCATTGCCGGACCGCTTCGTCGAAGAAGACGTCAGGCTGAAAAGGCTCGTCCGCGTACTGCCGCAATGGTGCCTTCCTTCCGTCCCCGCCTGGGCGGTGATGCCGGTTCGCCGCTATCTGCCGGCAAAGACCCGGCTTTTTCTTTCCCACCTGGAAACCTTCCTGGTTCGATGAAATTCCCACTGCAACGAAAGGTTGGCACTCTGGCTACCAATTTTCATGGCGATCGCGACGTTCCTGGCGGTAGTTTGTGACTTCGAGGCGAATGCCATCGGGGTCAGTCAAGAAGGTGGCCCAATAGTCGGGAGCGTACTCGGAGTAGAGTTTTGCTTCAGACGCTTCGACACCGGCCGCACGAAGCTGGTTGGCAACAGCCACAACGTCAGCGACTGACTCGACGCGAAGGCAAAAATGATGAAGCCCTGGCGCATAGGAGTCGTGCCCGTTGGAACTGCGTGACGGACGAAGAACATAGCCGAAATGACGATTGAAGTATTGGACGTGCGGATCACCGCCCAGGACGAATTTGTTTTTTCGGAAGCCAAGCGCCTCGAGCAGGACGCGATCATAGAAAGGCTCGGAGCGCTGAAGGTCGGACACTGCGATGTAGATATGGTCGATTCCTGTTACTTCAGTCATGGCGCAGAAATGGTGGTCGGTTCGCTATTTCGCATACCGGAGCTCCATGGTATATTTTTGCCAAGTCTAGCATGCAAGAGCTGGCGAAGGGCCGGCGGCGTCTGTATTGTGGTCTATTCATGCGGGCATAATGGCGGAGGCGGTGAGATTGTGCCGGTCTCGCCTCGAGCGATCCCGTCATCCCTTCGGGACCGCGCTGCGCGCGTCCTGCGTCGCCCTCCCATCGGTCGGGCTCCTGGTCGAACTCGATGAGTTCTCATCTCACCCTGTAGTCTGAAGAAGAATGCCCCTCTTCGCGGGGCGTTCTGTCATTGGCGGAGGCGGTGAGATTCGAACTCACGGAAGGCTCGCACCTTCGCTGGTTTTCAAGACCAGTCCATTAAACCGCTCTGGCACACCTCCTGACGGAAGCCGGAATTATATCCGAAATCCGGGGCCAGTTGACAGGCCCTGGGAAAGCAGCGATTCGTATAGCGCGATGTAGGATCTCGCGCTTTTTTCCCAGGCGAAATTTTTTGCCATGCCGCTTCGCTGGATATTCCTGAAGGCTTCCCTGTTCCGGTAGCAGGATATGGCGCGCGAGATCGCTTCCCGAAAAGCACCGGCTTCGGCCTTTTCGAACACGAATCCCGTTTCGTTGTCGGTCACTGAATCGGCGAGCCCGCCCGTCTTTCTGACGACAGGCGGCGTGCCGTAACGCATGCCGTACATCTGGTTGAGGCCGCACGGCTCGAAACGCGAGGGCATGAGGAAGAGGTCGGCCCCGGCCATGATGTTGTGCGCAAGCGATTCGTCGTAGCCGATCGACGTCGAGCATCTTCCCGGGTGCTTTTCCGCGAGCCTCAGGAATGCCTGCTCGTATTCCTTTTCTCCGGTTCCCAGAACGGCGATTTGCGCCCCCTGTTCGAAAAGCGCATCCAGGCAGCTGTGCACGAGATCCAGCCCTTTCTGGTAGGTGAGGCGGCTCACGATGCCGAAAAGAGGCGCATCGTCCTGCCTTTCAAGGCCGAGCCCGGCCTGGAGTTCGCGCTTGATTTCGATCTTCGATTGCAGGTTCGATTCGTCGTATTTCACATTCAGGTAACCGTCCCGTTCGGGGCTCCATTCCGAAAGATCGATTCCGTTCAGTATGCCGTGGACATCACGCCTCCTGTGTTGGAGCAGTCCTTCCATGCCGCAGCCCATTTCCGGGGTCTGGATTTCCTGCGCATAGCTGGGGCTCACTGTCGTGATCGTATTCGAATAATAGAGTCCGGCTTTCAGAAAGGAGAACCGGCCATGGAATTCGACGCCGTGCATGGAATAGGAAGACGGGGGGAGGCCGAGCCCTCCCACCCAGTCGCGCGAAAAATTGCCCTGGAAGGCCAGGTTGTGCACGGTCATCATGCTCCTGGCGTTCGATCCGGAGAAATGCATGAAAGCCGGAGCGAGGCCGCTTTGCCAGTCATTGCCCTGCACGATTTCCGGCTTCCATTCGAGCGGGGAATGGCGGGATGCGAGCAAGGCGGCCGTTTTCGACAAAAGGCCGAAGCGCGCCGCATTGTCCGGCCAGTCCAAGCCCTGTTCGTCCACGTAGGGGCCGCCTCCGCGCCTGAAAATCGGATGATCGATGGCATAGACGGGAACGCCCGTATCCGGCATTTTCCCGCACAGCAGACTTCCTTCCGAAAGGCGGGCGCATTCGAAGGCCTCCTTCATTCCCGAGAGCACGCCGGGATAACCGGGAATCAGGATTCGGATATCCATGCCCAGGGATTGCAGCGCGGCGGGAAGCGAGGCGCTGACGTCGGCCAGCCCCCCCGTCTTGACGAGCGGATGGATTTCCGACGTGACAAAAAGAATGCGCATGGTTCAGGAAGACTTGTATCGGTTGATGAGATGGTTGGTCGACGCATCGTGGGCAGCGGTTTCGTCTTGCATCGAGAGCTCGGGAAGGATTTTCGAGGCGAGCGCCTTGCCGAGTTCAACGCCCCACTGATCGAATGAATTGATCCGCCAAACGACGCCCTGGACGAATATCTTGTGTTCGTAGAGGGCAATGAGCGAACCCAGCGCGTGAGGCGTGAGTTTTTTCAAAAGGATGGAATTGGTGGGCCTGTTTCCCGGGAAAACCTTGTGCGGCAGCAGCTTTTCCAGGCGTTCCTCGTCCATGCCTTCGAGTTCGCCCCGGACTTCCTCGGGCGTCTTGCCCTTCATCAGCGCTTCCGTCTGGGCGAGGAAATTCGAGAGCAGGATGGCATGGTGCCGCCCGAGGGGATGATGCGATTCGAGAGGCGCGATGAAGTCCGCGGGAATCAGGCACGTTCCCTGGTGGATGAGCTGGTAGAAGGCATGCTGCCCGTTCGTTCCGGGCTCTCCCCAAACCACAGGGCCGGTCATGTAATCGACGGGAAGGCCATCCCTGTCGACGCGCTTGCCGTTGCTTTCCATGTCCCCCTGCTGCAGATAGGCGGGGAACCTGTGCAGGGATTCGTCGTAGGGGAGGATGGCATGGGTTTGCGCACCATGGAAATTGATATACCAGATTCCCAGCAGGCCCATCACCACGGGCAGATTCTCCTCCAGCGGGGCCTGCCTGAAATGACGGTCCATTTCGGTCGCCCCCAGGAGGAGTTCCTCGAAATTGTCCATGCCCACCGCGACCGCAATGGAAAGCCCGATGGCCGACCAGAGGGAATAGCGCCCCCCCACCCAGTCCCAGAATTCGAACATGTTTTCGACATCGATGCCGAATTTTCCGACCTCGACGGCATTAGTCGAGAGCGCGACGAAATGCTTCGAGACATGACGGGGATCCTTCGCTTTTTCCAGGAACCAGGCTTTTGCGGAATTCGCGTTGACGATCGTTTCCTGGGTGGTGAAGGTTTTCGATGCGACGATGAAAAGTGTGGTTTCCGGATCCAGCCTTTCCAGCTTCGTGGCGATATCCGTGCCGTCCACATTCGAGACGAAATGTACGGAAAGCCCTTCCTTCCAGTAAGGCCTGAGCGCTTCGGTGACCATCTGCGGGCCCAGGTGGGATCCGCCTATGCCGATGTTGACGACATCCTTGATGGATTTTCCGCTGTAGCCCAGCCATGTCCCGCTTCTCACGGCTTCCGAGAAAATTCCCATTTTTTTCAGGACCCGCCTGATTTTCGGCAGAACGTCCTCCCCGTCGCAAAGGACGGGCTGGCTTTCAGGGTTTACCGCAGCCCTCAATGCAGTGTGGAGAACGGCCCTGTTCTCGGTGAAGTTGATTTTCTCCCCCTTGAACATGCGCTCGCGCCATCCTTCGAGATCGGACCATCTCGCGAGCCCGAAGAGGAGCTCCATGGTCTCGATCGTGACGAGATTCTTCGAATAGTCAAGGAAAATATCGCCGGACTCCAGGGAAAACCGTTCGAAGCGCAAGGGATCGGCATCGAAAAGCGCCCTCATCGACAGGCCCGAAAGCTTCTCCCTGTGCGAGAGAAGCGCTTTCCATGCTTCGCATTGTGTAAGTATCGACATAGCTCAGTGTTCTAGAATGATGCAGGCAAGCGGGGGAATGGCCAGCGAAATCGACTGCTTTTCCCCCATCCACGGGACCGGTTCAGATTCGACCCCCTTTCCGTTCCCCAAGTTCGTTCCGCCGTAATAGGTCGAATCGCTGTTGAAGATTTCGTTGTAACGGCCCCGAACCGGAACCCCTATCCGGTATCCTTTTCTGGGGACGGGCGTGAAATTGAGCACCACGACAAGGGAAGTGCCGTTCCGGGCGATGCGCCTGTAGCTCAGCACGGACTGGTCCGCGTCGTGGCAGTCTATCCATGAAAAGCCGTTGCTGGAGAAGTCCAGTTCGTGCAGGGGGGGGCGGCTCAAATAAAGGCGGTTGAGGTCCTTCACGAGTTTTTGAACGCCCTGATGGGCGGGAAGTTCGAGCAGTTCCCAGTCGAGCCGGGATTTCACTTGCCATTCCTTCCCCTGTGCGAATTCGTTGCCCATGAAATTGAGCTTCCTGCCTGGATAGGTCATCTGGTAGGCATAGAGCAGCCTGAGGTTGGCGAAACGCTGCCAGGCATCTCCGGGCATCTTGTCGAGAAGCGATTTCTTGCCGTGCACGACCTCGTCGTGGGAGAAGGGCAGGACGAAGTTTTCCGTATAGCTGTAGATCTGGCCGAAAGTCAGCTTGTCGTGATGGTAGCGCCTATGAACGGGGTCGTGCTTCATGTAGGCGAGGGTGTCGTTCATCCAGCCCATGTTCCATTTCATCGAAAAGCCGAGCCCGCCCAGATAAACGGGGCGGGAAACCATGGGCCAGGAGGTCGATTCTTCGGCGATGGTGAGGGCGCCCTTGAATTCCTCGTGAACCATGATGTTGAGTTCCCTCAGGAAATCGATGGCGTCGAGGTTTTCCCTTCCGCCGTATTTGTTGGGCAGCCATTCCCCCTCTTTTCTCGAATAGTCGAGATAAAGCATGGATGCGACCGCGTCGACCCTCAGGCCGTCTATGTGGCATTCGGAGAGCCAGAAATGCGCATTCGAAATCAGAAAGTTCCTGACCTCGTTTCGGCCGTAGTTGAAGATGTAGGTTCCCCAGTCCTGATGTTCGCCCTGCCTGGGATCCTCGTGCTCATAGAGCGCCGTTCCGTCGAAACGGGCGAGCGCAAAATCATCCCTGGGAAAATGTGCCGGGACCCAGTCGAGGATCACGCCTATTCCGGCCATGTGGCACGCCTCAACGAATGAGCGAAAGTCTTCCGGGGAGCCGTAGCGGTTCGTGATGCCGAAATACCCCGTTGTCTGGTAGCCCCAGGATTCGTCGAGCGGATGCTCGCTGACCGGCATGAGTTCGATATGCGTGTAGCCCATGTCCTTGACATAGGGAATGAGCGATGCGGCGAGCTCCCTGTAGTTCATGGGGGAGCCGTCCGGCCGGTGCCTCCATGATCCGGCATGAATCTCGTAAATGTTCAGGGGTTCATTCAGCCAGTCGCGGGTCCCGCGCTTTTCCATCCAGGCATCGTCTTGCCAGACATGGGCTCCAAGGCTGCAGATTCTGGAAGCAGTCCCCGGCCGCTCCTCGAAGGCGAAGCCGTAGGGATCGGTCTTGACCAGGATGGCGCCCTGCCTGCTCCTGATCTCGTACTTGTACAGGGCGCCCGCCTCGATGCCCGGAATGAAGATTTCCCATATGCCGTTGGAGGGATGCGCGCGCATGGGATGGATTCTCCCGTCCCATGCGTTGAAATCCCCCACCACGCTGACTCGCTCCGCATTGGGCGCCCATACCGCGAAGCGGGTGCCGGATATGCCTTCAAGCCTCATGGGGTGAGCCCCGAGCATGCGGTAGGCGAGGTGAAGGCGTCCTTCGCCGAAAAGGTGAAGGTCGAGTTCGCCTATCGAAGAGCTGAAGCTGTAGGGATCATGGGTTTCGGCAGCCCGGCCTTCCCGCACGATGCGAATCCTGCAGGGGAAAGGCGGGTGCCTTGTTCCGGACCAGCTGAAAATGCCCGCCTTGCGCCTGAGCTTCTCCCATTCATTTCCGGAATGAAGCCACACCTCTTCGGCATGCGGCTGAAAGGTTCGGAAAAGCCATTTCCCTTCGCTTTCGTGAAGTCCAAGATAGGAAAACGGGTCATGGTGTCTCGCTTCCAGGATGGCATCGGCTTCTTGAGTTGGCATGACGCATTTTTCCAGGGTTGTCAAACGCATTGCAAAGCCTTGTTCAAGTGTTTTGTGAATTTTTATTTAAGCTTGCAATCGCCGTTTGATACTTTATTTGAAGCTTATTATACTTAACTTGCAAACGCCATACCTAACTTCGAATACATGGGATAGATAATGCAGCAGGAAGTGACCTCCCCACGTTTTATCAGCGTTTTGACCAAGAATACGGTTGCATTGATTCTTGCGGGAGGGCGTGGCTCCCGACTGAAGCAACTGACGGATTGGCGTGCAAAACCGAGTGTGCCTTTCGGCGGAAAATTCAGGATCATCGATTTCCCGCTTTCCAACTGCATCAATTCCGGGATCAGGCGCATAGGCGTGGTGACGCAGTACAAGGCGCACAGCCTGATCCAGCATATCCAGCGGGGTTGGGGATTCCTGAGGGGCGAATTCAACGAGTTCGTCGAGCTGCTTCCCGCCCAGCAGCGCATCCAGGAGGAATGGTACAAGGGAACTGCGGACGCGGTATTCCAGAACATCGACATCCTGCGCTCCTATGACCCCGAATTCGTCGTGATCCTGGCAGGCGACCATATCTACAAGATGGACTACGGCAAGATGCTTGCCTTCCATGTCACTTCGAAGGCGGACATGACGGTGGGCTGTTTCGAGGTTCCCGTATCCGATGCTTCCGCCTTCGGGGTGATGGCGGTCGATGCGGAAGACAGGGTTCTGGATTTCGTCGAGAAGCCAGCGCAACCCCCTCATATTCCGGGCAAGCCGGAAAAGTCGCTGGTGAGCATGGGCATCTACGTCTTCAACACGCGCTTCCTCTACGAGCAGCTTTCCAGGGACGCGGACGATCCGGATTCTTCCCACGATTTCGGCCACGACATCATTCCCTACCTCGTCAAGCGCTATCGCGTCTATGCGCACCGCTTCGAGGACAGCTGCGTGGGCATGGGCGGAAAGCTCGCCTATTGGCGGGACGTGGGAACGGTGGACGCTTACTGGGAAGCGAACATGGAGCTCACCAAGGTATTGCCGGATCTCAATCTTTACGACAAGACCTGGCCGATCTGGACGCACCAGGAGCAGCTCCCGCCGGCCAAGTTCGTTTTCGACGACGAAGAGCGGAGAGGCATCGCCATCGATTCCATGGTTTCGGGGGGCTGCATCATCAGCGGCGCGAGGATAGAGCGTTCGCTTCTCTTTTCCGACGTCAGGGTCAACAGCTACAGCGAAATCAGCGATTCGGTGATATTGCCTTCGGTCGAGATAGGACGGTACGTGAAGCTGCACAAGGTGGTGATCGACAAGCGCTGCGTCATTCCGGACGGACTCCAGGTGGGATTCAATCCCGTCGAGGATGCGAAGCGCTTCCATGTCACGGAAAAGGGCGTGACGCTGATCACGCCCGACATGCTCGGTCAGCGCATCCACCAGAGCCGATGAGCGATTCAAGAAAACTCGATCTTATCCTGTGCTGGCACATGCACCAGCCGGATTACCGGGATTATCTCACCGGCGAATACGTATTGCCCTGGACCTACCTGCATGCCATCAAGGATTACACGGACATGGCCTTCCATCTGGAAAACAACCCGAATGCGAAGGCTGTATTCAATTTCGTGCCCATCCTGCTCGAGCAGATCGAGGATTACGCAGACCAGTATTCCACGGGTAAAATCAGGGATCCGCTTTTGAGGCTGCTCGCCACGAAAGACATGGCAAGCCTTTCGAGAGCGGATCGCGCCCAGATCCTGGACAGCTGCTTCAGGAGCAACCATCACAAGATGATCCGCCCCTATCCCGCCTACAGCCATCTTTTTGACGCCTTCCAGTTTTTCGAGGGAAGCGAGAACGACGGGAGCCTCGATTATCTTTCCGGGCAGTACATGGCCGATCTGCTGGTCTGGTACCACCTGGCCTGGACCGGGGAGAGCGTGAGGAGAACCCGTGAGACCGTGGCGAGACTGATGGCGAAGGGAAGCCAGTACACCTATGAAGACAGGAAGGCGCTTTTCGATCTGATCGGCGAACTCATCAAGGGGCTCGTCCCGCGCTACAAGGCGCTGGCCGATTCGGGCCGGATAGAGCTTTCCACGACGCCCTATTATCATCCCATCATGCCGCTTCTGCTCGAGTTCGATTCCGCCAGGGAGGCCATGCCGGATGTTTTGCTGCCGAAATGCAGCGCCTATCCCGGGGGAAGGACCAGGGCCCAGTATCATGTCTCGAATGCGATTCATCGCCACAAATCGCTCTTCGGTCATGCGCCAAATGGCGCATGGCCATCGGAAGGCAGCGTCTCGAACGCTTCCCTCAGGATGCTGGCCGGGAACGGATTCAAGTGGGCGGCTACGGGGGAGGCCGTTCTCGTCAACAGCCTGAGGAAGGCGGGGGAGCTTCCCGCCAAAATCGACTATCTCTATCGCCCTTACCGTACCGGGGAAATCACCTGCTTTTTCAGGGACGATTACCTCTCCGACAGGATAGGATTCGAATATTCGAAATGGAACGGCAGGGATGCGGCGAGCAATTTCGTCCATTATCTTGAGGAGATTTTCCATCAGAGCCAGGACGACAATCCCGTGGTCAGCGTTATCCTGGACGGGGAGAATGCCTGGGAATTCTATCCCTATAACGGCTATTATTTCCTCTCCGACCTTTACGATGCCCTGTCCAGTCATCCCGATATCCGCATGAGCACCTTCTCGGAATCCGCCGCGCGAGAATGCCGGGTTCTTCCCGAAGTCGTCGCGGGAAGCTGGGTCTACGGAACATTCAGCACCTGGATCGGCTCCGAAGACAAGAATCGGGGATGGGATCTGCTTTGCGAAGCCAAGAAAAGTTTCGACCATGTCATGGCGAGCGGACGCCTTTCCGAGGAAGAAAAGAAGCTTGCCGAGAAGCAGCTTTCGGATTGCGAAGGATCGGACTGGTTCTGGTGGTTCGGCGACTACAATTCGGCCGTCAGCGTTTCCTCCTTCGATTCGCTCTATCGCCTGAACCTCGCCAATCTTTACCGGACATTGAAGCTTCCCGTTCCGCATGCGCTGGACCGGGTGATCAGCGTAGGCCAGGGAGATCCGGCTCTCGGGGGGACGATGCGCCGTTCGTCCTGATTTTTCCATAACAAGAAACCATCCATGTCCAAATCCGTTTACCTGCTTCTCGGCGTCCACGCCCACCAGCCCGTCGGGAATTTTTCCCATGTTATCGACGATGCTCATTTGCGCTGCTACGGCCCTTTCCTCAGGACAATGCACGGCTATCCCGAGTTCAGGTTCTCCATCCATTTCAGCGGCTGGCTTTTCGATCAGCTGTTGAGCCGTTACCCCAAGGAAATGAAACTCTTGAAGGAAATGGTGGGGCGGGGCCAGGCCGAGATATTCGGGGCGGGCTACAGCGAGCCGGTGCTGGCCGTGATTCCCTACCGAGACCGGATTGCCCAGATCGAAACGCTTTCAAGAAGGCTGGAAAAGACCTTGGGAAAAAAGCCCGAAGGGGCCTGGCTGACCGAAAGGGTTTGGGAGGCGACGGTCGTCCCGGCGCTCGCTGATTCCGGCATCGCCTATACCACCGTCGACGATTACCATTTCCTTTGCAGCGGGAAAAAGATGTCGGAGCTCGACGGCTTCTTCACCACGGAGGAGGACGGAAGAAAGCTCGATCTTTTCCCGATTTCGGAGGCGCTGAGGTACAAGCTCCCCTTTTCTCCTGCAAACGAAGTCGTCGCTTACCTGGAGGGTCTTGCAAGGGAAGAGGGGGATCCTGCAGCCATTTATTTCGACGACATCGAGAAATTCGGCATCTGGCCGGAAACCTACCACTGGGTCTACGAGCAGGGCTGGCTCAGGGAGTTCCTGGAGGGCGTGCTCGCATCGAAGATCATCAAGACCATGCGCTATTCGGATTACCGGAAAATGGCGAGAACGCGCGGCGTGATCTATCTGCCCACCACTTCCTACATCGAAATGAACGAATGGACGCTTCCCGTTCCCGCCGCCCATCATTATGCGGATCTGGTACAGGAATCGAAGCATTCCGGGACATTCGAGCAGAACAAGGCTTTCCTCAGGGGTGGGATATGGAAGAATTTCTTCAGCCGCTATCCCGAATCGAACTGGATGCACAAGCGCATGCTTTCGCTTTCGACGAGGCTCGATGCACTGCCGAAAAGGAAGAGAACGGCGCAAATGATCGAGGCGCTTTTCGAGGCCCAGGCGAACGACGCCTACTGGCACGGCCTTTTCGGCGGCCTTTATCTTCCCCATTTGCGGCGGGCTGTCTATCGCGCGATCGTGAAGCTCGAGCAGTTGCTCGACTCGGCTTCGAAAAGGGATGCAAAGCAGGTTCATGACCTCGATCTCGACGGCCATGACGAAGCCTTCATCCAGAACGGGCTGCTGCAGATCGCAGTGAGGCTCGACGGCAGCGCGTCCCTGTGCGAATGGGATGTCTATAAACTTTCCCACAATTTCGCTGACACGCTTTCCCCCCCTGAAGAGCACTACCACAGGAAAATCCATTTTCAGGAGAGCGAGCCCCATTCAGGGGGGGTATACAATCCTCACGAGAAAATGGGATTCAAGGACAGGATCACGCCCGAAGACCTGAAAACGAACGAGGGGCCGAAATCGCTCTTCATGGAAAGATGGATCACCCAGTCGGGAATCGCGAGACCGGCCTACGAATTGGTTCATGACGCCGATTCCCTCGGCATCGCCTTCGGCGCCAGGCTCGGAGAGGGCAGGGTGGCCAAGCGCTTCCGCCTCGAAAAGAACAGGCTATTCGCCGAATATGCTTTCGAAGAAACGGGCGAGGGCACTTTCTGCATCGAGCTCAATCTCGCCATGCCGAGCTGCGACGGCCCTGCCGGCCGATTCAGGATAGGCGACGACATCATGGGGGGATTCGGCCAGGAGCTGACGGTGCAGAACCTGAAATCGCTGGTGCTTGAAGACGATGTGCTGGGCGGAAAGCTTTCCATTCATCTCGATCAGGGCATGGGATGCTACGCCAGGCCCCATTTCAGCGTATCTCAGTCCGAAGCGGGATTCGAGAAGATCATGCAGGCCGTGACGATTTCGCTTTCCTGCAGGCCAAGGGAATTGAATGCCCCCGTTTCCATCTGTTTCGAGGTGGAATGATGCATCTCGTTGGCATCGACGTGGGCGGAACGAATTTCAGGGTCGGGGTTTTTTCGGGTCAAGCCCTGCTCTGGGAGAAGCGCTTCGAAGCGGATTTTTCCGCGCTTTGCAGGACAAGCCAGGACGCGCAGGCTTCGATCATGGAAACCATGGCTTCGGCGATTTCTGAGGCGATTCGGGTATTTCCGGACATCGGCGCAATAGGGATCGGTTTCCCGGGATTCATCGATCCTGCGACCATGTGCATTGCGAGTTCCCCCAATCTGCCCGGGCTGTCGAATGTCGACATTGCAGGCCCGCTTTCAGTCCGCTTCCGTCTTCCGGTGATCGTCGAGAACGATGCGCTCGCCGCAGCCTATGGCGAACAGGTGCTCGGCGGGCATGAAAGCCTGATTTACATCGGCCTCGGCACGGGAGTCGGAGGGGGATTGATCCTGGATGGAAAGCCCTATCCGGGCGAGCACGGCGTGGCCATGGAAATCGGGCACATCATCGTCGACCCGGGAGGAAGGCTCTGCGGCTGCGGCAATCGTGGCTGCCTGGAGCGATATGCCTCGGCCTCGGGCGTCTCAATTTCCTATCAGGAACAGACGGGCAGGCAGCTTTCGGCGAAGGAAATCGCGGGCCTTGCCGAAGCCGGGGACATCCTTGCGGTTTCAGCCTTCGATCTTGCCGGAGACAGGCTGGGGCTTGCCCTTTCGCATATCCTGAAGGTCGCCGACATTGCCCATGTCGTGGTCGGAGGGGGATTGAGCGAAGCCTGGCATTGGCTTGAAAAACCGTTCAGGACAAGGCTGGAAGCCGATCTGATTCCCGTTTTAAGGGGGAAATGCGAGGTCGGCGTCTCGAAAGCCCAGGACAGGGCAGGCATGCTCGGGGCGGCAGAGCTCGCTTCGAATCATTTCTGAATGATGGGAATGGAGCGGATTTCGGCCTGTACCTTGGGCGCGGCGACGTCGGCCAGGGTATAGCGGTCCAGGACATTGATGAAGGCGCTCCTCGCCTCGAAAAGCACTCCCTTCAGGGAACAGGTGCTCGAGATCACGCAGTGGTCCGTTTGAGGATTGAAGCATTCCAGAAGATCGAAATCGGGCTCGGTATGCCGCACCACTTCGCCCACGGTGATTTCCCGGGCCGGGCGCGCCAGCCTGATCCCGCCGTGTTTGCCGCGCGAGGTCACGATGAAGCCGTTGATGCCCAGGTTATGCACGACCTTCACCAGGTGATTCCTGGATATTTTATAGAAATCAGCGAGTTCAGTGATCGTCACGGTCTCTTCCTTGTGGCTGAGATAAAGCAGGACACGCAACGAATAATCCGAATAGAGCGTCAGGCGCACGGTTTCTTCATTTATAGGTTGACAAACGGAACAGACCTAAATAACATGCATTCAGAATGAATGTTTAGGATAGTCTCCGTATCGATCTTAATCAAGCATTCGGCATATCGCAAGAGAATATTGTCAATATTACTGAAAGGACGAGCTATGAGCGGCACGCTTTATGAAAAAATCGGCGGGGAAGCGGCAGTCAATGCGGCAGTGGACATTTTTTACAGGAAGGTGCTGAGCGACGATCGCATCAACCGGTTCTTCGAAGGGGTGGACATGGACAGGCAGGCGGCCAAGCAGAAGGCCTTCCTCACCATGGCTTTCGGTGGCCCCAACAACTACACGGGGGAAGACATGAGGCGCGGGCATGCGCATCTCGTCGCAAAAGGGCTCAACGATGCCCATTTCGATGCCGTCATGGAAAATCTGGGCGCAACGCTGACCGAACTCAACGTGCCAGCCGAACTCATCGCCCAGGCCGCTGCGATCGCCGAGAGCACCAGAAACGACGTGCTCGGCAAATAAAGGCTGCGGCGCGCCATGGCGATCATCACTTTTGAAGGACAGGCCTACGAATGCAAGGAAAACGAGACCGTTCTCGATTGTCTGAATGCTCATGGTGTGCCGGTCCCCTCTTCATGCAAGGCGGGGGTTTGTCAGACCTGCCTGATGCGCGCAATGAAAGGCGAGGTGCCAGAAGAATCGCAGAAGGGGCTCAAATCCACGCTCGTCGAGCAGAATTATTTCCTTGCCTGCTCATGCCAACCGGTTGAAGATATCGAGGTGAGCCTGCCCGAGACCGAGGTGGGAAAAATCCCTGCCACGGTGATCGGGATCGAGCCGCTCAACAGCGATATCGTCTGCGTGAGGCTCTATCCCGGAAGGGATTTCGAATACAGGGCGGGGCAGTACATCAATTTCTTCAAGGATGAGTCCGTTTCGAGAAGCTATTCGCTCGCCAGCGTGGCGGGACTCGACGACTGCATCAAGCTTCATGTGCGCAAGATCCCGCAAGGGCGGGTCAGCACGTGGATACACGAATCCCTTTTCCCTGGGGATACGGTGGAGATTTCCGAAGCAGCGGGGGATTGCTTCTATGTGCCCGGAAATCCGGAGCAGGGTCTGCTCCTGGTTGGCACGGGTTCGGGGCTCGCCCCGCTTTACGGCATCGTCAGGGATGCCCTCATGGCCGGGCACGCCGGGCCGATCAGGCTCTATCACGGCAGCCTGAATGTCGAAGGGCTTTACCTGATTTCGGAATTGAGGCAGCTTGCCCGGGAATACGACAACTTCAGCTATATTCCCTGCGTTTCTGGCGGGGAAGCGCCCGATGGGTTTGCTGCGGGAATCGTGCTCGATGTCGCATTGAAGGAAACGCCGAAACTTTCAGGATGGCGCGTCTATCTTTGCGGCAACCCGGATATGGTGAATGCCGCAAGGAAGAAGACCTTCCTTGCGGGTGCATCGATGAAGGATATTTACGCCGATCCTTTCGTTCCTTCGCGGCCTTAGGAAAGGAATCTCATCAGAAGGCGCCTGCTGTGCCTGTCGAGGCTGGAGACGCGCCTGATCAGGAAATTCACGCCGCTTTCGCCCGAGATGATCACCATCGATGGACCGATGCGGCGTATGTCATCCTCGCTTTTCAGCCTGAAAGCAGTGCTTCCGCGGTCCGTTTCGACGTGCCAGAGATTCGGCACGGATGCGCCATCGATGGCCTCTATCCTCGTAATTTCGGGAAGGAATTCGCGCTGATGCAATGACTCCTCGATGAGCTGGCGCTGCCTTTCCGGGAGTTTGCCTATTTCCGCAATCCAGGCGAGTTCCTTCCCTGCGGGGCTCAACAGGGAGATCCCGCCTTCGGGGGAAGTGAGGGGGAAAGCCCTGACAGGCAGTGCGGCATGGCGACTTCCGTCCTTGGCGACATAAATCAGCTTTCCGAAAGCGTCCTTTTCAAGTTCGATCATGCCGCTTCCCCGTCCATCTGCCTTGCCTGGGCCTGGTAGAGCCTGTGATAAGCGCCTTCTTTTGCGATCAGGTCGTCGTGGCTGCCGATTTCGACAATTTCCCCCCTATCCATCACCACCAGCCGATCGGCGCGGCGCAAGGTCGAAAGTCTGTGCGCAATGGCGATGGTGGTGCGGCCCCTGATGAGATTCTCGAGCGCTTCCTGGATTTCCAGCTCGGTTTCGGTGTCGACCGATGAAGTCGCTTCGTCCAGGATCAGGATGCGCGGATCGATGAGCAGCGCGCGGGCGATGGAGATGCGCTGGCGTTCTCCGCCGGAGAGGGATTGGCCGCGCTCCCCGACCAGGGAATCGTATCCCAAGGGCAGGCGAAGGATGAATTCATGGGCATGAGCGGCCCGGGCAGCGGCCACGATTTCCGCCTTCGAGGCGTCGGGCTTTCCATAGGCGATGTTTTCGGCGATCGTACCGAAGAACAGGAAGGGCTCCTGGAGCACGAGCCCGATGTTGCGGCGGTATTGCGCAAGGGAAAGGGAGCGGATATCCAGTCCGTCGACCAGGATTTCGCCCTCAAGAGGGTCGTAGAACCGGCAGATCAGGTTGACGAGCGTGCTCTTTCCCGACCCGCTGTGCCCGACGAGCCCGATCATCTCTCCCGGGGAAATGGAAAGATTCACGCCCCTCAATATGGGCCTCTGGCCATAGCGGAATGCGGCCTTCCTGATCTCTATGGCCCCTTCGATTCTGCCGATCGGCAAGGGATTCGACGGTTCCGGCACGCTGGAAGCATGGTCGAGTATGTCGAAGATGCGTTTCGCCCCTGCGGCCGCCTTCTGCGTGACGGATACGATGCGGCTCATCGAATCGAGGCGTGTGTAGAAACGGGTGATGTAGGCGAGGAAGGCGGTCAGCATGCCTACGGTGATCGTTTTCCTGGACACTTCCCATATGCCGAAGGCCCAGACCACGAGCAGGCCGATTTCGGTGAGTAGCGTCACGCTCGGCCCGAATAGCGACCATACCGTGTTCACCTTGTCGTTCACCTCGAGATTGTGGGCATTGGCATGCTTGAATCGGGCCACTTCCCTCGCTTCCTGGGCGAAAGCCTTGACCACCCTGATTCCCGGAATGGTGTCGGCAAGCACGTTGGTGATTTCGGACCAGACCCTGTCGGACTGCTCGAAGCCGTGTTTGAGCCTGTCGCGGACGTAATGGATCATCCAGGCGATGAAGGGAAGCGGCAGGAGCGTCACCACGGCGAGCCATGGATTGATGGAAAGCAGGATGGCTGCAGTCATGGCGATCATCAAAAGATCGGTTGCGAAATCGAGGAGATGGAGCGACAGGAAGACGTTGATCCGGTCCGTCTCGGAGCCTATCCTCGCGATCAGGTCGCCTGTTCTTTTTCCGCCGAAATATTCCAGGGAAAGGCTCTGCAGGTGTCTGAAGGTTTCCACCCTCAAATCGGCGCCGATGCGCTCCGACACCCTGGCGAGCAAATAGGTCCTGGCCCAGCCCAGGATCCATGCGGCCAGGGCGGCCATGAAGAGGCCTGACAAATACAAGGCGACCCTACTCTTGTCTATCGGAATGCCGTTCTGGAAGGGAATCAGCACCTTGTCCATCAGCGGCATGGTGAGATAGGGCGGAACCATGGCTGCGGCCGTGGAGGCGAGCGTGAGCAGGAAGCCGGTGAAAAGTTCCCTACGATACGGCTTTGCGAACCGCCTCAGGCGAAACAGCGTCCAGCTCGGAGGCTGGGCTTCCTCTTCTGACCCCTCAATGTCGATACGCGCTTCTTCTTCAATGCCGCGGAAGCAATCGAGAAGGCGTTTCGCTGCGGCGTCGCGGTCCAGGGTGTAGCGCCATGCGGCGAGCAGTCTGTCGCTGCGCAATTCGATGCGCCCGACCCCGCCATGCTCTTCTTTGACGAGTTCCAGACCTGTCCTTCCCCAGTCCTGCCATTGCCCGGAAGGGTCGAGGCCGATCAGGCGCCTGTCGGTAAGGAAAAGGAAGCTCGAGGAAAATCTCAGCGCATCGTCCAGATTCGATTCGAGCGAGGCCATGAGCTTTTCTCCCGGTTCGAGCGGGGCCTCGATCAGTGCCTCTTTTGAAGGAATGTCCTGCATGCGCGCAGTATACCCCAAGCCGCGCAATAATCCCCCTGTCTCCATTTTGAGACAAATAATTATATTGAAAATCAGAATGTTATTTTTATTGTTCGGGGATCTGTCTCCCGCTGGCGACGTTCCGGACTGGAATTATTCCAGAAAGTCATTTTTATTCTTTTTAAATCATTGAGTTGATTATGTGGCATGATATTTGCTTTTATATGTGTTTCCAACACCGATCGGTCATATGCGCGACATCGAAATCCTCAGGATTCATCATCTCAAGGGGCCCAATATCTGGACCTACCGTCCCGTGCTTGAGGCCTGGGTCGATATCGGCGAACTGGAGGACTGCCCTTCCAATACCATAGCAGGCTTTTATGAAAGGCTGGTCTCCTGGCTGCCCACGCTCGAGGAACATCGCTGCAGCTATGGGGTCAGGGGAGGATTTCTTCGCCGGGTCAGGGAAGGCACCTGGCCCGCCCATATCCTCGAGCATGTCACGCTGGAATTGCAAAGCCTCGCGGGTTTCCCGGGCGGCTTCGGCAAGGCGAGGGAAACCTCGAAGCGGGGCGTCTACAAGGTGGTGGTGCGCGCCCATCAGGAAGCGCTCACGCGGGCCTGCCTCCTTGCTGCAAGGGACCTCGTCATGGCTGCCATGGAGGACAGGCCATTTGAGGTGGCTGCCGTGGTCAAAACATTGCGGCGCGTGGCCGATTCGTATTGCCTCGGGCCCAGCACCGCCTGCATCGTGGATGCGGCAGACGACCGGGACATCCCGGCGATCCGCCTGAACGAAGGCAATCTGGTTCAGCTCGGCTATGGCGCCAGGAGCCGCAGGATCTGGACGGCGGAAAGCGATGCCACCTCGGCCATCGCCGAAGGCATTTCAAGGGACAAGGATCTCACCAAGAGCTTGCTCGAATCATGCGGCGTTCCCGTTCCGGAAGGGAGACTGGCTGCTTCCTCGGAAGAGGCGTGGGAAGTGGCCGAAGCCATCGGCCTGCCCGTCGTCGTCAAGCCCACGGACGGCAATCACGGACGAGGCGTCTTCACCAACCTGCAGACAAGGGAAGAAATTGAAACCGCGTTTGAAGTGGCCGTCGGGGAAGGCAGCGGGGTCATCGTGGAGCGCTCCATTCCGGGCATCGAGCACCGCCTCCTCGTCGTGGGTGGAAAGCTGGTGGCTGCGGCAAAGGGGGAGGAAGTATTCGTGACCGGGGACGGGGTTTCCTCCGTTTCCGAACTGATCGAGCTCCAGGTCAACAGCAGTTCCTTGCGCGGCGGCTCGGAAGACCATCCGCTCAATCCCGTCAGGCTGGACACGGCGGCCAGGATGGAGCTGAAGCGGCAGGGCTACGGCGCGGAATCGGTCATTCCTGAAGGCGTGCAGGTGCTCGTGCAGCGCAACGGAAGCGTCTGCTTCGACGTGACCGAAAGCGTTCATCCCGAAAATGCGGCCATTGCTGAACTCGCAGCCAGAGTCGTCGGGCTCGACATCGCGGGAATCGATCTGCTTGCGGAAGACATTTCGAGGCCCCTCAGGGAGCAGCATGGCGCGATCGTCGAAGTCAATGCGGGGCCCGGGCTCCTCATGCATCTGAAGCCCGCGATAGGCGCGCCCAGGCCGGTCGGGAAAGCCATCGTCGGCAGCCTTTTCGACAAGGGCGAATCGGGAAGGATTCCGATCGTCGGGATTACGGGAACCGGGGACAACAGTTCGACCGCCATGCAGATCGCCCGGCTTTTCCATCTCGAAGGGAAAAATGCAGGGCTCGCCTGCAGCGGAGGGCTTTATCTCGGAAAAAGGCGGATATCGAATCAGGCCGGATGGGCGGATTCCCGGAAGATCCTGATGAACAGGAATGTCGAGGCCGCCGTATTCGAGAACGGCCCGCTTGTCCTGCTCGAAGAAGGACTCCCCTACGACCGCTGCCAGGTCGGCATCGTCACGGGCATCGCGCCGGGATCGAAAGTCGAGGCATTCGACATCCTGGACGAGGAGAAAATGGCCGGCGTGCTGCGCACCCAGGTCGACGTGGTGCTTGCGGAAGGGGCGGCCGTGCTCAATGCTGACGACGAGCGGGTCGTTGAAATGGCGAAATATTGTGACGGGGAGGTGATTTATTATGCCTCGGGACCGGGAAAGGTCAGTGCCCACATCGAGGCGGGGCACCGCGCCGTTTTTCTGCGCGGACGCTACCTGTTCCTCGCGCATGGGGGGGGCGAAACCAGGCTGATGCAGGGCGGCATCGGGCTGCTTCCTGCGGCTGCCGCAGCCGTCGCCCTGGGTTTCGATATTGAACTCATCAAAAATGGACTGGGAACATTCGACTGTGCCGATGCGGCCGAAATGAAAAGGAATGCGGAATGCAATTAAAGCGTATCAGGGCCCTGAGGGGCCCCAATCTTTGGACGAGACATACCGCGCTGGAAGCCTTGGTTTCTTGTCATGAAAAGCCCGATGCGGGTTTCAATGTCAGGTTCGGCGCCGTTTTCCCCGAAATGGGGCAACCCGGGAGCTTCGCCCATGCATTGACGCATGCAGCGCTCGAGCTCCAGGTTCTGGCGGGATGTCAGGTGGCCTTCAGCTGCACGATGGCCATGCCCGAACCGGGTACTCATCTTTCCGTGGTTGAATATGGCGAGGAGGAAGTCGGCAGGCTGGCTTTCGAGCTCGCCGAGGCATTGTGCAGGTCGGCCCTGAATAATGAGGCTTTCGATCTTCAGGAGGCCCTGGCGAGGATCAGGGATCTCGATGAGGATTCGAGGATCGGCCCCAGCACGGGTTCCATAGTCCAGGCGGCGATCGACCGGGAAATCCCCTGGCGCAGGCTGACGCGAGGCTCCCTCGTCCAGTTCGGATGGGGAAGCCGCCAGAGGCGCATCCAGGCGGCCGAAACAGACCGCTGCGGGGCGATTGCGGAATCCATCGCCCAGGACAAGGATCTCGCCAAGATGCTGCTCGATGCGGCAGGCGTTCCGGTGCCTCAGGGCCGTCCCGTCGAGGACGCCGAGGATGCCTGGCTTGCGGCATGCGAAATAGGCGCCCCGGTCGTGGTCAAGCCCAGAAACGGCAACCAGGGCAAGGGCATCACCGCCAACATTTCGCAAAGGGATGAAGTGTTTTCCGCCTATGATGCCGCTTGCGGGTATGACGACGAAGTGCTGGTGGAGCGCTATCTTCCGGGATGCGATTATCGCCTTCTGGTGGTGGGAAATGGTATGGTCGCCGCGGCAAGGCGCGATCCACCCCATGTGATCGGCGACGGAAAAAGAGCCATCAGGGAACTCGTGGAGGCGGTCAACAATGATCCGATGCGAGGGGAAGGGCATGCCACTTCGCTCACCAAAATAAGGCTCGACGAAATTGCGCTCGCCACGCTCGCCCGCCAGGGGCTGGAAGCCGATTCGATTCCGGAAGAAGGCAGGAAGGTCGTGCTCAGGAACAATGCCAACCTTTCAACGGGCGGCACGGCGACCGACGTCACGCTTGACGTGCATCCCGAAGTCGCAGCCCGCGCGGTCGAGGCGGCGAAGGCGGTCGGGCTCAAGGTCTGCGGCGTGGACATCGTCTGCGGGAATGTGGGACTGCCGCTCGAAGAGCAGGGCGGCGGCGTCGTCGAAGTGAATGCGGCGCCCGGGTTGCGCATGCATCTCGATCCTTCCTTCGGGGAAAAGAGGCCGGTGGGAGAAGCCATCATGTCCGAATTGTTCCCTGAGGGAGACGGGCGCATCCCGCTCGTCGCCGTGACGGGAACCAACGGTAAAACCACTACGGTCAGGCTCTGCGCCCATCTTCTCGGCAAAAGCGGATTGCGCGTCGGCATGACCAATTCCGACGGCGTCTATATCGGGGGTCAACGCATCGACACCGGGGATTGCAGCGGGCCGAAAAGCGCGCGCAACGTGCTGCTGCATCCCGACGTCGATGCCGCCGTTCTGGAAACCGCGAGGGGGGGGCTGTTGCGGGAAGGGCTCGCCTTCGACCGCTGCGACGTGGCCATCGTCACCAATATCGGCATGGGAGACCATCTGGGTCTGGCCCATATCCATACCGTCGAGGATCTCGCGGTGGTCAAGCGGGTTATCGTTGAAAATGTTTCGCCCGAAGGCTATGCCGTGCTCAATGCCGACGATCCCCTGGTCGCAGCCATGGCGGAATCCTGTCCGGGCTCGGTCCTGTTCTTCTCCAGGAATCCTCATCATCCCCTCATTGCGGCAAGCCGCGTGAGGAGGGAGCGCGTGGTGTTCGCCTCATCCGACGGCATTCATGCCGTACAGGGTAAATTCGAGCATCACTTTGCCTGGTCCGAAATCCCGCTCACGAGGGGAGGGGCCGTCCCGTTCCAGATCGAAAACGCGATGGCGGCGATTGCGGCGGGATGGGCATTGGGTCTTTCCTGGGAAATCATACAAAACGGACTTTCCTCCTTCAGGAGCGATGCCGCGACAGCTCCCGGGCGGTTCAATGTGTTCGACTTCCGGGATGCCACCGTGATTGCCGATTACGGACACAATCCCGATGCGATTCTCGCGCTCGTCAAGGCCGTAGAAGCCTTCCCCGCGAGCCGCAGGACGGTCGTCATCAGCGGGGCGGGGGACAGGCGCGACGAGGATATCGTGAGCCAGACCAGGATGCTCGGTGCGGCCTTCGACGAAGTCGTGCTCTACCAGGACCAGTGCCAGCGCGGAAGGGCGGACGGGGAAGTGCTGAAGCTCTTGCGGGAAGGATTGGAAAATGCGCCGAGAACGAGGAAGATAGCCGAGATCAGGGGCGAATTCGCCGCCATCGATCGCGCGCTCGACCGATTGAATCCCGGGGAGCTTTGCCTGATCCTCGTCGATCAGGTGGACGAGGCGCTTTCCCATATCGGCCTGCGCGTCGAGGAAGCCCTGCGTTTTCCATTGCAGGCGATGGCGTCATGAGCGTTTCGCAAGATTTTCCCGCCTGCGCTTTTCGGCCAGATCGAGGACGGCTTTCCTTTCCCCGGCATCCAATTCGTTCCATGCAACGATCTCGGAAAGCGATCTGAAGCAGCCCAGGCAGATGTCGTTCTCGTCCAGGCAGCAATTCCTGACGCAGGGGGAGGCGACGTCAGCCATGTTTCAGTATGGTGTCATAGGCATCGCTCAACTTTTCAGGATAGTCGCGGCTGTAATGCAGGCCGCGGCTTTCAGGCCGCAGCATCGCGCTCTTCACGATGAGCTGCGCCGTGAGCACGAGATTCCTGAGCTCCAGGAGATCCTGGCTGATCCTGAAGTTGGAATAATATTCCTCGATTTCTTCGGTGAGCAGCTTGATCCTGTTTTGCGCGCGCTCAAGGCGCTTCCTGGTGCGCACGATGCCGACATAATTCCACATGAAGCGGCGCAATTCCGACCAGTTGTGATGGATCACAATTTCCTCGTCCGCGTCGGTCACGCGGCTTTCGTCCCAGAGGGGAAGCTCGATGCTTTCTCCTTTTGGTTTTTCCAGGATGTCTCTCGCGGCAGCCTTCGAGAAGACCAGGCATTCCAGGAGCGAGTTGCTGGCGAGACGGTTTGCGCCGTGCAGCCCCGTGCAGGCCGTCTCGCCTATGGCATAGAGATCCTGGACGTCGGTCCTGCCGGAGAGGTCGGTCATGACTCCGCCGCAAAGATAATGGGCTGCCGGAACGACGGGAATCGGCTCCTTGGAGATATTGATCCCGAGTTCGAGGCATCTCGAATAAATGGTGGGGAAATGGGTCCTGAGGAATTCCGGGCTTTTCTGCGTCATGTCGAGATAGACGCATTCGATGCCGCGCTTCTTCATTTCGAAGTCGATGGCGCGGGCGACGATGTCTCGCGGGGCGAGTTCGGCTCGCTCGTCGTGCAGGGGCATGAAACGCGTTCCGTCCGGAAGCCTCAGGATCCCGCCTTCCCCCCTCAGCGCCTCCGAAATGAGAAAGGATTTTGCTTTGGGATGATAGAGGCAGGTCGGATGGAACTGGATGAATTCCATGTCGGCCACCCTGCAGCCTGCCCGCCATGCGATCGCGACCCCGTCTCCCGTGGAAGTGTCCGGATTCGTGGTGTAAAGATAAACTTTTCCCGCCCCGCCGGTTGCGAGCACGGTGTTGTCGGCCGCTATGCTTTTCACCTTGTTTTCCATGCAATCGAGCGCATAGAGACCCAGGCACCGGTTGTCCTTGAGGCCCACCTTGGATGCAGTGATGAGGTCGATCGCCATGTGGTGCTCGAGCACGATGATGTTCGGGTTTTTCTCCACCTTTTCGATGAGCGTTTGCTGTACGGCCGCCCCCGTTGCGTCCGCGGCATGGATGATGCGCCTGAAACTGTGCCCGCCTTCCCGGGTGAGATGGAAATGACCGGCTTCTTCGGGGTCGGCGGTGAAAGGGACGTGCAGGTCGATCAGCCATTGTATGGCCTCCCGCCCTTCCTCCACGACATGCCTCACCACTGCCTCGTTGCAAAGCCCTGCGCCCGCCACCAGCGTATCGCGGACATGCGATTCGATCGAATCGGCTTCGGAAAGGACCGCTGCGATGCCGCCCTGGGCCATGTAGCTTGCGCCCTCGGCCAGAGATTTTTTCGTGATCAGGCCGACTTTCTGCCTTTCGCCGAGATGCAGGGCCAGGGAAAGCCCGGCAAGGCCGCTGCCGACGATGAGCGTGTCAAAGCGCATTCAAATCCTTTGTTATGTTTCTGTCACAAATATATCATGATTGCCGCCGGATTTTTCGAAATAGGCAAGCCTTCCGTGAACTAATAACCATGACGGATTGTCTCTTGCTTGACGATGCTTGTTTCATCAAATGCGCCCTGAAAGGTTATACTGCAACAGTTCCGCTATAAAATCGTAGCCGAATTGAAACTTATCGCACTATTCAGGGAATCGCATGGGGGACAGGAGCATAGACCAGCAGTTGGTGGAGCAGGCGCAGCGCGGAGACAAGCGCGCGTTCGGCTTGCTGGTCTCGAAGTATCAGCGCAAGCTGGCCAGGCTGCTGTCCCGTTTCATCCGGGACCCGGCTGAAGTGGAGGATGTGACGCAGGAGGCCTTCATCAAGGCTTACCGCGCGCTTCCCTCCTTCAGGGGGGACAGCGCTTTTTATACCTGGCTTTATCGGATAGGCATCAATACGGCCAAGAATTATCTGGTTGCCCAGGGGCGCCGCGCGCCGACGACGACGAGTCTGGACAACGAGGAGGCGGAAAGCTCGGAAGAAGGAGAAGGATTGTGGGAAGTCACTACCCCGGAAAACGAACTGATGAGCAAGCAGGTCGCCAAGACGGTGAACGACACTTTGCAGACGCTTCCTGAAGAGCTCAGGACCGCGATCACGCTGCGCGAAATAGAAGGTTTGAGTTACGAGGAAATTGCGAACATCATGGATTGCCCGATCGGGACAGTACGCTCCAGGATTTTTCGCGCCAGGGAAGTGATAGCAGAGAAGTTGAGGCCGATGTTGGAACCCAGGAAAAACAAGAGGTGGTGAAATGAGAGAGCAAATTTCGTTGCTGATGGATGGCGAGCTGGACGGCGATGCTTCCGCGCAGCTCGTATCCGGGATGAAGGAACAGGATGACTGGCATTTGTATCACCTGATCGGCGATGCCATGCGGGATCCGGAAGGATTCAGGGCCGATCTCGATCTGGATTGCAGCCGGGCCATCAGCCTTGAGCCCACGGTGCTGGCGCCTCAAAAATCGAAGCTGCACCATGCGAAACTGTATGCCCTGTCCGCAGCGGCATCTTTTGCGGCTGTTCTTGCGGTGGGATGGGTCGTCTTGCAGAGCCCGCAGGATTCGCCGGTTCCGAAGCAGGTCGCGCAGGTCGTGCGCCTCAATGTCATCAAGTCCAAGCTGGACGACTATCTGGCTGCGCATCAGGAATTCTCTCCCGAATCGGGGGGGATTATGACTTCCAACATCAGGACGGTTTCAGACACCTATCAGGAAAACGGCAGATGAGACTTGTCGTTTTCCTGCTGTTGGTTGCAACCCGGGCCGCATTCGCGGCGACGCCCCTCCAGCCTCAGGATTCCATCGATTTACTGAAAAAGATTTCCGCCGCAGCCTACCAGGTGACCTATCAGGGGACCTTCATTTTCCAGCGCGACGGGCGGATCGAAAGCACGCGAATTTACCATCTGGTCGACCAGAATGGCGAGCATGAAAAGCTTGTCAGGCTGGACGGGCCTGCAAGGGAAATCATCTGCGACGACGGGCAGATGACATTCTACTATCCCGACCAGAAATCCATGACGATGGAGCGCCATGCCGTGGCGAGAAGGGGATTCCCGGCCCTGCTGCCGGATCAGCTTCAGACCCTCTCGGACAATTACCTGCTCGAGGACGACGGTCGCGAACGCCTGGCTGGCTACGACAGCAGGATCCTGCTGCTCACTCCCAAGGACGGTTTCCGCTACGGGCACAAGCTCTGGATCGATTCCGCCACAAACCTGCTTCTCAAGGCGGCGATGATCAGCGGCGAGAACGATATCATCGAGCAGTTCGCTTTCACTTACGTGAAGATAGGCGGCAATATCGACAGAAACCTGCTCAAGCCTTCCCTGCCTGTCAAGGCGCCCCGTTTGCAAAGCGACCCCCGCCAGGACAGTTTTCAGAGCGGATGGGGCGTGGAGAATCTGCCTCCCGGATTCAGGAAAATCGCCGAAATGAAGCGCATGTTCAGGGGCAAGAACTATCCTGTCACGCATCTTGTCTATTCGGACGGCATCGTGGCCGTCTCGGTCTTCATCGAACCTTTGACGCCCGGGACGAGGCCGATGCAGGGCGTGGCCAGCCGGGGTGCGGTGAATCTTTATGTCCATCCCGCGGACCAGTACCAGATCACCGTGGTCGGCGAAACGCCGGAGATCACGGTCAGGCAGATCGGCGATTCTGTCGTTCACAATGGAAAGAGCCATGATTGAAACGCGCGCGAAAGTGGTCGAAACCGGAATGGGCGTCGCATTGGTCGAGGCGGAGCAGCAGGCCGGATGCGGTCATTGCGACAGCACCAAAGGTTGCGGAAAGTCCTCCATGTCCAAGCTTTTCTGCACGAAGCCGAGAAGGTTCGAGGTGATTGACCCGATAGGCAAGAAAGTCGGAGACGAGGTCTGGATAGGCGTTCAGGACGGCGCGCTGCTCAAGAGTTCGATTGCGGTTTATGTCGTGCCGATGTCGACCTTCATGATCGGCGCTCTTCTCGGCAATGCCTATGGAGGCGATGCATTTTCCGCACTGGGCGGCCTCATCGGCCTCCTCCTCGGCTTTTATGTTTCTAGGCGCTATAGCGCTTCCAACCGGGGCAATATCCGCTTCCAGCCCTATATACTGAGATGATCGACAAGCAAAGAGGAAACGATAAGATGACACAACGCCTTTTCTCCGCCATTTTCCTGTTCTTTTCCCTGGTTGCAGCAGCTGATGCGCAATCGAATCTTCCTGATTTCACCCAGATCGTCGAAAAGGAAGGCCCCGCCGTCGTCAACATCAGCACGACGCATATCGTGCACGATGCGGCGCCCAATGCCGCGATGCCCGGGCTTTCCCCGAACGACCCCCTCTATCAGTTCTTCAGGCGCTTCGGTCCGCAGGCGCCGAGAGATTATGAAACGGGCTCGCTGGGTTCGGGCTTCATCATCAGCCAGGACGGCTATATCCTGACCAATGCGCATGTGGTCGATTCGGCCGACGAGGTGATCGTCAAGCTCAACGACAGGCGCCAGTTCAAGGCCAGGGTGATCGGGGTGGACAAGCGTTCCGACGTCGCGCTGCTCAAGATCAAGGCCGAAAAGCTGCCCACTGTGACGCTGGGCGATTCATCGAGGATTAAGGTGGGCGAGTGGGTGGTTGCGATCGGCTCGCCTTTCGGTTTCGACAATACGGTGACGGCGGGCATTGTCAGCGCGAAGGGACGCGCCCTGCCTCAGGAAGATTACGTGCCCTTCATCCAGACCGACGTGGCGATCAATCCGGGCAATTCCGGCGGGCCGCTTTTCGACATGGAAGGCAAGGTGGTCGGAATCAATTCGCAGATTTACAGCAGAACCGGCGGATTCATGGGGCTTTCCTTCTCCATTCCCATCAACGTGGCGATGAATGTTGTCGACCAGCTGCGCACTACAGGGCATGTGACAAGGGGCAGGATGGGCATCGTGATCCAGGACGTGAGCCGGGCGCTCGCCCAGTCATTCGGCCTTGCGGAGCCCAGGGGGGCATTGATCAGCAAGGTTGAAAAGGACGGACCGGCTGCGCAGGCCGGGCTCCAGCCTTCGGACATCATCCTGAAATTCAACGGCAAGGCCGTCATGGAATCGAAGGATCTTCCCACTGTTGTCGCCGCGACAAAGCCGGGAACGAAAGTCGATGTGCAGATCTGGCGCAAGGGCAAAACGGTCGATGTCCCCGTCGTGGTGGGCGAAATGCCCATCGACAGGACCGCCATGAACGACGCGCAGCAGAATGCCAGGAAATCGGACAGGCTGGGGCTCGATCTTGTCGAGCTGACTCCCGAACAGAAAAACCAGGTCCAGACCGATCACGGGCTCGTCGTCACCGGGGTGGGGGAAGGTCCTGCCGCCCAGGTCGGGATCATGAGGGGGGACGTGATCCTCGCGCTCAACGCGCAGAATATCGAAAGCGTCGCCCAGTTCGAAAAGCTGGTTTCGAAAATTCCCAAGGGCAAGGATGTCGCCCTGCTGGTATGGCGGGGAGGCAATTCCGTATTCATCACCATGAAAATCGACTAGCCCACCGAAATCCGCTAAAATTCGGCATTGACATTCAAAGGGCACGTCGGTGCCCTTTTTTCTGAACATGCAGCATATCCGCAATTTTTCTATCATCGCTCATATCGACCACGGCAAATCGACCCTGGCGGACAGGATCATTCAGCTTTGCGGCGGACTTTCCGATCGGGAGATGGAATCCCAGGTGCTCGATTCGATGGACATCGAGCGCGAGCGCGGTATCACCATCAAGGCGCAGACCGCGGCCCTGAAATATGTTGCCAGAAACGGCGAGGCCTATTTTTTGAACCTGATCGACACGCCAGGCCATGTCGACTTCTCCTACGAGGTATCCCGTTCCCTTGCGGCATGCGAAGGCGCGCTGCTCGTGGTCGATGCGTCCCAGGGGGTGGAAGCGCAGACTGTGGCGAATTGCTACACTGCACTGGATCAGGGCGTTGAAGTGCTTCCCGTGCTCAACAAGATCGACCTGCCTGCGGCCGAGCCGGAAAGGGTGATCAAGGAAATCGAGGATATCATCGGCATAGACGCGCACGATGCGGTCAGGGCCAGCGCGAAAACCGGGCTCGGGGTCGAAGACGTGCTGGAAGAGATCGTGGCGAAGATTCCGCCGCCCAAAGGCGAGCTCGATGCGCCCCTGAAAGCGCTCATCATCGATTCCTGGTTCGACAATTACGTCGGCGTGGTGATGCTGGTGCGCGTGGTCGACGGCGTCATGAAGCCCAAGGACAAGCTGCTTCTGATGTCGAACGGGCTTTCCTACCTTTGCGAGGAAGTCGGCGTGTTCACACCGAAATCATTGGCCAGGGAAGCGCTTTCCGCAGGGGAAGTGGGCTACGTGATCGCCGGAATCAAGGAGCTCAAGTCGGCCAAGGTCGGGGACACCATCACGCTCTCGTCCAGAGCGGCGAAAGCGCCCCTTCCGGGCTTCAAGGAAATCCAGCCCCAGGTTTTCGCCGGGCTCTATCCTGTCGAGCCCAACGAATACGATGCGCTCCGGGATGCGCTCGAAAAGCTGAAGCTGAATGACGCATCGCTCCAGTATGAGGCTGAAACTTCGCAGGCTCTGGGCTTCGGCTTCCGTTGCGGCTTTTTGGGTCTTCTCCACATGGAAATCGTCCAGGAGAGGCTCGAGCGCGAATACGACATGGATCTGATCACGACCGCGCCCACGGTCGTCTATCAGGTGGTGACCAAGGACGGGGCGGTTGCCGAGATCGAGAATCCTTCCAGGATGCCCGATCCTTCGAAGATCGAGGAAATCAGGGAGCCCATCATCAATGCCACCATCCTCGTTCCCCAGGAGCATGTCGGGTCCGTGATGACGCTTTGCGTTCAGAAGCGCGGCGTGCAGCGCAACATGCAGTACATGGGCAGGCAGGTGATGCTCAACTACGACATGCCCCTGAACGAGGTGGTGATGGATTTCTTCGACAAGCTGAAATCCGTGAGCCGCGGCTACGCCTCGCTCGATTACGAATTCAAGGAATATCAGGCATCCGACCTCGTCAAGCTCGACATCATGATCAACGGCGAAAAGGTCGATGCGCTTTCATTGATCGTGCACCGCTCCAACAGCCAGTACAAGGGCAGGCAGCTCGCCGAGAAGATGCGGGAGCTGATTCCCAGGCAGATGTTCGACGTCGCGGTACAGGCCGCGATAGGATCGAACATCATCGCCAGGGAAACCATCAAGGCCCTGAGAAAGAACGTCCTGGCGAAATGCTACGGCGGCGACATATCGAGAAAGCGGAAGCTTCTTGAAAAGCAGAAGGCGGGAAAGAAGCGCATGAAGCAGGTGGGCAGCGTCGAGATCCCCCAGGAAGCCTTCCTGGCCGTGCTGCAGATCGACAATAAATGATTCGGGGAGAAACATGGATTTTGCTTTGATCATGGTGATCCTGCTCGTTGTGACGGGCGGAATCTGGCTTCTTGACAGCCTTTTTTTCAGGAAGAAAAGGCCGGAAGGGGAGAAGGAACCCTGGTGGGTGGAATATCCCAAAAGCTTCTTCCCTGTGATCCTCGCCGTCTTCATGCTGCGCTCCTTCCTCTTCGAGCCCTTCAAGATCCCTTCCGGCTCGATGATCCCGACGCTGCTCGTCGGCGATTTCATCCTCGTCAACAAGTATACCTACGGCATCAGGATACCCGTCATCGACAAAAAGATCGTCGACATCAACGAGCCCGGGCGGGGCGACGTGATGGTTTTCCGCTACCCGTACGACCCCTCCGTGGATTACATCAAGCGCGTGGTGGGATTGCCCGGAGACACCATCACCTACCGGGAAAAGCACCTTTACGTGAACGGCACGCCCGTTTCCCAGGAACCCGACGGGAAATACAGTTACGTCGAAGGCGGATTGAGCTACGTGCAATTGAGCCGGATGAAGGAAGACCTGGGCGGCCATGTCCACGACATCCTGATCAATCCCGACCAGCCGAATGCCCATCTCGAAGGGGTCCGGGATTTTCCGCACAGGGAGAACTGCACTTACAGCGAGCATGAATTCACTTGCGTCGTGCCGAAGGGCAATTACTTCATGCTGGGGGACAACCGCGACGGCAGCAGCGACGGGCGCTACTGGGGCTTCGTTCCGGAACGCAATATCGTCGGAAAAGCTTTTCTGATCTGGTGGAATTTCAGCGACCTGAAACGGATCGGGACGCTGATCAATTGAGGAGGGGCGATGGGCAGGCAGGAAGGATTCAGCTTTTCGGGTTTCCTGACGGCGGCGGTTTTTGTCATGATTGCTGCGGTCGTCGTTTTCAAGCTCATCCCCCCCTATCTGGAATACCGTGCAATCAGGCAGGACATGAAGGAAGTCGTCGACAATCCCGATCTCGCGAACGCTTCGGGTCCTGAAATCCGCGACGCCTTTGCCAAGAAGGCCCTGGTCGACGGCATCAAATCGATCAGCGCTGAGGATCTCAAAATCGAAAGAAACCCTTTCGGGCTGCACGTCAAGTACGAGGCCAAGGTGCCGCTTGTCGCCAATCTCGGGGCTTATTTCGACTTCGATATCGAAGCGGTCAAGGGCGAAAAATAATGGAAGGATTGTCGAGGAGGATGGGCTATTCGTTTGCGGATAGCGGGCTCCTGAAACAGGCGCTGACCCACAGAAGCCATGGCAGCCCCAACAACGAGCGGCTTGAATTCCTGGGCGACAGCGTTTTGAATTGCGTGGTCGCGGACAGGCTTTTCAGGGCTTTCCCCAAGCTTTCCGAAGGGGAGTTGTCCAGGCTCAGGGCGAATCTCGTCAACCAGCAGAGCCTTTGCGAACTTGCGCTGAAGCTGGATATCGGAAGCTGCCTCCTGCTCGGAGAGGGGGAAATCAGGAGCAGCGGAAACAGGCGGCCCTCGATACTGGCCGATGCGATGGAAGCCGTTTTCGGCGCAATATTCCTCGACGGCGGATTCGATTCGGCATCAAAGGTCATAGGCAGTCTTTACGAAAAGGCGATCGGCGAAATAGACCTCAATGCGCAAATCAAGGATCCCAAGACGAGGCTGCAGGAATATCTTCAGGGGAAAAAAATCGCATTGCCGAGATACCATGTCATGGAGACCTCGGGAGAGGCGCACAGGCAGCGCTTTCTCGTGGAATGCAGCATTCCCGAGCTCGAGATCCGGTCCAAGGGCGAAGGCGTGAGCCGGCGATCCGCAGAACAGTCCGCAGCGCTCGAGGCTTTCAGAATCGCGACAGGTTCATGAGGGCGGGCTATGTTGCCATCGTGGGCAGGCCTAACGTGGGAAAATCGACCCTGCTCAACCATCTCGTCGGGCAGAAAATCAGCATCACGTCACACAGGCCACAGACGACCCGGCACCGCATCACGGGCATATTGACGACGGAGGCATCCCAGTTCGTTTTCGTCGACACCCCGGGCTTCCAGGCGAGGCATGTGAATGCGCTCAACCGGGCGATGAACCGGAGCGTGAAGCGCAGCCTCCATGACGTCGATGTCGTGCTTTTCGTGATCGAAGCCATGCATTTCGATTCCAGGGATGAAATCGTCCTGGAATTGCTTCCCGAGGACAGGCCGGTCTTCCTCGTCGTCAACAAGGTAGACAGGCTTGCCGAGAAATCGATTCTTCTCCCCTTCATCGAGAAGGTTTCGGTGAAGTTCCCCTTCGCGGCCATCATTCCTGTGAGCGCCGAAAAGAACGTCCAGCTCGACGAGCTCGTGAAAACGGTCGAACCTTTCCTTCCCGAAGGGGAAGCGCTTTTCGGGGAGGACGAAATCACCGCAAGGAGCGAGCGCTTTCTCGCCTCCGAGCTCGTGCGGGAAAAGCTTTTCCGCCTCCTGGGCGAGGAAATTCCGTATTCAACCGCGGTCGAGATCGAGCAGTTCAAGATGGAAGGCGAAATAAGGCGCATCCATGCCCTGATCCTCGTCGACAAGCCGAACCAGAAGGCCATCGTGATCGGGAAGAACGGGGAGAAGCTGAAAGCCATCGCAAGCCGGGCGAGAAGCGATATGGAGAGGCTTTTCGGGGGAAAGGTATTCCTCGAGGTCTGGGTGAAGGTGAAATCGGGCTGGTCGGACGACGAGCGCGTGATCAAGAGCCTTGGCTATGAGGAAGACTGAAAGGTTGGATTCGCAGGAGGCGTTCATCCTGCACACCTATCCCTTCAGGGAAACGAGCCTGGTCGTCGAGGTTTTCAGCCGGCTGCACGGCAGGGTTGCGCTCGTCGCGAAAGGGGCGAGAAGGCCGATGTCGGCTTTCAGGGGGCTTTTGCTTTCCTTCCAGCCGCTCTCCCTGAGCTGGTACGGCAAATCCGAGCTCAGGACCCTGCACAGGGCCGAATGGCAGGGCGGGAAGCCGAGATTGCAGGGCATGGCGCTGATCTGCGGACTCTATTTGAACGAGCTCCTGATGAGGTTTCTACCCAGGGACGATCCGCACGAAACACTCTTTTCCCATTACGGCGAAACGCTTTGTGCAATGGGGGAGAGGGGGAACCTCCCTGCCATATTGAGGAATTTCGAAGTCGATCTGCTGAGGGAGCTCGGCTACGGACCCGTTCTCGAATTCGAGGCGGGATCAGGGAAACCTTTGCATCCGGAAAGGGTTTATACTTACGAACTGGAGCGCGGGCCTGTATGCGGTGCGGGGGATTTCCGCCATTCCGTCAGGCTCCTGGGCAAGACGCTGCTCGACATGGCTTCCGGAAATTATTCGGATCCGGTCACCCAGCAGCAGAGCAAGGCCCTGATGCGCATGTTGATCAATCATCATCTGGGCGCGCAGCCTCTCCACACGCGGCGCCTGCTTCAGGATTTGCAATCGCTATGATTCAGCTCGGTTTCAACATAGACCACATCGCGACGGTGAGACAGGCCAGGGGAACGATTTATCCCAGCCCCATCCATGCCGCGCTGCTTGCGGAAAGTTCCGGCGCAGACTCGATCACGCTGCATCTCAGGGAGGACAGGCGGCACATACAGGACAGGGACGTCGAAATATTGCGCGAGATTCTCCAGACCAGGATGAATCTCGAATCGGCCGTGACGCGGGAGATGATCGACTTCGCATCGAGAATCAAACCCCAGGACATTTGTCTCGTTCCCGAGCGGCGCGAGGAGTTGACCACGGAAGGCGGGCTCGACGTCGTCCAGCATTTCGGCAGGATCCATGACGCCTGCATCAGGCTGAATGATGCGGGAATCAGGGTTTCGCTTTTCATCGATGCGCAAACCGCCCAGATCGAGGCGGCAGCGAAAGCGGGGGCGTCCGTCATCGAGATCCATACCGGGCATTACGCCAACTGCAACGGAAAAGATCGGGAAGAGGAACTCGTTCGCATAGAAAATGCCGTGGAGGATGCGAGATCGCTCGGCCTCAAAGTCAATGCCGGGCATGGCCTCGATTACCACAACGTGCAGAAAATCGCCGCGATAGCCGGCATAGAAGAGCTCAACATCGGCCACGCCATCGTCGCCCGCGCGCTTTTCATCGGCCTTCCGGATGCGATCAAAACCATGAAGAAACTGATGTGGGAAGCCCGATGATCTACGGCATAGGCACCGACATCGTCGAAATAGAACGCATTTCCATGCTCTCCGAGCGCTATGGCGGCCGGTTCCCCGAAAGGATATTGACTCTGGAGGAGAAGCAGGCATTCGATTCGAGTTCGAGCCCCGTCCATTTCCTCGCCAAGCGCTTCGCCGCCAAGGAGGCGCTCTCCAAGGCCATAGGCACGGGCCTCCGCCATCCCGTTTCCTTCGGCAACATCACGGTCGTGAACGACCCTTTGGGCAAGCCCGGATTCAGGTTTCATCAGGAACTCTCGGCTTACCTCGAACAATTCGGCATATCGAAACACCACCTGAGCCTGAGCGACGACAGAACGGTCGCCTGCGCTTTCGTGGTACTGGAAAGGTGAAAAAAATGGCGCTCGGCCCCGTCATGCTGGACATGGAAGGATGCGAACTGACCTTGGATGACAGAAGGAGATTGCTGCATCCCAATGTCGGCGGGGTGATCCTCTTTTCCAGGAATTTCGATTCGGTGGGACAGGTCGGGGAACTCTGCTCGTCCATCCATGCGCTCAGAAATCCCCCTCTCCTGATCGCAGTCGACCACGAAGGGGGGAGGGTGCAGCGCTTCAGGGAAGGCTATACCCGCATCCCGCCCATGCGTGAATTCGGCAAAATATGGGATACGCATCCGACAAGGGCGAAACAGCTTTGCAGGATGGCCGGATATGTGATTTCATCCGAGCTGCGCGCAAGCGGCGTCGATTTCAGCTTCACCCCGGTTCTCGACATCGATTTCGGGAGAAGCGGCGTGATCGGCGACCGCGCCTTCCACAACGATCCCGATGCCATCGCGATGCTCGCGCAAAGCCTGATTCTGGGGCTCAAGGAAGGGGGGATGGCTAGCGTGGGCAAGCATTTTCCAGGGCACGGGCATGTCGAGGCGGATTCGCATGTCGCCGTTCCGATCGACGAAAGGAGCCTGGACGAGATCATGGAGAACGATCTCGTTCCGTTCAGGAAAATGATCGATGCCGGGCTCGCTGCGGTGATGCCGGCCCATGTGATCTATCCCGAGGTCGATGCGCTTCCCGCCGGCTTTTCGAGTCTATGGCTGAAGCAGGTGCTGCGCGGTGAGCT
Organism: Pseudomonadota bacterium; assembly: GCA_021845885.1. Taxonomy (GTDB): domain Bacteria; phylum Pseudomonadota; class Gammaproteobacteria; order Burkholderiales; family JABEVD01; genus JABEVD01. Next base: position 37,503 of record JAJZVB010000002.1, read on the forward strand.
CGGCTTCGAGGGCGTGATTTTCAGCGACGACCTCAGCATGGAAGGGGCAAGAGTCGGAGGGGGGATCAATGAGCGGGCAAAGGCTGCCCTTCATGCGGGATGCGACATGGTGCTCGTCTGCAACGCTCCCGATTCCGCGGATGAGCTTCTCGAAGGATTAAACTGGGAAATGCCGGCGCTATCCATGATGAGGCTCGCCAGGATGCACGGGCGGCCCCATCCCAGGACCTGGGCCCAGCTCAGGGAGGATCCGCATTACCTCGATTGCGTGCATCAGGTGGCGAACGTCGGGGTGAAGGACGGGGAGCTGGCATTGTAATGGATCCGGACTGCAGCCTCTGCCCGAGGCTCTCGGGTTTCCTCATTGAGGTGAGGCAATCCCATCCCGATTATCATGCGAAACCGGTTCCCCCTTTCGGCGATGAAAACGCGAGGCTGCTCGTCGTCGGCCTCGCCCCCGGGCTGCACGGCGCGAACAGGACCGGCAGGCCCTTCACGGGGGATCATGCCGGGATACTGCTCTACGAGACCCTGTACAAGTACGGCTTTTCCAGTCGGGCAAAATCGGAAAAGGACGACGATCTCGAGCTTCAAGACTGCAGGATCACCAATGCGGTGAAATGCCTGCCCCCCCAGAACAAGCCGCAGCCTTCCGAAGTGAGGCAGTGCAACGCCTATCTTTCCCGGGAGCTTTCCGGGCTCGAAGCGGGCTCGGCCGTTCTCGCCCTCGGCCTCATCGCGCACAATGCCGTGCTTGCCGCATTGAAGCAGAAAGCGGGGAAACATCCCTTCGGGCACGGCGCGATACACGACCTTCCGGGAGGCTTGATGCTCTACGACAGCTATCACTGCAGCCGTTATAATACGCAGACGAAGCGCCTGACCCCGGAAATGTTCGAGTCGGTTTTCCGGGACATACGCGAATATCTGGGGAGAAAGCCATGCCTTACGTCAACATCAGGATAGCCGGAACGCTCACGAGGGAGCAGAAGAAGAAAATCGCCGAGGAAATCACCGATACGCTGGAGAGGATCGCAAATAAACCGAAATCCTATACCTACATCGCCTTCGACGAACTGCCCGACGAAAACTGGGCTATCGGCGGGAAGCTCCTCGACGAGGAAGGTTAGTGGATGACCTGAAGGCGTTCGCAGCCTCGCTCCCCCTGCAGCCCGGCGTCTACCGCATGATCGATTCGGAGGGGGCCGTGATTTACGTGGGGAAGGCGAAGGAATTGAGGAAGCGGGTTTCCTCCTATTTCCAGAAAAGCGACCATTCCCCCAGGATATCGCTGATGGTGTCGAAGATTGCTTCGATAGCAACCACCGTGACGAGGACCGAAGCGGAAGCCTTGATCCTCGAGAACAACCTCATCAAGTCGCTTGCTCCCCGCTACAACATCCTGTTCAGGGACGACAAATCCTATCCCTACATCGCGCTCACCGGGCACGATTTCCCGAGGCTCGCCTATTATCGCGGAACGCTGGACAAGAAGAGCCGGTTTTTTGGGCCCTTCCCCAATGCAGGCGCGGCCAAGGAAGCCATCCATCTGCTTCAGAAAATATTCCGCCTGAGGACATGCGAGGACAGCGTGTACGGCAACCGTTCCCGTCCCTGCCTGCTGCACCAGATCCATCGATGCTCGGGCCCCTGCGCGGGTCTCGTATCGAAGGAAGCCTACATGGACGACGTGAAGTCCGCAGCCGATTTTTTGAACGGCAGGGAGAACGAGCTGCTCGACGAGATCGCTGAAAAAATGTACAGGGCATCCAGTGCGCTCCAATTCGAACAAGCCGCGCTTTACCGGGACCAGATGCAGTCCTTGCGCCGCGTCCAGGAAAAGCAGTACGTTTCGAGCGGAAACGCAGTGGATGCGGACGTCATCGCCTGCGCATCGATGGGGGAGGCGATCTGCGTCAATCTCGCCATGATCAGGGGCGGGCACCATCTCGGGGACAGGAGCTTCTTTCCGAAGAATGCGGAAGGAAGCCGAATTGCAGACGTGCTCGAAGCCTTCCTTTCCCAGCATTACCTGGTCAGCCCCGCCCCTTCCCAGATCATCCTGGAAGGAAGGATGGATCTTTCCGTCCTCGAAGACCAGCTTGCAAGGGAGGGAAAGAAGATCCATATCGTTTCCGATCCGTCCGGGGAGAAGAAGATCTGGCTCGACATGGCTGGAGAAAACGCGCGCCTCGCCCTGGTCCGGATGCTCGGGGAAAGGCTCAACGAGGCAGGCAGGCTTGAAGCGCTGAAGGAGGCATTGGGGCTGATTGAGGCGCCTGCCCGCATCGAATGCTTCGACATCAGCCACATCCAGGGGGAAGCCACCATCGCTTCCTGCGTCGTCTACGACAGGCTGGGATTGAAAAACGGGGAATACCGCAGGTACAACATCCACGGCAAGCCGGGCGACGATTACGGGGCGATGCGCATGGCGCTGGAGAAGCGCTACAAAAGAATAGTCCAGGGGGAAGGGATATGGCCCGATCTGATCCTCATCGACGGCGGGAAAGGGCAGGTGGGGGCGGCGAAGGAAGCGCTGATCAACCTGGGGATGGACGACGTGATGCTTGTCGGCGTGGCGAAGGGGGAGGGAAGGAAACCCGAAAATGACCGCCTGATTTTCCCGGGAAGCGAAAAACCGTTACAATTGCCGAGGGACAATCCGGGATTGCTGCTCGTGCAGAAAATCAGGGATGAGGCGCACCGTTTCGCGATTTCTGGACATCGCGCAAAAAGGGGAAAGGTCAGGACGACATCCAGGCTGGAGGAGATCGAGGGCATAGGCGGGAAGAGGAGACAGAACCTTCTGACCCGTTTCGGCGGAATGCGCGGCGTGCTCTCCGCGAGCATAGAGGAACTGGAGCAGACGGACGGCATCAGCCGGGCGCTTGCGGAGAAAATATACCGACATTTACACTGAATGCCCTACACCATTCCGAATCTCCTGACCTGGCTCAGGATCCTACTGATACCGCTTTTCGTCGGCATGTTCTATTTCCCGGATGCCTGGGTTTCCGGGGAAAACAAGAACGTCTTTTCAGCGCTGATTTTCCTTTTTGCAGCGATCACCGACTGGCTGGACGGGTATCTGGCCAGGGCTCTTGAGCAGACCTCGGCTTTCGGCGCCTTCCTCGATCCCGTTGCCGACAAGCTGATGGTCGCGGCAGCGCTCATCGTTCTGGTGAAGCTGGGGCGGGTCAACGAGCTCGTCGCCTTCATCATTATCGGGCGGGAAATCGCGATTTCCGCCCTCAGGGAATGGATGGCGAAGATAGGCGAGAGCAGGAGCGTTGCGGTATCGATGCTGGGAAAGGTCAAGACCGCGTCGCAAATGACTGCGATACTGCTCCTCCTTTATGATGGAACTGCGGACGGGATCGATTGCCTGTGGATGGGGACATGGCTGATTTATCTCGCCGCCATCCTCACCCTGGTTTCCATGGCCTATTATCTGAAGATGGCTTTGCCCTTTGCGGCCGAATCTTGACAAAAGGCTACGCCCCTTTATAATAGCGAATCTTTCAAGCGGGAATAGCTCAGTGGTAGAGCACAACCTTGCCAAGGTTGGGGTCGCGAGTTCGAACCTCGTTTCCCGCTCCAAAAAAATCCTTTGAAATCCAACACACTGCACTGTCTAAACATTTCCGAAGCTGTCGGAATGCGTCTATCTTTGTCTATTTTTTCCGCCCTCAGTGCGTCAAAATTGCGTCAAGCCGTTTCGGTTGTATTTCTTAGTCTGTCCGCATGTGTCGTAACCGTTACGACAAACACACCGACATGGTCAGGGGCGGCTGCGAGCCCATCCTTAAAACTTACGAATGGGTCCGGGTAATTGCCGCCACGAGTCCAATACCGGCAGCGATCAATGCCCCGAGCTTTATGGTTAATCGCAATTCCATTTGTTCGATGCGATTTTCCAGGCGCAGGATGTCCGATTTCGTGGAAATGGTTGTTTCCAGGGCTTCCCTTTCGCTTCGGCAATAGCCGAAGCCTGCTCCCGGGTAAGCCCGGCTTTCTCCAGCTTTTCCGCGGACTTTAGAGTGTCGAAAGTGGTTGTGCTCATGGTTGCAGTTTAAACTATCCCGGGGTCAAGTCCAAAATTTGCTGTAAATTCGCTTCTGTCGGTTCGATTCTGTCGGTTCGATGACGTTTGGTTTTCAGCCAGCAAGGGCGACAACATTGTTGCCCTCGATAGCGGCAGTACGGGCAGTGGCCCACTCTGCGAATTCGTCCATATCGAGATAGCGGCGCTCGCAAAGCTGTCGAAAAAAATTACACTTGCTCATTTCGTTTCATTTCGTTTCATCGCATAACGTATTGCATCATAACGATTTATATTTCCTATGAGAATATGTGGTACGATTTATGCTCGATTTTGAAAAGGTTGCCCGTAGGCAGGGGAAAAGCGAGATTCAGGGGATCGACGGATGGCTTCGGGGGGTACTACAATGAATAAGTTCAAGGTTGCGATATTGTTGGGCGGGATGTTGAGCGCGAATCTGGCGCAAGCCAGTCTGATGTCGGTGGGATCGGGGTTGGTGTACGACAATGTGGCGAACGTGACCTGGAGTTCGGATGCGAATCTGTTCGCCACGATGCAGGCTTCGAGTCCGGGTCTCGTGGCCAACATCATCGCAATGGTGCCGGTCGTTATGGATACGCCGAATGCTTACGATACACCGTCGAACAGCGGCCATTACAATCTGAGCTCAAGTGATTTCGGCCTGGGCTACATGGACTGGTGGGGCGGAATGGCCTTCATGGGTTATCTGAACAGCATGAATGGCGGCACGGGTTATCTGGGCCACAGCACCTGGGAACTGCCGACGACCTATGATCAGAGCTGTAACGGATACTGCACCAACAGCATGCTGGGCGAATTGTTCTACACCGGGCTGGGCGGCGTGGCGGGAACTTCCATCGCCACCGTCCACAACTCCAGCTACGGCCTGTTCACGAATATCCAGAACAACTATTACTGGTCCGGTACGGAGTACGCGCCCAATCCAGGCGCCCCGTGGGAATTCGATACCGCCCTCGGCTACCAGAGCGCGTTCAACAAGTACGGCAACTTCTATTCGTGGGCCGTGCTTCCCGGCAATGCCGGCGCAGTCCCCGAGCCCGCGGGCCTGGCGCTGTTCGGCATCGGGTTAGCCGGATTGATGGCCGGGCGGCGGCGTCCCAGCTTCGGGTGATTCGACCCTTTCGGGAGGAATATCGACAGGCTGCTCAAAAAGGCAGGCCAAAACTGGAAAGTCATCAACTTTCGAGATGACTTTCCGGGTCGATCAATCCGGTCTGCCAAACTGAAGATGAAACAAGCGTCAGGCTGTGATCTCGGATGACCACTTCATGTTCACAGAATTGCAATTGACATGGACTCATATTTCCATAATACTTGAATCATGGAAACATTGAGTGCCGCCGAACTGCTTGCCGCCCTGGGGCATGAATCCCGCCTTTCGATTTTTCGCCTGCTCGTCGAGACAGGAGAAGAAGGCATCAATGCGAGCGCCATAGGCGAAAAATTGGGTTTGGCCCCGGCTACCCTTTCATTTCACCTGGCTCACCTGAGTCGTGTCGGACTGATCAAGGGCAGGCAGGAGAGCCGATTCATTTATTACTCGGCCGACTACGCCGTGATGGACGACCTGCTTGCGTTCCTGACCAATAACTGCTGCCAGGGCAGCCATGCCTGTCTGCCCAAAACCAACCTGTTGAAAGGGAAACCATGACCGAGCGCATTTTCAACGTGCTGTTCCTCTGTACCGGCAATTCCGCCCGAAGCATCCTGGCCGAGTCCATTCTCAATCACGCAGGAAAGGGCCGTTTCCGCGCCTTCAGCGCAGGCAGCCATCCGGCGGGGAGCGTCAATCCTTTCGCGCTGGAGCTCGTCAAACAGCAGGGCATGCCGGTTTCCGAATTGCGCAGCAAAAACTGGGACGAATTCGCCGTGCCTGGCGCCCCGTTGCTCGACTTCGTCATCACGGTCTGCGACCGGGCCGCAGGCGAAGTTTGCCCGGTCTGGCCTGGACAGCCGATGACCGCCCACTGGGGCATCGAGGATCCGGCTGCCGTGGAGGGAGACGACGAAATGAAGCGCCGTGCAGTCACAAAGGCCTTCCGCGAACTGACGACGCGCATTTCTCTTTTCGTCAGTCTGCCCATGCAGAAACTGGATACCCTGTCGCTCAAGCGCGAGCTCGATGCCATCGGCAAGCTGCGCGAAAAGGGTCAATGACAAATATCGGGGAAACGAACATGAACAAGACCATCCTGGTGCTCTGCACCGGAAACTCCTGCCGCTCCCAAATGGCCGAAGCCATCCTCAACCACGATCTGGCAGGAATCGTGCATGCGATTTCTGCCGGGACCAGGCCCCAGCCCAGGGTGGCTGAAGGCGCAATCGAAGCATTGAGGCTCGCCGGATTGCCCGTGGAAGGACTCCATCCCAAGGACGTGGATTCGGTCATCGATGAGGACATCGATCTCGTCGTCACCGTCTGCGACAATGCGAAGGAATCCTGCCCGGTCTTTCCCCGCAAGGTGAGGAGCATCCATCTGCCCTTCCACGATCCCCACGGCGAGCCGATCGAAAGCTTCGTCAGGGTCCGCGACGAAATCCGCGAAAGGCTGGTCCCGGCTGTCCGGGCGGCCCTCGGTCTTTGAGGCCTTGACATGACTGCGCAGTGTGAAGCAACCGCCAAGCTTGCAAGCGGCGCCCCGATGAGCTTCTTTGAGCGCTATCTGACCCTCTGGGTTTTTTTCTGCATCTTGGCGGGCATTTTCCTCGGGCAGGCTGCGCCCGGCGTTTTCCGGAGCCTGGGCAGCATGGAAGTCGCCCGGGTCAACCTTCCGGTGGGGCTCCTCATCTGGGTGATGATCATCCCTATGCTGGTGAAGGTGGATTTCGGCGCGCTGCACGAGGTGAGAAGGCATGTGCGCGGCATAGGCGTCACGCTTTTCGTGAACTGGCTGGTGAAGCCCTTCTCGATGGCTTTCCTCGGCTGGATTTTCATACGCCATCTTTTCGTCCATCTGCTGCCTGCGGATCAACTGGACAGCTACATCGCAGGACTCATACTGCTCGCAGCCGCGCCCTGCACGGCCATGGTCTTCGTCTGGAGCCGGCTTTCCAACGGCGACCCGCTCTTCACCCTTTCCCAGGTGGCCTTGAACGACACCATCATGGTGTTCGCTTTCGCGCCCATCGTCGGCCTGCTTCTCGGCATCTCGTCGATCACCGTGCCCTGGAACACCCTGTTCACTTCCGTGGTGCTCTACATCGTCATCCCTGTCATCCTTGCACAATTCCTGCGAAGGCATCTGCTTGCCAAAGGCAATTTCGACGAAGCCATGAGAAAGACAGGGCCGTGGTCGATTTCCGCGCTGCTCATCACCCTGGTATTGCTTTTCGCCCTTCAGGGGGAGGCGATCCTGAAGCAGCCTCTGGTGATCGCGCTGCTCGCAGTGCCCATCCTGATCCAGGTTCTTTTCAATTCTGCGCTCGCCTACTGGCTCAACCGGGCAGTCGGGGAGAAGCACAATATCGCCTGCCCTTCGGCGCTGATCGGCGCATCCAATTTCTTCGAACTCGCCGTCGCTGCCGCGATCAGCCTGTTCGGATTCCAGTCGGGGGCGGCGCTTGCCACCGTCGTCGGCGTGCTGATCGAAGTGCCGGTGATGCTGCTCGTGGTCAGGGTGGCGAACCGTTCGAAAGGCTGGTACGAGACCGGCCTCGCAAACCAAAGGAGTGATCATGAAAATGCTTGAAGTATTCGATCCCGCCATGTGCTGCTCGACCGGCGTTTGCGGCGTGGATGTCGATCCGGTGCTGGTCCAGTTCGCTGCCGATCTCAAATGGATGGAGGATCAGGGCGTTACGGTAAAACGGCATAATCTCGGCCAGGAGCCGCAGGCATTTGCCGCCAACCCGGCCATCGTCAGGGAAATGGAAGCCGGGATGGACAGGCTGCCCATCGTGGTGATCGACGGAATCATTGTTTCCACGGGAATGTATCCCAGCCGTCAGCAGATCGCCCAGAAACTCGGCATCAGTCCCGAAGAAAATCCCCGGGTCAAGCCGGGCTGCTCCCCGGAATCGGGGTGCTGTTAGACCGGTATGGTCCTCCCTGAAATTCGAACCCGGCATGTCTTTTTTACCGGAAAAGGCGGGGTGGGCAAGACCTCGCTTTCCTGCGCGACAGGGCTTGCGCTTGCCGAAGCGGGAAAGCGGGTATTGATCGTCAGCACGGATCCGGCATCGAATCTCGACGAAGTGCTCGGGGCGGATTTGAATCAAATGCCCAAAGCGGTTCCGGGGACCGAAAGCCTTTTCGCCCTCAACATTGATCCCAGTGTTGCCGCCCATGCCTATCGGGAGCGTATGGTGGCCCCTTATCGGGGCATTCTTCCGGATGCGGCCATTCTGAGCATGGAAGAGCAGTTTTCCGGAGCCTGCACGGTGGAAATCGCGGCTTTCGACGAATTTTCGAAGCTGCTGGGCGATCCGAAGGCGACAGAAAATTTCGACCATGTAATCTTTGATACGGCTCCCACCGGGCACACGCTGCGCCTTTTGACCCTGCCATCGGCATGGGACGGGTTCATCTCCTCCTCGACAGGAGGGGCCTCCTGTCTTGGGCCTTTGGCGGGGTTGGAGAAGCAGAAGGCGTTGTATGCGGCAACGGTCGAACGCCTTTCCGATCCGGACGCGACGACGATGGTGCTGGTCAGCAGGCCGGAAACCGCTTCGCTTCGCGAGGCTGAGCGCACGAGAGCCGAGCTTGCCGAATTGGGATTGCGCAACATCCGCCTTGCGATCAACGGCCTGTTCAAGGCGGAAAAGCCCGGAGACGAGATCGCCGATGCGATGAGCAAGCGGGCTGTCGAGGCGTTGGCGAACATGCCTGAAACCCTGATGAGCCTTCCTGCAACGACAACGTCCTTTCTCCCTGGAGGAACGGTCGGGCTAAACGCTCTTCGCTTCTTTTCAAGTCCTCAAGGGGCTGCGATGGCCATACCGGCCAAGCCCTTGCCCGATATGGTTTTGCCTGCAGGGCTGGGCGGGTTGATCGACGATTTTTCGCAGAATGGCCGCGGGCTCATCATGACCATGGGCAAGGGAGGGGTCGGCAAAACCACCCTGGCAGCGGCCATTGCCGTCGCGCTGGCCGAACGCGGACACAAGGTCATCCTCACGACCACGGATCCCGCGGCTCATGTTGCCCATGCCGTGAGGGAAATCGTGCCTAACCTGACGGTGACCCGGATCGATCCCGATGCGGAAGTCGACCAATATGCCGACGAAGTTTTGGGCAAGGCCGGGGAGCGATTGGATGCCGCGGCGCTTGCCCTGCTGGATGAAGATCTCCGTTCACCCTGTACCGAAGAGATCGCCGTTTTCCGTGCATTTGCACGTACGGTCGATCAGGGCAAAGACGGTTTCGTGGTGCTCGATACGGCCCCGACCGGACATACCCTTTTGCTGCTGGACGCTGCCGAAGCCTATCACCGCGAAGTGATGCGCACCCAGGGCGACATACCGGAAGCGGTAAGGGAATTGCTGCCGCGGCTGCGCGACAGGGCATACACGCGCGTGCTGATCGTGACTTTGCCCGAGTCCACCCCCGTCCATGAAGCCGAGCGGCTCCAGGAAGAACTCGCCCGGGCGGGCATCGAGCCTTATGCCTGGATCATCAATCAATCCCTGCTGGCGAGCAATACGCGCGATCCGCTGCTTTGTGCCCGGGGCGGCTACGAGGCCCCCTATATCGAACATGTGCGGAAGAACCTGGCCGCCCGCATTGCACTCATTCCCTGGAGGGCGCTTTCCCCGGCCGGAAAAGAAGGGCTCTTGTCGATTTCCTAAAGATATTCCAGTCCGGGTTGGCGGGCAATCCGAACGCCGCTTAATCGAGCGATTTGCGAAAGCGCAGCACGCTTACGGTCAGCATGACCAAAGCAAGCAGCGCCATCGCGGCAAGGTCGGGCCAAAGCACTTCAAACCCCACCCCTTTGAGGAAAACGGCCCGAATGACCACCAGGAAATAGCGCAAGGGGTTGATCACCGTGAACCACTGGAGGAGCTTCGGCATGGCCGCAATGGGGAATGCGAAACCGGAGAGAATGAACAATGGATTGACGAAAAAGAAATTGAGCGCGAATGCCTGTTGCTGGGTTCGCGAGAAAGTCGACAGCAGCAGTCCTATGCCGAGCGCCGCCAGCAGGAAAAGCGATGCGCCGAGCAGCATGATCCAAGGGTTTCCGATGAAGGAAATGTGGAACCAGAAAATGCCGAATGCGCTGACCAGAGCGATATCGCCGAGACCGATCAGGAAAAATGGCACAGTCTTGCCGAGAATGAATTCGACGGGCCGAATCGGACTGACCATGATCTGTTCAAGCGTGCCGACTTCACGCTCGCGCACAATGGCGAATGCAGTGAGACTGACCACCTGCAACAGGGTCAGCGTGCCGATCACGCCGGGAATAAAGAACCAGCGATCATCGAGCCCTTCGTTGAACCATGGACGTGCCTGAAGCGAAATTCCAATTTCCGGGACTGCCGTGTCCGCGCGAAAATTGGCAGCGCGGCTCGATTGATCTTCGGAAAACTGGGCGACGATCTGGCTGAGATAGCCGAGTGCGATCAGGGCCGTATTCGAGTTCGTTCCGTCCACGATCACCTGTAGCGGTGCGCTCTGACCGTTCCCCAAAGTCCGACCGAAACCGGCGTGGATGACGATGGCGATCGTGGCCGTACTCTGGTCGATGTCGCGGGTGATGTCGTCCCGGTTTTGGGTGACGTCGACGACGTTGAAACGTGAAGTGGCCACGAAATGCGATATCAGGCTGCGGCTAGCCTGGCTCTGGTCGAGATCCAGAATCGAGGTTGCAACGTGATGCACCGTGAACGTGGCTGCATAGCCGAAAACGAGCATCTGGATGATCAGGGGGACGATGAGGCGAAACATGGCCCAGCGATCGCGCTTCAACTCGAGAAACTCCTTCATCAGCATCACGGATAGGCGTTCGAACATGAGTCTAGTCCAGACGCTTGCGAAAAGCCCGTGCGGCGAGCCAGAGGATGATAACCGCATAGCAGGAAAGACCGGCAAGCGGCATCCATAAATCGGAGAGCCCGCTTCCCTTGAGGAAGATCGCTCTCAGAATGGTCACGAAATACCTTGGGTAGACGATGAGCGAAATCGCCTGGATGGGTGCCGGCATCTGATCAATCGGAAAGGTATAACCGGAGAGCAGGGTCGTCGGCAGCATGGTCACGAGAAGGGCGATTTGGCTTGCTCCAAGCTGGCTGCGGATTCGTACGGAAATGAGATAGCCGATGCCCAGGACTACGACATTGAAGAGGGTGGTGGTGACGAAAAGCGTAACGATGCTTCCCCGGAAAGGAATCCCGAACCAGGCGACGGCGCTGATCAGGCAGAACCCGGCATCGATCAGGCCGATTGCAAAATAGGGGAGGAGCTTGCCGAACATGACTTCGAGAGCGCTCACCGGGGTCGAGATCAATTGCTCCATGGTTCCCCGTTCCCATTCGCGGGATATGGTCAGCGAGGTCAATTGGGCACCGACGAGCGCGAGGATGACCGCGACCACGCCCGGAATGATGAAGTTGCGGCTATCCAGGGTTTCATTGAACCAGGTGCCGGGCTCGAGATCGATCTGACCGACCGGGGATGGATGAACGCCATGGGAAGCATTCCAGTCTGCCGCAATTTGCGCATTGGCCTGCGCCACCACGCCCTGAGCATAGCCCAGCGCGATATTGGTTGTGTTGACGTCGGTTGCATCGAAAACGGCCTGCATATTCGCGCTCCCTGTCGTTGCAAGCTGGCGGGAGAAATCGGCCGGGATAACGAGAGCGGCGACACACTCGCCGCGGTCCATGGCATGGCGGATGTCGGACTGGCGGTCCAGTGTTTGGCTGATCGAGAACCAGCCGGAAGAGATGAACTGATCGACAATGGCGCGGCTCTGCTGGCTGTTTTCCTGGTCATAGACGCATAATGGCACATGCCTGATGTCGAGGCTGACGCCGTAACCCAGCATGGCCATTTGCATCAGCGGCATCAGCAGGGCAATGGCGAGGCTGCGCGGATCACGCCGGATTTGCAGCATCTCCTTGTAGGCCATGGCAAGAAGCCGCCGGATATTCACGGTATCATCCTTTCCTCAGGGCTGCCGGAAACGAGTTGGACAAAGACATCCTCGAGGCTCGGGGGGACGCTGCGCACTTGATCGACTTCGATGCCATGCTCGCCGAGAAACCCTGGAAGATCGGCTGCATCCAGTCCTCCAGCGCCGAGCACGACATGGAGCCTGTCTCCGAAGATGGCTGCGTCGACCACGCCGGGCGCATCGCTGAGGGCCTTCATGGCAGCGCCCAAAGGCGCGCAGCCGACTTCGAAGAGCTCGCCGCCGAGTTGATGCGCGCGCAGTTCGCTCGGCGTTCCGATGGCAATAAGTTTGCCGCGATCAATGAGGGCGATACGATTACAGTATTCCGCTTCGTCCATGTAATGGGTCGAAACCAGGATGGTGACGCCGTCCGCCGCGAACTCGTGGATGAGATCCCAGAAGCGCCGCCTGGCTTCGGGTTCGACCCCCGAGGTGGGCTCGTCGAGAAAAAGGATGGGGGGGCGGTGGAGAATTGCGCATCCGAGGGCGAGGCGCTGTTTCCAGCCTCCCGCCAGCGTGCGCACCAGCCTATCCTCCCGGCCTTCGAGCCCGGCCATGGAAATGGCGAATTTCATGCGCTCATCGATTTCGCGACGGGCAACGCGGTAGATGCCGCCGAAAAACCGGAGATTTTCACGAACGGTCAGATCGCCATAGAGCGAAAATTTTTGCGACATGTAGCCGATATGCTCCCGCACGGCTTCGGCCTCGCTGCTCACATCGAAGCCGGCCACTTGGGCACTTCCTTCGCTTGGACGGAGCAGCCCGCACAACATGCGGATCGTGGTCGATTTTCCGGCGCCGTTCGGGCCGATAAAGCCGACGATTTCGCCTTTTGCGATGCTCAAATCCAGATGGTCTACGGCAGTGAAGGACTGGAACTTCTTGGTTAATGCCTGTGCAAGGATCGCGGGTGCATCGGCGCTCATGCTGTTCCCTCCTGTCCGACCAGTGCGACAAAAACATCCTCGATGCCGGGTTCGGCCGGTTTGATTTCCATCTCGCCAGCGCCTTGTCCGGCGAGCAGGGATTTCAGCTGGGGGATCCGGCGCTCGGGGTTGTCGACTCGCACGTGCACGCGGTCGCCCATGAGCAGGACGCCGAGTACTCCCGGCTGGCCTGAAATGATGTCGCGCAAGGAACGCGGATCGGAGGCGTATATGGCGAGCAAAGCGCCCGGCATGGCCTGTTTGAGACGTGCGGGCGTATCGCAATGTCGGATTGCTCCGGCATGCAGCAGCGCGAGCCTGGAACAGCGCTCCGCTTCATCCATGTAGGCGGTGGAGATGAAGATGGTGACGCCATTCTCGCGCAGGTTGTAGAGTATCGCCCAGAAGTCGCGGCGGGAGACGGGATCGACCCCGGTCGTCGGCTCATCGAGGAGAAGCACACGGGGAGTATGGATAAGCGCGCAGACGAGGCCGAGCTTCTGCTTCATGCCGCCGGAGAGCTGTCCCGCCAATCGGCGCTGGAAGGGCAGAAGCCCGGCTGCCTCCAACAGCTCGCGGCCGCGCGTTATGCGTGCATCACGCGATACGCTGAAAAGTTCGCCATAGAAGAATATGTTTTCCGCGACAGTCAGATCTTCGTAAAGCCCGAAACGTTGCGGCATGTAGCTGATGCGCAGCTTGGCCCGCTCGGCCTCTGCGACAACGTCCACGCCATCGACAGCGATCTCTCCTGCATCAGGGCGCAGCACGCCGGCAAGCATCCGCATGATGGTGGTTTTGCCTGCCCCATCAGGACCCACCAGGCCGAAGATTTCCCCCCGAGAGACCGCGAAACTGGCTTCCTGTACCGCCCGCACGGCCCCGAAGCTTTTGGTAAGCCGCTGCGCATGAATGGCGATATCATTCGTCGTCATTTTCCCGATTTCAGCAATGCGATGGTCGCGTTTGCCGGCATCCCTGGAAGCAGTTCATGCGTCGGGTTGTCGATGTCGATACGGACTCGATAGACAAGCGTCACCCGCTCGGCGTGAGTCTCAACCGTTTTGGGAGTGAATTCGGCCTGGGAAGCAATGAAGCCGATCCGGCCGGGGTATATCTTCCCGGGATAAGTGTCGGTGGAGACCCTGACCTTCTCGCCAAGGCGAACCTGCCCCAGATTTTGCTCGTTCACATAGGCGCGAAGCCAGACATGATCCAGGTCGTCGAGGGTGAAAATGGCAACCCCGGGCGCAGCCAGCTCGCCCAGTTCGGCCTCGCGCACTGCAAGCACCCCGCTGAAAGGGGCGCGCAACGTCGTGTAGGACAAAGTGATCTGGTCGAGTCTTAACTTGGCTTCGGCCGTGGCAATGTTGGCACGGGCAAGGAGGACATTGTTGCGAGCGACGGAGACCAGTGCCTGGTCGTGAGCGAGCGTGGCATCTGCCTGAGCGGCGGCGGTAAAGGCCAGATCGCGGGCCTGATGGGAAACAGCCCCGATTTTTTCCTGGGCCCCGGCCAGGGCGTCATCCCGTTTCTTCTCCGCAAAATCGAAACGATCGCTGAGTACCGTTTTCCGGGCCGCAGCAAGGTTGCTCTGGTTCACGGCGACTTGCTTGAGCGCTGCCAGAAGATTGGTACGATCGATTTCCAGCTGCTGCCGATAGAATCGATCATCGACCCGTGCCAGAACGGTTCCAGCCTCGACATATTTGCCTTCGTCGAAGGGAAGATAGACGATCGGCGCCTGGACCTCGGTGAAGTTCAGCACGCTCTGATGGGCCTCGATATTCCCGGATACCACGATATTCCGCAATTCGGCTGGGAAGCCGAACAAAACCCGCTTGGCAGGCGTCCAAAGCAGGATGGCAGCTGTAACCAGGATGAGGATAATGAGTGCGGCTATGCCCAAACGCGCACGGGATGACATGTCCGGCTGACTCACACTGCATTGTCCCCTGTCAGATTGGATTACTTCGGCGCCCATGACTCCCTGTGTCACCCTTGCGATGTGCCCGGAAGTTGCTGGAGTGCCATGAAAATATTGTGGCATATACTCGGACGTTATGGTTATTTGTTACAAACCGTGAAGTCCGATTTGAGACGTGAACTTCAAAATGGCCAAGCGAGCGTGCTCTCAGGAAGGCTGGGCCGGGTCGTAGACCGTTTTCGGGCGCTGGAGAAGACCGAAGGAGACAACCGGGAAATCGCCCTGGCGACCGGCATCATCAGGCTGCGCTAGGTTTTTGAATGCGTTTCGTTTTCCCTTTTGATGAGGGCGTATCCATTTGCGGATTCTTTGGTTTGGTTCAAAATGTCGGATAGATCGAACAAAATGCCTTGAGCCTTGATGGAAATATGCAAATTCGAAGCGGATTCCCCGCTGCTTGAGAAAGCGCTGAAACTGCGCCGCGAAGTCTTCGTGGTGGAGCAGGGGGTGCCGGTCGAGCTCGAGATCGACGAATACGACGAAAAGGCGGTCCATTTCGTGAC
>JAJZVB010000069.1 GCA_021845885.1 Pseudomonadota bacterium
AATCGGCAGAACCAGATCGCATTCCTCCGCAGTTTCGTCGATGGCATTGATAAAGGCCACCTTGAAAGGCACCTTGCGCAGATTTTCCCTGAACCCCATGAAGCTCGGGGTAGTGAAAACGGGATTTGCGCCATAAATGAACATGGCTTTGAATTTCCCGGCGGCCATCTGGTCGTTCGCCGCCTTCAGTGCGGAGAAGCTGCCGGTCGATGCCGCGAGCTGGGGGAAAGGCGACTGCGACTGGCCGTCTATGGTCTTGCCGACATTGCCGAGAATCTTGTTGAGCAGGGCAATCGCCACTGCATTTTGCACGCCGTTGCTATGTCCTTCGACCGAAGCCCCTGAAATGATCAGGCTCGGCGTCTTTTCCCAGAGGAGCGCCGCCACATGGCTGACGAGCTCAGGCCGCACACCCGTGACACGGCTGACCGTATCCTGGTCGTATTTGGAGACCAGATTGGCGATGTCGGAAGGTACGGCATTGCTGAACCCTTCATGCTTCAGGAGCTGGTTTGCGACACCCAGCGCAAACACGCCTTCCGTGCCTGGAATGATGGCTATCCAGCGATCCGCATTGCCGCCCGTCATGGTCATCTTGGGTTCGATCTGCACCAGGGTGCCGCGCGGGGCCTTCCTGAATTTCGCGTATTCAGCCGCAAAATGAACGGGGGAAGCGCCGGTTCCGAGGAAGTCACTGCCAAAAGAAACGATCAGCTTCGCCTTGTCGAAATGCAGTCTGGGCTGGTCCACTCCGTAAACCTGCCTGTTGGCTGCGAAGCCGATCGCAGGGGAAAGCGCTTCGTAAACGAAATGGTTTTTTGAACCCATGCTGTCGAGATAATTCTCGACGAGCACCTTGAGATGACCGCTCATCTCGCCTGTCATGAAGGCGAATTCATCTCCAGCCAAGCCGCTCTTGGGGCCAGTCTTCTCATCGAGCAGGGCCATGGCCTTGTCCCAGCTGACAGGCTGAAGCTTGCCGCCTTCCCTGACCATGGGCTGGGTCAGGCGATCGGGATTGTACTGAACCTGAACTGCAGCCTGCCCCAGGCCGCAGATTTTGCCGCCGCTGATTTTCGATGCGGGATTGCCTTCCATTTTGAGCACCCGCCCTTCCCTGACCCGCCCCATGACCCCGCAAGCCGATCCGCATTGCTTGCAGGTCGAAGCATAATACACGCTGAGGCCGGGCACCACGAAATCCTCAGGCTGAACGTTCGGCATGATGAGCTCGTCACCCGAACGAATGTCGGTATTGCCACATCCCGTGAGCGCGAGGGAGCTTCCGCCCAGCCCGAGCACTTTCAGAAAATCCCTGCGATTAATGCCACTATCACTCATAACTCAATCATCCTAATTTTCGGGTGGAAATATGTCCGCGGCTGACCCGCAAACCCTCACTTGTGACACTGCCAGCATTCGTAGGGACCGTGGCTGGTTTTCATGCTGACATCGTTTTCCCTGTGGTCCTTCTGGTGACAACTGACGCACCAGCCCATGGACAATGCCTTGACGCGTCTGTCGACCGTCATGTTGGCGACATCGCCATGGCAATATCCGCAGACTTCGCGAACTGGCCTGTTCTGCCTGAAATAGAAACGCTGGATATGGCGCTCATGATTGAAGCGGACATAATCGGGAAGATCGTTGACCTTCTTCCAGGGAATTTGCTCCTTCTTGTCCCAGTATTCGAAAAGCTTCTTGATCCTGGGCTTATTCCTGACCGACTCGATGTTTTGATGGCAGCCGATGCACTTGTCTATGCGGGGAATGACCGACACATAGCCGCGCCTTGCGCCGGTATGGCAGTACATGCAGTTGATCCCCATGTCTCTGGCATGCCTGTAGTGGGGGAATTCGATGGGCTGTTTGACGACCGGACCCAACGCATTGTACCCGTCCGGGGTTTGCGATCCGATGGGTCCGCCCTGCGTAAAAGGTTCCGCACCGGCCGCGCCTGAAATGAGGAAAGTCAAAGACAGGACCGCCAGCAAACGATGGATCATGTTTCTCGTTCCAGAAGTATTAAAGCATGTCATATGTTGATATCCATTGAAATTGACCACTCGAAATTAGCCCGCGTCAAACAAAGAGGCAGAAACCCGCCCCAACCCCTCACTCATTAAATAGCAATGATAATGATAATGATACTTAAAATCGATGGATATGGAACTCTAGCCGCAGAAGGAAATGCTATTTCGCTTCATCAACTACGAAGATCGGGAGACGCGATAAACCCTGAACCCAAGCTGTTCCCCGTCAGAGCAACGCGCATGTTGCGATTGAAATTGACCTTCACGCTCCCTCCTCATCAAGCTTTTTCTGCTCTTTGCACCACATAAACCCATGCCGGCATATTTTTTCGAAGTATAACTAGGCTGTGCTTTTCCGGTCAAGCCTTAATTCTATTAATTTTATCTGTTTTATCGATAAAAGAAGCGGCCCGATCATGACTCAGGCAAGCTGGCTTCAAGCGGGGGCAATTCGGAAATGGTTCTCAGATTGAGATCGTCCAGGAATTTCGAAGTGGTCGCGTAAAGCGATGGCCTGCCCGGCACATTCCTGTGCCCCACCACCTCGATCCAGGATCTATCCTCGAAAGCCTTCAATATCTGCGGTGACACCGCAACCCCCCTGATTTCCTCGATATCCCCCCTCGTCACAGGCTGCCTGTAGGCAATGATCGCCAAAGTCTCCAATGCCGCCCTGGAATAGCGCGGCGGTTTTTGCGGATTGAGGCGTTCGAGAAATTTCTTCATCTCCGGGCGGGTGCGAAAACGCCAGCCGCCGGCGACTTCGGCAAGCTCGAGACCGGAACCCGTCCATTTTTTTTGCAGTCCGGCAAGCAAATTTTCGATTTCAAAGCGATCCATTTCTCCTTCGAACAATTTGACGATCTGCGAAACGGGAAGCGCATCGCTGCTCGTCAATAGCGCCGCCTCGACGATCAATTCAGGATTCATGCTTCACGCTCACGTAGATCGCCCCCAATGGATCGGTCTGGACAATATTCACCAGGCTTTCGCGCACGAGTTCGAGGAGGGCGAGAAAAGTCACGACGAAAACCGCAATCCCGGAACCCGTATCGAACAATTCGGAAAATTCGGCGTATGCATTTCCCTGCAGCCTTTTCAGGATTCTCGCCATATGCTCGCGTATGGAAAGCGCCTCTCTTCCCACCTTGTGGGGGCTCGCCATTTCAACGCGGGCCGCGATCGCGAGCCAGGCCGTCTTCATATCCTCAGCGTTGACTCCTGGAAGCTCCGGCAATTCGAGCCATTCCCTGGAAACGCAGGGCAGGAAAAAGTCCCGCTCCGCCTGTTCCAGTCCATCGAGCGCAGTCGCTGCTAGCTTCATTTTCTCGTATTCGAGCAGGCGCCTGACGAGCTCCGCCCTGGGGTCTTCCTCTTCCTCGATTTCTGAAGGCTTGGGGAGCAGCATCCTGGACTTGATTTCGATGAGCAGCGCCGCCATCAGCAGATATTCTGCAGCCAGTTCGTGGCGCTGCCTTGCAGTGTCGATATAGGCCAGGTATTGACGGGTGAGTTCCGCCATGCTGATGTCGAGGATGTCGAGATTGTGCTTGCGGATCAGGTAAAGCAGGAGGTCAAGCGGCCCCTCGAAGGTGTCGAGAACGACTTCCAGCGCATCCGGCGGGATGTAGAGATCCCGAGGCAGTTCGAGGATCGCCTCGCCATGGATCCTCGCTTCGATCAACTGTAGTCGAGCCCCATGGCTTCGCGGACTTCCCGCATCGTATCCTGGGCGAGCTTTCTCGCCTTCTCGCAACCATCGGCAATGATGTTCCGCACCAGCATCGGGTCGTCGATATAGCGCTGTGCGCGCTCGCGCATCGGTTCCTGCTCTTTCAGCAGCGCATCGATGACGGGCTGTTTGCATTCGATGCACCCTATGCCCGCGCTTTTGCACCCTTTCTGGACCCAGTCGCAGATGGTTTCATCCGAATAGATCACATGGAACTGCCAGACCGGGCATTTCTCGGGATCCCCGGGATCGGTTCGCCTCACCCTGGCCGGATCGGTGGGCATGGTCCTGATTTTCTTCTCGACGTCCTTCGGCTCTTCCCTCAACGTAATGGTATTGCCATAGGACTTCGACATCTTGTGACCGTCCAGGCCGGGCATCCTCGATGCGGAGGTCAGCATCGCCTGCGGTTCGGAAAGAATCATCTTGCCGCTTCCCTCCAGGTAGCCGTACAGTCTTTCCCTGTCGCCTATGCTGAGATTCTGCTGCTCGTCCAGGAGCGATTTGGCCGCCTCGAGCGCATCCACATCCCCCTGCTCCTGGAAACGGGTCCTGAGCTCGGTGTAAAGCTTCGCCTTTTTCGAGCCCAGCTTCTTCACCGCGCCTCTCGCCTTCTCCTCGAATCCGGGCTCACGCCCGTAAATGTGATTGAAGCGGCGGGCGATCTCGCGCGTGAATTCGATATGCGGCACCTGATCCTCGCCGACAGGCACATGGGTCGCCCTGTAGATCAGGATGTCGGCGCTCTGCAAAAGCGGGTAGCCCAGGAAGCCGTAGGTGCTGAGATCCTTCTCGGCCAGTTTCTGCTGCTGGTCCTTGTAGGTCGGCACGCGCTCCAGCCATCCCAAGGGAGTGATCATGGAAAGGAGCAGGTGCAGCTCGGCATGCTCGGGCACCCTGGACTGGATGAAGAGCGTCGCCTGGGCAGGGTCCACGCCGGCAGCAAGCCAGTCGATCAGCATGTCCCAAACGCTTTCCTCGATCACTTCGGGAGTATCGTAATGCGTGGTCAATGCATGCCAGTCTGCGACGAAGAAGAGGCAGGGATGCTCATGCTGCAGTTTGATCCAGTTCTTGAGCACGCCGTGATAATGGCCAAGATGAAGGAGCCCGGTTGGGCGCATTCCTGACAGGATTCGGTCGGCAAACATGTTCCACCTTTTTATAAACCAAACAATTGCAAGATCAGATTGATGGCGATGTTGATCAGCGGCCCGATGATCGCGCCGAGCATGCCGGTGAACAGCAAAACGACAAGTATGATTATGCCGTATGGTTCGATTTTGGCAAGCTGGTAAGATTGCCTTGCCGGAAGCAGGCTGACCATCACCCTTCCCCCATCCAGCGGCGGAATGGGAAGAAGATTGAGCATCATCAGGACGATGTTGATTTTCACCCCCATGGTCGCCATGACCGAAAGGGGGGAGGCAAAGTAGTTGCCGGGCATCCAGGTCGCCAGTTTGAGCATGAACGCCCAGATCAAGGCCATGATCAAATTGGAGGCAGGACCTGCGATGGCGACCCAGAGCATGTCCTTTTTCGGATGCCTCAATGCGCTGAAGTTGATCGGTACGGGTTTCGCCCAGCCGAAAAGAAATCCCCCCAGGGCGAGCGAAACCAGGGGAATGACGATCGTGCCGATCGGGTCGATGTGATGCAACGGATTGAGGCTCACCCTGCCCTGCAGATAGGCCGTCATGTCGCCGAAATGCTTGGCGACATAGCCGTGCGCCGCTTCGTGGAAGGTGATCGCGAAAATGATGGGAAGGGCGTAGATCGCCGCCGCCTGTATGAAATTGCCAGCATCCATCATGTCAATCCGAATGGGGAAAGCGGACCCTGACCCCGCCTCAGGAGAACAGGAGGATCCTCCGTCAAATCGACCACCGTGGTCATTTCTATTCCGCATGATCCGCCGTCGATGACCAGATTGACCTGGTTTTCCAGCCTTTCCCTGATCAGTTCGGCGTCGTTCATCGGCAGTTCCTCTCCGGGAAGAAGCAAAGACGAGCTCAGGAGCGGCTCTTTCAATTCGTCGAGAATATGCTGTGCCACGGCATTGTCCGGGACCCTGATGCCTATCGTATTGCGCTTCGGGTGCTGCAGCCTTTTCGGCACTTCCCGGGTCGCCTTGAGAATGAAGGTATAGCTTCCTGGCGTGGAAGACTTGAGCAGCCGGTATTGCCTGTTGTCCACCTGGGCATAATGCGAAATGCTGGAAAGATCCCTGCAGACCAAAGTGAAATAATGCTGCTCGCCGATTCCGCGGATGGCGCGGATTCTCGCCATGGCATCCTTGTCGCCTATCCTGCATCCCAGCGCATAGCAGGAATCGGTGGGATAGACGATCACGCCGCCTTCGTTCACGATCTGCACCACCTGCCTGATGAGGCGCGGCTGGGGATTCTGGGGGTGAATGAAAAAATACTGGGCCATCAGTGCAATGCCTCGAGAATCGGTCTGCATCCCGAAGGCAATGGAGGCAATCTGCCTACATCCATCCTGCTCTCAAGAGGGCTGTGGAAATCCGATCCGAGTGAAGCGAAAAGATCGAAGCGTCTTGCAAGATCGCAAAAACGCAGGGCCATGTCCAGGGTATGGCTAGCCGTCACCACTTCGATCCCCAGCCCGCCCGCTTCCCTGAATTCCATGATGAGCGACTTCAATGCCCCTGAACTCAATTCATAGCGGCCCGGATGGGCAATCACCGCGATGCCACCGCTGTTTTTGATCCAGCCCACCGCATGTTGCAATTCGGCCCATTGATGCTGAACATGCCCGGGCCTGCCGTTCACCAGATACTTTTTGAACACGCCCTGAATGTCCTTGGCATAGCCTTGCTCGACAAGATACCGGGCGAAATGCGTCCTGCCTATCAGGTTCTTGTTCGATGCAAATGCATAAGCGCCTTCCAAGCTCCCGGGAATCCCGGCCTTGGATAAGCCTTCCGCGATCCTTCTCGCGCGCATCGCTCTGCCTTCCCTGATGGATTCCAGCCCCCCCTTGAGCTCTGCATTTTCAGGATCGATATCGAGGCCGACAATGTGCAGCGTCTTTCCGCGCCAGGTCACGGATATTTCGACGCCGTTCAGGAATCCGATTCCATGGGCGGCTGCGGCGTCCCTCGCTTCAAGGAGTCCTTCGCAATCGTCGTGGTCGGTCAGCGCAAGGATATCGACACCGTTCCCGGCAGCCCGCGCGACCAGCTCGCCTGGGGAGAGAACACCGTCTGAAATCGTCGAATGGCAATGCAGGTCGATATTGGGCATGGATGTTGACTGTTTGACAGCCCCAATCATATCAAATCGGCGGAACATTCAAAAATGTTTTCGTCTACAATGGACGAGGGAGAAGCTATGCAATTCGTTCCTGTGAATCGCCCGTCCACCCCGAAGAAAACGGACGAGACGGAGGTCAAAAACGTTTATGCCGCGAAGCCTGTCAAGGAGGTGAAGGCATTCTTTTCGCCCGTCGTTTCGGACTTCAAACCGGTTGAGAAGCCCCGCTCCCCATTGCCTGCTTCCGCGGAACGGGAACCCGAGCGGGTCTTTCGCGAGAGAACCGGGGAAGAGCGGCGGAAATACTGCAGGCGTCTGCAGAACCTCCCTGTGCTTTACGATCTCAGGGCAACAGCAGACCGGCGCAGAAAGAACCAGAGAAAGAGCGACATTACCACGGCCATCGACGAACTCGCCTAGCTTTTTCCCCTGTGAAGCGAGGCAATGAGCTCGGCCTCTCCCTTCGAAATGTCGCAGGCTGCCGCGATTTCCGCAGGGCCCAAGCCTTGCCTCACCATCCTGATCGCCTGGGCATAGGGGGCGGGCGTCTCCGCCTCTTCCCTCATCCTGTCGACTTCCTTCTGCATGGCCGCCAGATGAGAGCGGAGCGCCGAGATTTCTTCCCTGAGCGCTTCGATTTCACCCCTGTCGAACCTGACCTTTTTTCTCGAAGCCCCCATGAAAACAAGCAGTTCCGTGGCGTAAAACGCCAGGGCAACGATCAGGCCGATCAGCAATTCCCGCCAGGTGAAAGACATTTGCCTATGCCGAAATACGGAATATTAACAGGCATGCATTCAAATGTGTAGTGCCCTTCCATCTGCGGCGAGTGCGGCTTCGTGCAGGGCTTCGGAAAGCGTGGGATGGGCGTGGATAGTTCTGGCCAGATCCTCGCTGGAAGCCGAGAAAGCCATCGCCAGAACCGCCTCCGAAATCAATTCGGAAGCATGGGGGCCGATAATGTGGACTCCCAACAGCCTGTCGGTTTTCGCGTCAACCAGCATTTTCACGAAACCCTGCGCCTCCCCCAGCGCCTGGGCCCGCCCATTGGCCGTGAAGGGGAATTGCCCCGCCCTGTATTCGACTCCTCCCGCCCGCAATTGCTGTTCGGTTTTTCCAACCCAGGCGATTTCAGGACGAGTATAAATGACGCTGGGGATGATGTCGGGATCAAGCATCGTTTTCTGTCCCGCTATCCTTTCCGCAACCATGATTCCTTCTTCGGAGGCCTTGTGAGCGAGCATCATTCCTCCGGTGACATCCCCAATAGCATAAACATTCGGCAGATTCGTCATGCACTGTCCGTTGACTTTTATGAAACCCCTTGCGTCGATCTCAAGGCCAAGCGAAGGATCGGCGACCTCTTTCGAATTCGGCATCCTGCCTACTGCGATCACCAGCCTGTCGAACAATGCTTCGCTTTCCCCTATTGCATCCCTATACCGGACCTTGACCCCTTCGTCGGTCTCTTCGACACGCTGCACCTTCGCGCCGAGACGGATGGACAATTGTTTCCCGAACTGCCTCAGGGCTTCCTTCGAAATCTTCTCGTCGGCCGAAGGCAGGAATTCCGTAAGGGCTTCGATGAGCGTCACCTCGCTTCCCAATCTATTCCATATGCTGCCGATTTCGAGCCCAATGACGCCTGCTCCGATGATGCCCAATCTTCGCGGAACTTCCCTGAAGGAAAGCGCCCCGCTGCTGTCGACTATGCGCTTTCCGAAGGGAATCCCTTCCAGCTTTCTGGGAGAAGAACCCGTGGCGATGATCACATGCCTTGCCTCTATCCTTTCTCCCGAATCCAGTTCGATCGAATAAGGATCGCCTTTCGAAGCCAGCCTCCCGCGCCCGAGAACGGAATCCACCTTGTTTTTCCTGAACAGGAAGGAAATGCCATTGGTGTGCGCATCGACGATTTTTTCCTTCCTTTGCTGCATGACAGAAAGATCGAAGGCGATTTCACCGGTTGAAATGCCGTGGGAAGCGAATTCAGACTTGGCCTTCTCGACGAGCTCCGAGGATTCGAGCAGGGCCTTGGAAGGAATGCAGCCGACATTGAGGCAGGTTCCGCCTAGGGACGCTTTCCCGTTTTTTTCGCGGTCGTCGATGCAGACCGTTTTCAAACCCAATTGGGCACAGCGTATCGCTGCCACATAGCCCCCGGGTCCGCCGCCGATCACTGCAACATCGTACATTTCAGATCTCCAGCAACAGTCTCGCCGGATCCTCCAGGTCTTCCTTGATCGCAACCAATGCCTGGACCGCTTCGCGGCCGTCGATGAGCCTGTGATCGTAGGAAAGCGCAAGGTAAATCAGGGGACGGATGACGACCTGGCCGTTCTCGACGACCGGCCTTTCCTTCATCGCATGGATGCCCAGAATCGCGCTCTGGGGCGGATTGATGATGGGGGTGGAGAGCATCGAGCCGTATATGCCGCCGTTCGTGATCGAGAACGTGCCGCCTTCGAGCTCCTCCAGAGCCAGCTTCCCCTCCTTCGCGCGCCTGCCGAAATCCGCGATCTGCTTTTCGATTTCCTCGAAGGAGAGCCTGTCCGCATTGCGCAATACGGGGACGACGAGCCCCCTCTCCGTTCCCACCGCGATGCCGATGTCGTAATAGTCGTGATAAACGATGTCATTGCCCTCAATCGAGGCATTGAGTACGGGATAGCGCTGCAGCGCGGAAATCGCGGCCTTGACGAAAAATGACATGAATCCGAGCTTGACGCCATGCTCCTTCTCGAATTTTTCACGATAGCGGCTGCGCAGTTCGACGACCGAATGCATGTCGACCTCGTTGAAGGTGGTGAGAATCGCCGCATTCTGCTGCGATTCGAGCAGCTTTTGCGCAATCCTCATGCGCACGCGCGACATCGGCACCCTCGTCACCTTTTTTTCGCTTTCCTTCTTCACATGGGAAATGACGTCTTCCTTGGTGATGCGCCCTCCCTTTCCCGTTCCCTCGATCTCGGCAGCATTCAGTCCGCTCTCTTCGACGAGTTTCCTGGCTGCCGGCATGAGGACGGGCTGTTCGGGTTCTTGCAGGATTTCGGGTTCTTGCGGGATTGCCTTCCCTTCCGTGTCGAGCATGGCAATGACTTCGCCGCTCGTCACGACGCTTCCTTGTTCCTTCAAAATCTTCGCGACCACGCCTGACTGGGTCGCTGGCGTCTCGAGCACCACCTTGTCGGTTTCGATGTCGATGAGGTTTTCCCCCCTTTGTGCATATTCGCCTTCCTTCTTGTGCCAGGAAAGCAGGGTCGCCTCCGAAACCGACTCGGAAAGCTGGGGCACTTTGACTTCGATCAGCATGTTCTCTCCTAATGTTCCGCAAAAGCGGCGTCGATCAGTTCCTTCTGCCGGGCCAGATATTTCGCATAATAGCCTGCCGCGGGGGAAGCCGAGGAGGGCCTTGTCGAGGAAAGGA
>JAJZVB010000070.1 GCA_021845885.1 Pseudomonadota bacterium
GCTGCTTCGGAATAGAGCGCGATGGCCGCCCTTTTCACCTTTTGCGCGATTTCTCCGCCCACCAGGCGAGTCATTTCCTCGAAGCTGATGTTCACGTCGTGCTCGCCGACTTCGGCCTTCGTCGAGGGCGTGAATATCGGCTCGGGCAGCTTTTCCGCTTCCTTCAGCCCTTTTGGCAGGGAAATGCCGCATACGGTGCCGGACTTCACGTATTCCTTCCATCCCGAGCCCACGATGTAGCCCCTGACGATCGCCTCGATGGGAAGCGGTTTGAGCTTTTTCACCACGAAGGCCCTGCCCTCGACTTCGTCTCTTTCCGTGACGACCGATTCCGGGGCAATGCCTGTGAGATGGTTACGAATGACATGAGAAAGCTTCTCGAACCAGAAGGCGGAAAGCGCAGTCAGGATCTTCCCCTTTTCCGGAATCGGCTCGGAAAGAATCATGTCGAAAGCCGAAATGCGGTCCGTCTGGACGATGAGCAGTCTTTCGGCGTCCACCTCGTAGATGTCACGGACCTTGCCGCGGTGCAGCAGGGGAAGGCTTTTTATATTCGAATAAATCATGGCTAAATCGAGGGAAGGATGGTGGCCGCAATCGCATCGGCCTGGTTCTTGCGGAAGGCGCGCAGCGATTCGTTCAATTTCTGATCCTGCAAAGCGAGCATCGAAACGGCGAAAAGCCCGGCGTTCGCCGCCCCGGCCTCGCCTATGGCGAAGGTCGCAACCGGAATCCCTTTCGGCATCTGCACCGTCGAAAGCAGCGAATCCATGCCCTGGAGATACTTGGAAGGCATGGGCACGCCGAGGACGGGAAGAAGCGTCTTCGATGCGACAACGCCTGCAAGATGCGCAGCGGCGCCCGCCCCTGCGATGAAGGCTTTCGCGCCTCTCGATTCGGCATCCCTGATGTATTCGACGAGAAGATCCGGCGAGCGGTGTGCCGAAATCACGCGCGCCTCGAAGGGGACGCCGAAAGCCTTCAGCTGGCTTGCCGCATGCTGCATCACATCCCAGTCGCTCTGGCTCCCCATGAGTATGCCGATCATATCAATTCTCCTGGTGGTAGGAAACGACCCTCGCCACCTCGTTCTTCGAGCCGAGAATGACGGGAACGCGCTGGTGCAGATCGGTCGGCTGGATGTCCATGATGCGCTCCCGCCCCGTCGAGCTCATTCCGCCCGCCTGTTCGACGATGAAGGACATGGGATTCGCTTCGTACATGAGCCTCAGCTTGCCGGCCTTCTTCGGATCCTTGGTGTCCTTCGGATACATGAATATGCCGCCGCGGGTCAGGATCCTGTGCACTTCCGCCACCATAGAGGCGACCCACCTCATGTTGAAGTTCTCCCCGCGAGGCCCGGTCTTGCCTGCAATGCATTCCCTGACATAGCGCTGGACAGGCGCTTCCCAGAAGCGCTCGTTCGATGCGTTGATCGCGAATTCCCGGGTGTCCTCGGGTATGGTCATGTTCGGATGAGTCAGCATGAATTCGCCGATGTCCCGGTCGAGCGTGAAGCCGTTGACGCCATTTCCTGTGGTGATCACGATCATCGTGGCCGGGCCGTACAGGGCATAGCCTGCGCAGACCTGTTTCGTGCCGGGCTGGAGGAAATCCTCGGCCTCCGGATTGATAATCCCGTCAGGG
This sequence comes from Pseudomonadota bacterium, assembly GCA_021845885.1. Lineage (GTDB taxonomy): Bacteria > Pseudomonadota > Gammaproteobacteria > Burkholderiales > JABEVD01 > JABEVD01. The sequence continues at coordinate 1,648 of JAJZVB010000070.1, forward strand.
GCGCGCAGGATGGAAAATATCGTTCCGACGGAAATGTTGACGTCGATGTTGGAGGAACCGTCGAGCGGATCGAAAACGAGAAGATATTTGCCCTTGGGATAGCGGACCGGGATGGGGTAGACGTCCTCCATTTCCTCGGAAGCCATTGCAGCCAGATGGCCGCCCCATTCGTTCGACTGGATGAAAATCTCGTTGGTGATCACATCGAGCTTTTTCTGCGTCTCCCCCTGAACGTTCTCGCTTCCAGCGCTGCCCAGGACGCCGATCAGCGCGCCCTTGTTGACGTCGTGCGCGATCCGCTTGCAGGCCGTCACGATGTCATTGAGCAGGCCCGTGAAATCCCCGGTTGCCCCGGCTATGGTGCGCTGCTCCTCGATGATGAATTGCACCAGATTCTTGCTCATTGCTTCTCCTTGGTCGGTTTTTAGCTGGAGATTTTACAGGTTTTCGATTCAAGCCTCCATCACTTCGTCAGCATCATGAAAAGCTTCGGCAGCCTGTCCGGAAGGCTTTCGGCCTTGTCGATCACCGTGTAATGGTTGCCGAAAATGTCAAAAACATAATCGTCAGCCTTTGCGTCGAGGCTGATGCAATAGGCATGGATCCCTTTCGCATCGAGTTCCCTGACCGCCATTCTTGCGTCTTCTATCAGGTAGCGTGCCCCATGGATGTCGACATCGGACGGCTCTCCATCGGTCAGCACGAGCATCAACTTCTTTTCGGCAATCTGGTGAGAAAGGTAATGCCCGGCATGGCGCATGGCCGCCCCCATTCGGGTCGAAAAGCCGGCCTCCATGGCCGCAAGGCGCCCCTTCACTTCTTCCCCCCAGTTTTCCCGGTATCCCTTGATGTGCAAATAGCGGACGTTGTGCCGCGTGTCGGAATGGAATCCGCCTATGGCCAGGGAATCGCCTATCCTGTCCACCGCCCAGGCCAGAAGCGAAACCGCTTCCTGGCTGATTTCCAGCTTGCTCCTTGTTTCGCCTTCGGGAACATCGGAAAGCGACGCTGAAAGATCGAGCAGCAGCGATACCGCGATGCTCCTTCCGTCATGACGGTGGCTCATGTTGATGCGCGCATCCGGCTGGGCTCCGCTTCTGAAATCGATCAGGGAACGGATCGCCACGTCGATGTCGAGCTCTGATCCTTCTTCCTGATAGCGGATGCGCACCCTGTTCTGGGGTTTGAGCAGGTCGATGAGTTTTTTCAGCCTTTTTGCTGCAGCGGCATGCCTGGACAGGAGGCTGTCTATACGTCCGGGATCGCCTTTTGGATGCAGATGTTCGTAAACACTCACCCAGTCGGGACGGTAATGACTGCCTTCATTATCCCACTCCGGATAGAGCCTGGGAGGGAGCCTTTCCATTTCCGCCTTTTCCTGGTGGCGGACGGGCTTCGAATCGAATTCCTCCTCGTCCCCTTCCTCGATGAAGCGCCACAATAGCCTATTGTCGTCGCGGTAACCGACCTCGGTATCCTCGAAATAGATCTTGGCGGAAAGGTCCGACTGAACGCGGGTCTCCGCGATGAATTTCACGCCCAGATCCACCATCTGTTCCGTGGAAGAAGGACCGTCCTCCATGATTTCCCTGAATTTCTCCGCATATTTCAGTATGGAGGGATTCGAATAGCCGTGATCAGGGTCGATGATGGCTCGGGAGAGCGTGAAAAGCCTGTGGCGTATTTCTGACCACCCCTCCGGACATGCGCCCTCCTTCGGAACGGGATGGAGCCTTTTCCATAGCCTTGAAATTCCCGGATATTCCTGCATCGCCAGGTATTCAACCCGGGAATCCTCGAATATTTCTGCAGCGATGCGCTGGAAAGGGCTCAAATTGTCGGCCATGACGGGCTCACTCCAGCGCAGGTGCGCGCAAATATGGGCGAGCAGGGCGCGGTACCGGTCTATGCCCTTCACGTCATGAAGATCTTCGTACGAATCGGGAAGATGGATGCCGAGATCGTCGAAATGGGGAACCGGCTTTCTCAGGATGTCGAAGGCCAGGGAATAGGGGACGAAGGAGACCTCCATGGCCCACAGTCCCCTGAGATAATGATCCAGTTTCCTTTCATGGTCGACGAAGAGGGTGCCGTGTCTTTCCCTCTGTAATGCGGCAAGGCTGTCCGCCGATTGCAGAAGGAAATAGCTTTTCTGCGCATCCGGGTCATTGGCATGATTCCTGATGCCGCATTCCGCCCAGTTCCTGAGGCCGCCCAGCGAAAGCTGGCCGAAGAGCCGGGGAACGCTTTTGAGGAACTCGGGAAGGCAGGCGCTTTCATACATGGAATCGATGCCGTGCACCCTGGGGGTGGTGCGCCTCTTGATTTCTCTCACGAGCTCAAGGTATTCCAGGAAAAGCTCGCGGGATTCCAACGCCTTGGCAGCAGAATTCATGCCCTCCAGAAAAGGGGCAATCGCTCGGCTGTTCGGGGTGCGGGCAAGCCTTCTCGTGAATTCGACCACATCTGAAATGATTGCTTCTCCAAGAATGGATGCAGCCGATGGCATTTTTTCGAGAAAGGCGAGAACGGGTTCCTCCCCCCGCCCCATTTTGCAAAGGGCCTGAGCGCCATCGATGTATGCGCTCACTCCTTCTTCCGATAGGACTTTCATTGCTTCTTCCAGACAATCCCCGAAAACGTTCTGAACGCGGGGAAAGCCGCATTGAATCTTTTTCATCAGGCGAAAACCGAATCTATGGCATGATGCAGCGTGTCCCTGATGTCCGCGTCGTCGATGATCGGGCAGACGAGCGCCATTCTGCAGGCGTCATGGGGCTCTATGCCGTTTTTGATCAGAGTGGCCGCATAAACGAGCAGCCTCGTCGAAATGCCTTCGTTGAGGCCATGCCCCTTCAGATTGCGCGATACCTGCGCGATTTTCACCAGACTTTCAGCAGGATTCCTTTCCAGGCCGGTTTCTTTCATGACGATATCCGCTTCGACTTCGGCGTCGGCATAATCGAATTCCATCGCGGAAAAGCGCTGCTTCGTGGATTCCTTGAGATCCTTCATCAGGTTCTGGTATCCCGGATTATAGGAAATCACCAGCTGGAAATCGGGATGGGCCTGGATCAATTCCCCCTTCTTGTCGAGAGGAAGGGTTCTCCTGTAGTCCGTCAAAGGATGAATCACCACGGTGGTGTCCTGCCGCGCCTCGACGATTTCGTCGAGATAGCAGATTGCGCCCATCCTCGCCGCCAGCGTCAGCGGGCCGTCCTGCCATCTCGTGCCGGAGGAATCGAGCAGGAAGCGCCCGACCAAATCGGAAGCCGTCATGTCTTCGTTGCAGGCCACCGTGATCAGGGGCTTTTGCAGTTTCCAGGCCATATGCTCGACGAAGCGCGATTTCCCGCAGCCTGTCGGCCCTTTCAGCATGACCGGCATCCTCGAGGCGTAGGCTGCCTGGAAAAGTTCGATTTCCCTTTTCTGGGGCTGGTAATAAGGTTCTTCGGTTATTCTGTATTGTTCAGCATTCATAATCGCTCCAAAATAAAAGCCCCTGCAAGCAGGGGCTTCGGTTTGCGCCGGACTCGGACTTACTTGTGAACGCCCAGCTTCTGGCGCCAGCCCGGGAAAAGCTTGTCCGCATCCTTCGGGAAGGATTCGAACGCGCGCGCGAATTCCCTGTGCTCTTTCGCCCATTCGATCGGGTCGGCTCCGGCCTTCCAGCACTCGTAGGACTGGCGCAGCGATTTCGCGCCGGCAGCCGGGCTGTCGATATGGCCGTAGGATCCGCCGCCTGCGGTGTTGATCACGTTGCCGTGGCCGAGGTTCTCGAAGAAGCCGGGCAGCCTCAGCGCATTCATCCCGCCGGAGATGATCGGGGTGGTGGGCTTCATGCCGTACCATTTCTGGAAGTAGACCGGGCCCTGGCATTCGTCGCGCTCGATCATATAGGCGATGTTCCTGTCGTCCGCATCGCCTTCCATCTTGCCGTAGCCCATGGTGCCGACGTGGATGCCGGATGCACCCTGCAGACGGCTCATCTTGGCCAGAACGAAAGCGGTGTAGCCGCGCTTGGCGGAAGGCGAAGTGATGGCACCGTGACCTGCGCGATGGTAATGCAGGTACTGATTCGGATACTGACGGCGGGCCGTGGTGACCATGCCCGGACCGCCGACATAGCCGTCGACCAGGAAGGCGACCTTGTCCGCATCCGGTCCGAAGGTTTCGAGGATGTAGTCGGCGCGGGCGCACATTTCGTAATGGTCGTCCGCCGTGATGTTGGCCGAGAAAAGCTTGGCCTCGCCGGTCTCGTCCTGGGCGCGCTTCATCGCGTCGGCGACGAGCGGAATCACTTTCTTCAGGGGAGCGAAAACCTGGTTGCCCTGGGGTTCGTCGTTCTTGATGAAGTCGCCGCCCAGCCAGAACTGGTAGGCCGCGTGAGCGAAAGGCTCGGGACGCAGGCCCAGCTTGGGCTTGATGATGGTTCCGGCGATGTATCCGCCGTCCTGGACTGGGCGGCCCAGGATGCGCCACAGGTCGGAAATGTCCTTGGCGGGGCCGTCGAAAAGCTGGATGGCGCGCTCGGGCACATAGAAATCGATCATCTTGGCATGCTCGATGTCGCCCATGCCCTGATTGTTGCCTATGGCCAGGGTCAGGAAGGAAACCAGCATCATGCGCCCGTCGGTGACGTTGCGGTCGAAAAGCTCGAGCGGATACGCGATGCGCATGTCTTCGGAGGCTTCGTCGATGTAATAAACCAGCGCGTCGACGCCCTTGGTGAATTCGTCCGTGGTGCATACTTCCACGTTGGTTCCGGTGGAAGATTCGGCAGCAAAGTGCGCTGCAGATTCGAGATAGCCATAGCCGGCTTTCGGTTTCATTTTGTAGGCAACAAGAATATGCCTGCCACCCTTGATGAGTTCGTCTTCCTTGAGATCAAGGTTGGCGTAACGACTGGACTGGTCCATATCAATTCTCCATGATTGTAATGAGGATAAATAGCCCTATGAAGAACAAGACTATACACCAATAAAATCATAAGAAATATTCATGTTTTCTGATAAAATGCCAAATAATTTCTTATGTTAAGACTGACCCTACGCCAACTCGATATTCTTGAAGCCGTTGCCCGCTGCGGGAGCTTTTCCCGTGCGAGTGAGGAGCTGCACCTCACCCAGCCCGCCGTTTCCATGCAAATCAAACAGCTGGAAGCGTCCTTGGGTTTACCCCTGTTCGAGCAGATCGGAAAGCGCATTCACCTCACCGAGGCGGGGCGCGAGACACTGGAAACAAGCCGTGCCGTGAACCGTGAACTGGCCAATCTGGAACATGCCTTGGGCGACTTGCAGGGTTTGAAGGGGGGAACGCTGACGGTTTCGGTCGTGAGTTCCGCCAGCTACCTGGGGGCAAGGCTGATCGCCGCATTCCGACAGATCCATCCGGATGTGCGCGTGAGCCTGAATGCGGTCAACCGCGAGACGTTATTGCGGCATCTGGCCGAAAACAGCATCGACGTTGCTCTGATGGGTCGGCCGCCGGAAGGTCACGATCTTCAGGCACAGCCTTTCATGGATAATCCTCTGGTGGTCATCGCTTCGCCATCCCATCCATTGGCGGAGATGCACGGCATCCCTTTGCAGCGCGTGGCGGAGGAGCCCTTCGTCGGCCGCGAACAGGGGTCGGGTACCCGAAGCGCGGTGGAGAAATTCTTCGAAGAGAATGGTCTGACGCTCAAAGTCGCCATGGAGATGAACAAGAACGAGGCGATCAAGCAGGCCGTGGAGGCCGGGCTGGGGGTAGGTGTGGTGTCGCTTCATGGAGAGCTCGCGACAAGGAATTTGTGCATCCTGGACGTGCAGGGCTTTCCGCTATTGCGGCAGTGGTATTTGGTTCAGCGACAGGGCAAGCGCTTGAGCGCTGCGGCACAGGCTTTTGCTCGGTTCGTATTGGACGAGGCGGTGCGGATCGCGCATGTGGAAGTGGCTGGTCGACAAGCTGCCGGCTAGTCTTAGTCCTCGTCGCCCAGTTCGGGATCCCATCCCTTGGTTTTTGCCAGGGCCATTGCCTTTTTGTAAATTTCGATGTGGCGCTGGCGCAGCTCTGGCGACAGACGGCTGGGAAGGTTGCCGTACTTGTCCCATTCCTTTTCGCATTGATCCATCAGGAGCTGCATGCGGCCCATGTCCCAGCCGCTGCAGTCTTCAGATTCCGGAATGAAGCCGAACAGCCAGCCATCGAGCACGATACGGCCCAGCTGGGTCATGCCGTGTTTGTCGTTGTAAAGACCGACATAACGTTGTTCCATTTCTACCTCGTCAAACCTGCATAGAGCAGGGGCAGTTTTTCGGGCAGGCGCTCAACATGGTCCACCACCATGTAATTCCTCGCGCCGAAAATCCGAGAGACGTACTGGTCGGCCCTCGGGTCGAGGCTCATGCAATAGGTGAGGATGCCGTTCCTGCCCGCCTCTTCCACCGCCTTCTTGGTATCATAACGCAGATACTGCGGGTCGCGCACGTCGACGTCGGCTGGCTCCCCGTCGGTGATGACCATCAAAAGCTTCTTGCTGGACTTCTGCTCTCTGAGGTAATGCGTTGCATGCCTGATCGCCGCCCCCATCCTTGTCGAAAGCTGCCCGGTCATGCCGGCGATCCTGGACTTGGGTTTGTCGTCGTAGGGCTGGTCGAAATCCTTGAAGCGGTAGTATTCGACATTGTGGCGACCGTCGGAGCAGAAGCCGTGAATGGCGAAGGGGTCCCCGACCTTCGAGATCGCATCGGAAAGCAGCACGCAGGCCTCCCGGGTGAGCTGCAGCACGGTGTGCTCCTGCCCTGCAACCTTTTCGTTGGTGGACTCGGAAAGGTCGAGAAGAACCAGGACCGATATGTCCCGCGTCTTCCGCACAGAGCGCATCATGATCCTGGGATCGGGCTGCATGCCCATGCGCAGGTCGATGGTGCTCGAGATGGCCGCATTGACGTCGATCTCGTCGCCGTCCTCGAGCTTTCTGATGCGCTGCACACCCTGGGGCTGCATCGCATCGAGCAGGAATTTCATTTTCGATATGATGCGCTTGTGCTGCGCGGCGATGTCGTCGATGATCTTCATTTCGCCGAGTTTGGCGCGCTTTTCGAGCACGGTCGCCCAGGATGGCCGCTCGAGCTGGATCTGGTAGTCCCATTCGGAATAATGGAATGGTTCGGATACGGGTTCCCTGCCTTCCAGCTCGTTAAAGGACTTGCCGCCGCTTTCTTCGCCGATGTCCTCGTAGGGATAGAGCTCCGTGCCGAGAACCCAGATCTCCTCCGCATCGTCGCCCGCAGTCTCGACGTCTATTTCATTCGCCATTTCCATGACGTTGACGTATTTTCTAACCTGCTTGATCGATTCATAGCCTGCCGCTGCTGCCTTGTCGAAATCGAATTCCTCGAATGCCCAGAAATAGCGGTTGTCGTCGCGGTATGGCGCACTCAGGACGTCGGTACGAATGCTGAAAGGAAGCTTCTTCTCCAGGAAAGCATGCGCCAGCGTCACCCCGATTTCCCAGGAAGTCTGGTTGGTGTCCAGCTTGCCGGCAGCCTCCTTGAACAGGATGCGCCCCTGATTGATCCAGGGATCGTCGTCGGCGTAGGCCGGGTCGAGCAGGGCGCGGGCTAGACGGTCCATATAATCGCCTGCCGTAGCCGCCCTGGCCGGGGTCGCGGTATGCAGCCTGGACCAGAGTTGCCCGAGCCCCGGAAACCTGCGCATCGCCAGCGTTTCGACACGCGCGTCCTCGATCACCGAAATCACCGCCATCTGCCAATTGTTGAGCGCTTCCGCCGAGATGGGATCCTTCGTATAAACGATGTGCGCCGCGGCATGGGCTGCAGCCGCCCGGTAAACTTCCAGCCCCGGCACCCCTTCGAAGTCGTCGTAGGCGTCCGGCAGGTTGATGAAGTAGTCCTCGACGAACGGCTTGTAGCCTTCGCGCGTCTCGAAGTCGCCGGAAGTGGGCTTCATGAAGAAATCTCGGGCCCAAAGGGCTCTCAAATACATATTGATGCGGCGCTGGACGTCGATGAAGAGTGTCCCCTTCCTTTCCTTCTGCAGGATCGCCAGGGATTCCTTTGATTCCAGCCCGAAGTACTTGATCTGCTCCTCGTAATTGGTGCGGTGTGCATGCGCGCCCCAGGTCGCCCAGCGCCTCAGACCGCCCAACGTCAGCTGAGATAAAAGCGTATCCAGCTTCTCCAGCATGGGCCTCACGCCCCTCGGCGCCTGGGCCAGCAGCGTATTGATGAAGCGCAGGTATTTCAGGAAGAGCTCAGCGTCCCCAAGGCGGTTCGCCGCGGTCGGGGCTGTTGCGAGCATCATTTCGATGACGGCACCCGAGGTTTTCGATGCCAGGGTGAGCGCGGAGGTGGCGAGGTCGGCGACGACGTCCTCCCCCACCTCCTTGGCGACGAGCGGCGCGTTTTCCAGCCAAGCCACGACGATATTGCAGCCCCGCCCCAAACCTCGCAGGGCTGCAGCCCCCTTGATGTAGTTGTCCAGCCCCCGGGGGGAATAGACCTTCGTCGCCTCCACCCAGTTCGAACGCAAGACCGCCTGGGACTCTGCCGAAAGCTCGTCGACGAGTTCAATGTAATCGTCAAGATTGACGCTCACTTTTTCTCCGATCAGAAGAAGGTCGTCACTGCGGCGTCGAGTGCGTCGCGCATGTCCGGGTCGTCGGTGATGGGCCTGACCAGGGCGACGCGGCAGGCGGCAAGCGGGGCGACGCCCCTGGCGATGAGGCT